>NZ_LT629786.1:4353946-4664942 GCF_900105675.1 Pseudomonas synxantha | reverse complement strand
GCATGCTGCTGCTGACCTTGCTGGTGGTGCTGTTCGCCCAGGCATTGTCCAGCGTGATCTGGGTCTCGCAGTTGCGCGCCACCCAACTTGAGGGCCTGGTCACCAGCGCCCGTAGCCTGGCGCATTCGATGACCGCCAGCGTAAGTTATTTCCGTTCGCTGCCGGTGGCCTATCGGCCCTTGGTGCTCGACCAGTTGCGCAGCATGGGCGGCACGCGTTTTGTCGTGACCCTCAATGATCGCCCGCTGGATATGGCCTTGCTGCCGCAAACCCCGCGCAAGCAGGCGGTGCTGGAAGCGGTCGATGACGTGTTGCGCCAGACTCTGGGCGCCAACGTGCTTATCTCGGTGGAGTTCGTCAGCGCCGAGGACCTGCGTATCTTCAATGCCGGCTTGAAGCTCGACGAGCTGCCGCGTTCCTGGGCGCATTACGCCTTGACCCTGGAACCGGTGAACCCGCCGGTACTGGTCACCCAGATCCAGCTTGCCCCCGGAGAATGGCTGTACATCGCCTCACTGTTGCCCGAGCCCTATACCAGCCTCGAGGAGCAGAGCCTGCCGTCCCAGCAGGTGTGGTTTATCGTGCTGACCAGCGGCTTGCTGCTGCTGTTCATCGGCCTGCTGGTGCACTGGCAAAGCCGGCCGCTCAAGCGTCTGGCGCGGGCGGCGCGTGACATGTCCCTGGGCGCCGATGTGGAACCGGTGGCCGAAGGCGGCGGCAGCGAAGTGGTGGAGGTAGGCCGTGCCTTTAATGCGATGCGCGAACGCATCAGCCGTTACCTGACCGAACGCAGCCAGTTGTTCAGCGCGATTTCCCACGATTTGCGCACACCAATTACTCGCCTGCGGCTGCGGGTAGAGTTGCTTGAAGACGAAAACCTGCAAGCCAAGTTCGGCCGCGATTTGGATGAATTGGAGTTGCTGGTCAAGGGCGCGCTGCAATGCGTGAAAGACACCGACATTCACGAAAACATCCAGCCGGTGGACCTCAACCATGTACTCGAATGCCTGGTGGAGCCGTACCTGGCACCCAACGGCAACGGTCGCGTGTCCCTGGATGGCGCGGCCCTGACGACCTACCCGGGCAAGCCGCTGGCGCTCAAGCGATGCATCGGCAACCTGATCGACAACGCCTTGAAGTATGGGCAGAACGCGCATTTGCATATCGAGGACGATGGCGCGCAGTTCATCCTGCATGTGGATGATGAAGGGCCAGGTGTGCCGGAGCAGCGCCTGGAGCAAGTCTTCGAACCGCACTTTCGCCTGGCCGGCCAGCAGCAGGGGTATGGGTTGGGATTGGGGATTGCGCGCAATATTGCCCATAGTCATGGAGGGGAAGTGAGTTTGCAAAACCTGCGCGAAGGCGGCCTTCGCGTCACCCTGCAACTGCCCCGCGGACTTGACTGAACACACGCTGATTAAATGTGGGAGGGGGCTTGCTCCCGATAGCGGAGTGTCAGGGAATGAATCCTTGGCTGACACGCCGCCATCGGGAGCAAGCCCCCTCCCACATTTTGATCTCCATCCATTCAAATACTTTGGCGCAACCGGGCCAGGTCGCGCAGCGGCGGCGCGCCAAACAACCGGCTGTATTCCCGACTGAATTGCGACGGGCTTTCATACCCTACCCGATAGCCCGCCGCCGAGGCTTCCAGCCCTTCGGCAATCATCAGTCGCCGCGCCTCCTGCAAACGCAGTTGTTTCTGGTACTGCAGCGGGCTCATGGCGGTGATCGCCTTGAAACGATGGTGCAAGGTCGAGACGCTCAGGTTCACTTCCTTGGCCAGGTCGTCGATGCGCAGCGGTTGTTCATAGTTGCCGTTCAGCCATTTGATCGCCTGGCTGACCCGATGGCTCTGGCTGTTGGCCACGGCGATTTCATACAGGCGATAACCCTGCGGGCCCCGTAGCAAACGGTAGAGGATTTCCCTATTGATCAACGGCGCGAGCATGGCGATATCTTTGGGCGTATCCAGCAGCCGGGTCAGGCGCAGCACGGCGTCGAGCAATTGGTGGTCGATGCGGTCGACGTACATTCCGCGGGTCGACGGGCGCGAGGGCACGCCCATGGGCCCGGCCTCTGCGATCAGGGCCGTCAGTTGCGTTGGGTCGATGTTGATACGCACGGAGAGGTTGGGGTTCTCGGCGGTGGCATCGATAATCCGCCCGGCCACCGGCATCGCCACCGAGAACACCAGGTAGTTGAGCGGGTCGTAGGCGAAGATTTCGTCGGCCAGGCGCACTTCCTTGCTGCCGCTGGCCAGGATGCACAGCGCAGGTTCCACCAGCACCGGCATGAAATCCCGCGGTGTGTTGTGGCGGTTCAGGTACAGCGAGGTAATCGCGGTGCCGTAGGAGCCGTCTTCCCAGGTATGGCGGTGCACGATACTGGCCAACTCGGCGCGTTGCTTTTCCATCTCGGCATCGAGGGGAGTGGACTTCGGATCGGGCGACGGCATGGGGCGTCCTCTACACGCTACTTTGATGGGCTCAGCTTAGCGGCGGCTTTTTAAATAGTGTTACGTCGATTCTGCCTGATCCTTGCCTGATCCTGCGATCTGTCGTGAATCAGGCAAGCGCCAGGCCTGTCATCTCCCTGAAACACTGGGCAGGCGCGTGGAATAAATCCTGTGGGGCAAACGTCTTATCTACGCTTTTCGCAGGATTGTGCAATAAGCCGGCAGGAATCGACTAACCGCGTCCACACCCGCGCCGTTATCTTTGATCCTGTGGCAACACGCCCCCACAGTGCTTGCCGAGCATCACTTCTCAACGGGAGAGTCGAACATGTCCACCCCCATTCCCGCGAGCCATATGGCCTTTATCCGCGCCCGTAGCGGGTGCAGCACCGAACTCGGTGCACGCTTGAGCAGTTTGATCGAACCAGGACGCCAGGCCGAGGGTTGCCTGCAATTCTCGTTGCAGCATTCCCAGGTCGACCCCGATGTCTGGCTGGTCTCGGGGTTCTGGAGCAGCGAGCAGGCCATGAGCGCCTACTTCAACTCGCCGGCCCTGATGATCCTCACCGAGCTGTTGAACGACATGGTGATCCGCAGCATGGACTTCCAGACCTTCACCGATGCATCTGCCGCCCATGCCTACGGCGAGTACCTGCAACTGGCCGGTTGAGGGTTACAATGGCCGACTTTCCATTGGCCAGGACCTGCAACATGGCACGTAGACAATTTGCCCACCACGAAGCCGTTTCCGCCGTAGTACCGGGAGAAGGTGGCTACAGCGCCGCCGTCGCCGTCAAGGCACTGGATGGCATGGGCGCCCCGCAGTTTCACAAGATCCTTGAAGGGCAGACGTTCAAGACGGCGTCCGATGCCGATGATGCGGCGACGCTGCAACTTGAGTGCCTGGTCGATGTGGATGCAGAAGGCCAGCTGAGCTGGGCACCTGCTGCGAACTAAACAACGCAGATGAGCAAATGTGGGAGGGGGCTTGCCCCCGATAGCGGTGGGTCAGTCAGCTTATTTTTCGCTGACACACTGCTATCGGGAGCAAGCCCCCTCCCACATTTTTATTGCATTTCAATCAGAGTTTTGTGGCGCCTGGACGGTACATTTTGAACAGGGCTTCCGGCCCCAGTTGGAAGTAATCTGCCGGGCCACCCCCCCGCAAAATTGGCTCGGCAGCAGCGGTGTCGTAGATCCCATCCTTTAGCAACCACTTGGCAATGTGCACCGCCACCACTTCGCCCAGCACCAGCCAGCTCGGTACCAATTCCTTGTCGGCGCGTTGTAGTTGAATGATCTGCGTCACTTTGCATTCGAACGACACCGGGCTCTCGCCGACGCGGGGTACAGCGACGACTTTCGAAGCCACCGGTGTCAGGCCGGATAACTCGAATTCGTTCACCTCAGGCGAGACCGCCGCGCAGCTCTGGTTCATCTGCTCGGCCAGCGGGCGGGTGGCCAGGTTCCATACGAACTCGCCGGTCTGTTCGATGTTGTTCAGGCTGTCTTTGCGCCCGACACTGGAAAAACCAATGATCGGCGGAATGTAGTTGAACGCATTGAAGAAACTGTAGGGCGCCAGATTCAGGCGACCTTCGCGGTCGTGTGACGAAATCCAGCCAATCGGCCGCGGGCCGACAATCGCGTTGAACGGATCATGGGGCAGGCCGTGGCCGTTGGCGGGTTCGTAGAAGTGGATATCGTCGGACATGACCTGTTCTGCTCTCAATTCTGAAGCCCACATCATATCCAATATGGGAGGGGGCTTGCCCCTCCCACATTTTTTAGTCCGTGGTAATCCGCGAATGCTTGCGCGTGTCCTTCATGGTCACGTAGACCATCAGCGACACTGCGATACACGCGGTCACGTACCAGTAGTAGCCGGTTTCCATGCCGATGCTCTTGAACCACAGGGCGATGTATTCAGCGGTACCGCCGAAGATCGACACGGTCAGGGCATACGGCAGGCCCACGCCCAGGGCGCGGATTTCGGTGGGGAACAGTTCGGCTTTCACCACGGCGTTGATCGATGTGTAGCCGCTGACGATGATCAGCGCCGCCATGATCAGGAAGAACGCACCCCACCAGGACTGGATGGTGTGCAGGGTAGTGAGGATCGGCACGGTGAACAGGGTGCCGAGGACACCGAAGGCGATCAGGATCGGCCGCCGGCCAATCTTGTCCGACAGCCCGCCGACCAGGGGTTGCAGGCACATGAACAGGAACAGCGTGGCCGCCGAGATGGTCGTGGAGTCGGAGATACTCATGCCGACCGTGTTCACCAGGTATTTCTGCATGTAGGTTGTGTAGGTGTAGAACGCCAGGGTGCCGCCCATGGTCAGGCCAACCACGGTCATCAGTTCCTTGGGGTGGCGCATCAAGGTGCGCATGGCGCTTTCCTTGGCTTTTTCCTTCTTGGTGAACGACTCGGTTTCTTCCATGCCACGACGCAGATAGAGCGCGACCACTGCACACAAGGCACCGATGGCGAACGGGATACGCCAGCCCCAGGCATACAGCTGCTCGGTGGTCAGCAGTTGTTGCAGCACGATCAGCACCGCCAGCGCGATGAGCTGGCCGGAGATCAGGGTCACGTACTGGAAGCTGGAGTAGAAGCCACGGCGTTCCTTGGTCGCCATTTCACTGAGGTAAGTGGCAGAGGTGCCGTATTCGCCACCGACCGACAGGCCCTGCAGCAAACGGGCAAACACCAGCAGGATCGGCGCGCCGATACCAATGACTTCATAGCTTGGGCTCAGGGCAATCAGCAGGGAGCCGAAGCACATCAGGTAGACCGAGGCCATCAGGGCTTTTTTACGTCCGACTTTGTCGGCATACAGGCCCATCAGCCAGCCACCGATCGGGCGCATCAGGAAGCCCACGGCGAAAATCGCGGCGGTGTTGAGCAATTGGGCGGTGGTGTCGCCCTTGGGGAAGAAGGTCTTGGCGAAGTACAGCGAGAAGGCGGCGTAGACGTACCAGTCGTACCACTCGACCATGTTGCCCACCGACCCGCTGAAGATCGATTTGATTCGACTGGAAGTGGTGCGTTCTTTTGCCGGCGCAGCCGCCGACCCCAGAGGCAAGGTATTGGAGTTATCCATTGAAGGATCCTTCATCTAGTTGTTTTTATGGAGCGTGCTTGAGCACTGCCTGGTTCGGGCTATAGCAGGAGCTGTGCCAGATAGATGAAGGCCCGGAATAGAAGGGTTGCAGGATTTTTTTGAGCGGAAAGTTGCCGATGATTTTCGGCTGGTAAGCGGAAATCCGCTTATGGTTGCTGGCGCCATCTGGGGCAAGCCCTGATGGCGATCGGAAGGTCGCTAGAGAAACATCTCCCTTGCCAACCCATGCCGCTGCATCTTTTCATTGAGGGTCCGGCGCGGCAGTTGCAGCTCGGCCAGCACTGCCTTGATATCGCCTTTATGCCGAGTTAATGCGGCTTTCAGGCAATGTGCCTCGAACGCTTCCTGTTGCGCCGCCAACGATTGCCCGGCCTCGATGCCGTCCGGTTCCGGATCGCCGAGCCCCAACACCTGGCGCTCGGCGACGTTGGCCAGTTCACGCACGTTCCCCGGCCAGTCATGACTGAGCAGGCGCCCCAACTGTGGCCCACTCAAGGGTTCGACATGACGCCCCAAACGTTCAGCAGCACTTTGCGCGAAATGGTCGTACAGCAACGGAATATCTTCGCGGCGCTCGCGCAACGGCGGCAGGCGCAGTTGCGCGACGTTCAGGCGATAGGCCAGGTCTTCACGAAAACGCCCGGCGCGGGCCTCTTCCAGGAGGTCAGGCTTGGTGGCGGCGATGATGCGCAGATCCACATGGATGCTTTGGTTGGAACCCAGCCGCTCCAGCTTCTGTTCCTGCAACACCCGCAGCAATTTCACTTGTTGGGCCAGGGGCATGCTTTCGATCTCATCCAGGAACAACGTGCCGCCATGGGCGTATTCCAGCTTGCCGATGCGTTTGCCCTGGGCGCCGGTAAAGGCGCCGCTTTCGTGGCCGAACAACTCGGCTTCAAACAGCTGCTCGGGGATGGCGGCACAGTTGAGTGCTACAAACGGCTTTTTCGCCCTGGGGCCAAAGTCGTGCAGGCAGCGAGCAACCAATTCCTTGCCGCTGCCCGTCTCGCCACGGATCAGCACATTGACCGGCAGGGTCGCCAGGTCCAGCACCTGGCGGCGCAGGTTCTGCAAGCTGCGGGAGACCCCCAGCAGGCTGGATTCCAGCTGTGCGCGGTGATCGGCCTGTTGATGCAGGCGGCGGTTTTCCAGGATCAGGCCACGCTTGTCCAATGCCCGGCGCAGGCTGTTGAGCAGGGCCTCGGGGCTAAAGGGTTTCTCCAGGAAATCGTAGGCACCGTCGCGCATGGCTTCGACGGCCATCGGCACGTCACCATGGCCGGTGAGCAAAATCACCGGCAGGTCGGCATCGCGACGCTTTACCTCGGCCAGCAACTCAAGGCCGCCGAGCCCGGGCATGCGCACATCGCTCAAAATCACACCGGAAAAGTCTTTGGGCAGGTGCGCCAGGCATTCTTCGGCGCGACTGAACAATTGCACCTCAAACCCCGAAAGGCTCAGCCATTGCTCGACGGCGGTGCGAATGCTGGCTTCGTCATCGACCACAATTACGGCGTTCAACATGGCGCTGGCGTCTCCAATGCAATCGGCAAGGTCAGGGTAAACACTGCGCCGTCGCCACGGTTGCCGGCGCTCAGGCGCCCGCCCAATTCATGCACGATAGCGTAGGACACCGCCAGCCCCAAGCCGAGGCCATCGCCCACCGGCTTGGTGGTGAAGAACGGATCGAACACGCTGTTCAGGTGCTCTTCGGCAATCCCGCCGCCGCTGTCGCTGACAGTCAACTGCCACAGCTGCTGATCGGCATGCAGGCGGATTTCCAGGCGCTTGCGCGGCTTGTCGGCCATGGCGTCCAGCGCGTTGCGCAGCAGGTTGATCAGTACCTGTTCCAGGCGGATCGCGTCGCCGCGTACCCAGGCCGGGCGCGTCAGGTTGAGCACGACGCCGATGGCTTCGTCACGCAGGCGCGCGTCGAGCAAGTGCAGGGACTGATCGACCACGGTGGCCAGGTCCAGGCGTTCACGCAGGCCGCTGGGGCTCTTGCGGGCGAAGGTCTTGAGGTGCCCGGTGAGCGCGGCCATGCGCGTGAGCATGTCATCGAGCGGCGTGAGTGCCTTGTAGGCATCGTCGACGCGGCCGTGGTCGAGCAACAGGCGCAGTGTTGCCAGTTGCATGCGTTGGGCCGTCAACGGTTGGTTGATTTCATGGGCGAGGGCGGCGGACATCTGCCCCAGTGCCGCCAGCTTGGCCGACTGCACCAGGCCGTCCTGGGCGGTGCGCAGCGCCTGGGTGCGCTCCTCGACCAACTGTTCCAGCTCTTCGCGGCTGCGCTGACGCAAGCGGGCCAGGCGCCAGCGCTGGCTGAGGAACAGCGCCAGGAATACCAGCGCCAGCCAGGAACCCGCGGCGGCGAGACCGGCGTTGCGTTGGTCCTCAAACGGGAACTGGGGTTTGCGCAGCAGGTGCAGGGTCCAACCCTCGGCTTTCAACGGCAGGGACTCCCAGATGTAGTTGGCATTACCGTCGGGGCCATTGACGCGCATCAAATGGCTGTTGTCGTCGAAGCGCTGCAAGACGCTGGTCTCCAGCGGCTGCAGGTGTTTCTTGTCGTATTGGCGGGTGGCCTTGAGTTCAGCCAGGTCAGTTTCGGACAACGGTCGCAGGTTGCGATAACGCCAGCCCGGCTGGTTGGCGATAAACACAATGCCCCGCGCATCGCTGACCAACAGCAAGTCATTACCCTGGGCCCATTCGCGTTCAAGCTCAGGGAATTCCAGCTTGACCACCATGGCGCCGAGGAACTGCTCGTGCTCATCGACCACCGCGCTGGAAAGGAAGTAACCCGGAATGCCAGTAGTCACCCCCACCGCGTAAAAACGCCCGGTGCCTTGGCTCAGGGTCTGGCTGAAATACGGGCGAAATGCGTAGTTGTGGCCGACATAGCTGCTGGGCAAATTCCAGTTGCTGGCGGCCACCGCCAGGCCGCTGCGGTCCATCAGCTCCAGGGTGGATGATTGGGCGGCGCCGTTGATGCGTTCGAGCTTGCGATTGAGCACGTCCTGGGTGGTGCTATCCAGCGGGCCCTTCAAGGCGCGGATCATTTCCGAGTCCAGGGCCAGCACGGCGGGCAGGGCGCGGTAGCGTTCGATCAGGGTGTGCAGGGAGTTGGCATACAGCGCAAGTTGCTGATTGGCGCGAGCGGCGTCATCCACCAGGGCCTGGCGTTCGGCATGGCGTGTGGCCAAGGCAGCGGCCAGCACCGCACCGGCGATGATCAATAACGAGTAAAAGGTCAGGCGCAGGGGGCGAGGGATCACGATCATACGATGATGAACAGGCACGGTAAGGGCGAGCACCATACCATGAGCTGTCTGGAACGTGTGTGGGAGGGGGCAAGCCCCTCCCACATCGACTTACTGTACTTCTACCGCCAGGCTCTCACTGATCTTTTTCTGCCAGATGGCAGGACCGGTGATGTGTACCGACTCGCCCTGACTGTCCACTGCAACGGTGACCGGCATGTCTTTTACGTCGAACTCGTAGATGGCTTCCATGCCTAGTTCGGCGAACGCTACCACGCGCGACTTCTTGATGGCTTGCGCCACCAGGTAAGCGGCGCCGCCCACGGCCATCAGGTACACGGCCTTGTGGTCCTTGATCGCTTCGATGGCGGTCGGGCCGCGCTCGGATTTGCCGATCATGCCCAGCAGGCCAGTCTGCTCGAGGATCTGGCGGGTGAATTTGTCCATCCGCGTCGCGGTGGTTGGGCCAGCCGGGCCGACCACTTCTTCGCGCACCGGATCAACCGGGCCGACGTAGTAGATAAAGCGGCCCTTGAGGTCCACCGGCAGGGTCTCGCCCTTGTTGAGCATCTCGACCATGCGCTTGTGCGCTGCGTCGCGGCCGGTGAGCATCTTGCCGTTGAGCAACACGGTTTCGCCCGGCTTCCAGCTTTGCACTTCTTCCGGGGTCAGGGTGTCGAGGTTGACGCGGCGGGCCGACGGGCCGGCTTCCCAGACGATTTCCGGGTAGGCGTCCAGCGATGGCGCTTCCAGCGACGCCGGGCCCGAACCGTCGAGCACGAAGTGCGCGTGACGGGTGGCGGCGCAGTTGGGGATCATGCACACCGGCAGGGACGCGGCGTGGGTCGGGTAGTCCATGATCTTCACGTCGAGCACGGTGGTCAGGCCACCCAGGCCCTGGGCGCCGATGCCCAGTTGGTTGACCTTCTCGAACAGCTCAAGGCGCATCTCTTCGATACGGTTCTGCGGGCCGCGCTTTTTCAGCTCGTGGATGTCGATGGATTCCATCAACACTTCCTTGGCCATCACCGCGGCTTTCTCGGCGGTGCCGCCGATGCCGATGCCGAGCATGCCCGGTGGGCACCAGCCGGCGCCCATGGTCGGAACGGTCTTGAGCACCCAGTCGACGATGGAGTCGGACGGGTTGAGCATGGCCATTTTCGACTTGTTCTCGGAACCACCGCCCTTGGCCGCCACGTCCACTTCCACGGTGTTACCCGGGACGATGGAGTAGTGGATCACCGCCGGGGTGTTGTCCTTGGTGTTTTTCCGCGCGCCCGCCGGATCGGCGAGGATGGATGCACGCAGGACGTTTTCCGGCAGGTTGTAGGCGCGACGCACGCCTTCGTTGATCATGTCGTCCAGGCCCATGGTGGCGCCGTCCCAGCGTACATCCATGCCTACGCGCACGAACACGGTGACGATACCGGTATCCTGGCAGATCGGGCGGTGGCCGGTGGCGCACATGCGCGAGTTGATCAGGATCTGGGCGATGGAGTCACGGGCCGCCGGCGATTCTTCGCGCAGGTAGGCTTCGTGCATAGCCTGGATGAAGTCAACGGGGTGGTAATAGGAAATGAATTGCAGGGCGTCGGCAACGCTCTGAATCAGGTCGTCTTGCTTGATCACGGTCATGAGTCGCGCTCCTCTATAAGGGAACATTCAATAAAGGTGGCTTCAGTGTTGCGTCGGTCGGCTGAAACCATCTTTCCAAGGCACGCCAAAGTGGTGCAGGCGCGACGCTAAAAAGGCGCGGCAGTATAACCCGGCGCGGTGGCCGATACACCCGACTATGGTCAAACTCTGCCGGGCGTGATTCCCTGTGCGCAAACCTATTGATTGAGCCTCCATATGCCTGAACTGCACGTCGGCGAACGCCATTGGTCGGTGCCCACCGGCGCTAACCTGCTGGATGCCTTGAACCAGGCGGGAGTCGCCGTGCCCTACAGTTGCCGGGCCGGCAGCTGCCATGCGTGCCTGGTGCGTTGCCAGGGCAAGGTCGATGACCAGCAGCCCGAAGCCCTGAGCCCGACACAACGTCAGCAGGGTTGGCGCCTGGCGTGTCAGTGTCGGGTCGTCGGCGACCTCCAGATCGAAGCATTTGAACCGTTGCGTGACGGCCTGGCGGGCCAGGTGGTGGGCGCTGATTGGTTGAGTTCCACGGTGCTGCGCCTGCGCCTGCTACCGGAGCGTGGCCTGCGGTATCGGGCCGGGCAGCATCTGGTGTTGTGGGCGGGGCAGGTGGCGCGCCCGTATTCCCTGGCGAGCTTGCCCCAGCAGGATGCATACCTGGAGTTTCATATCGATTGCCGCCAACACGGTGAATTCAGCGATGCCGCTCGCCATTTCAAGGTTGGTGAGCCTCTGCGCCTGGGCGAGTTGCGGGGCGGGGCGCTGCACTATGACCCTGACTGGCAATCGCGGCCGTTGTGGCTGCTGGCCGCCGGCACCGGCCTGGGCCCGTTGTGGGGCATATTGCGCGAAGCGCTGCGCCAGGATCACCAAGGTGCCATCCGTGTCATTCACCTGGCCCATGATGCCGAGGCTCATTACCTGGCCGAACCCCTGGCGGCGCTGGCCACGCAGCATGGGAACCTGACGGTGGAGCTATGGACGGCGGCAGAGTTGAACCAGGCATTGGCGCAACTGCGGCTTGTTTCGCGGCAAACGCTGGCTTTACTCTGCGGTCACCCTGTCAGCGTCGAGGCTTTTTCCAAGCGCCTGTTCCTGGCCGGGCTGCCGCGCAATCAACTGCTGGCCGATGTGTTCCTGCCCCGTGGTTGAGCGCTGAAACCTTTTGCCGCGAGATTCGCCATGACCGACGCCATCCTGCAGCAACGCGAACGCGGGTTGCTGACCTTGCAGCTCAATCGCCCTGACAAGAAAAACGCCCTGACCCGTGCCATGTATACGCAACTGGCCGAGGCGCTGGAACAGGCCGATGCAGACTCGGATATTCGCGCCGTACTGCTCCAGGGCAGCAGCGAGTGTTTTACCGCCGGCAATGACATCAGCGATTTTCTCGAACAGCCACCCAACGATCTCGACAGCCCACCGTTTCACTTTATGAAAAGCCTGCTCAACTGCCGCAAACCGGTGATCGCCGCCGTGGCTGGAGCGGCGGTGGGCATTGGCACCACGCTGTTGCTGCATTGCGACCTGGTGTATATCAGCCGCGATGCACGCTTGCGCATGCCGTTCGTTAACCTGGGTTTGTGCCCGGAGTTTGGCTCGAGCCTGATCCTGCCGCGGTTGCTGGGACATGCGAAGGCGGCTGAACTACTGTTGTTGGGCGAGGGGTTCACTGGCGAACAAGCCGCAGCGTGGGGGATTGCCACCGAGGCGTTGGGCAGTGGCGAGGCGGCCTTGGCCAAGGCGCGAGAAATGGCCGGACGTTTTGAAAGCCTGGCGCCGGGGGCGGTGCAGGTCACCAAGCAGTTGATGAAAAGCGTTGATCGCGAGCAGTTGCGGCAGGTGATCGAGGAGGAGGGGGCGTTGTTTACCCAGCGCTTGAGATCGCCGGAGGCGATTGCGGCGTTGTCGGGGTTTATCACCCGGCGATAAAACGGTGTTGGCTGTTCTGGCGCCATCGCGGGCAAGCCCGGCTCCCACAGTTGACCGCATTCCAATGTGGGAGTCGGGCTTGTCCGCGGTGGGCATGGGTATCTGCTCCCGGGCAGCTTATAGCTATCTAACTGATGCACTGCAATCCAAATGTGGGAGGGGGCTTGCCCCCGATGGCGGCCTGACAGCCGACCAGAATGTTGGACTTTTACCGAGTACATATCCGTTATTTGGGCAACGGCTACTTATGGTTCCGCTTTTACAGCGGCTCACTTTTGAAAAGCGCAAAAGTAAGCAAAACGCTTATGCCCCACCACTCGGCACCTCGCTCAGGCTCGGTGTGCCCGTAATCCGACAGGGATTTGGGGGGCCGCCGCCACTCCCCATCCATGGCGCGGGGCGGCTAAAGCGGCATCCCTGCCGGTTTACCCCCCAAATCCCTGTCGAATTCCGGCCAGCGTGGTTTGACGGGGCGCCTAAGATCAAGATCAAAAGCAGATCAAGATCAAGGGCGGCTCGCTGCGCATCGTGGTTACCGGTGGCTGCTACATGGTTGCTTACATATCCATGCCGCGCTGGGGGCTAGCAGCAGATGACTCTGATTTGAAATGCAAAAAGCCCCGCCATTCACATGGCAGGGCTTTTGTTTTCAGCGTGTCACTCAGACCTGCGGGTCGCCCACGTGCAGGATCTTCATGCCATTGGTGCCACCGGTGGTGTGGTAGCTGTCGCCCTTGGTGAGGATGACCCAGTCGCCTTTCTCTACCACGCCGCGCTTGACCAGCTCGTCGATAGCCTTCTGGCTGACTTCGTTCGGTGCCAGCGAAGCCGGGTCGAACGGGATGGTGTACACACCACGGAACAACGCCGCGCGGGCCTGGGCTTCGCGGTGAGGGGTAAACGCGTAGATCGGCACCGAGGAGCGGATGCGCGACATGATTAACGGCGTATAGCCACTTTCGGTCAGGGCGATGATCGCCTTCACGCCCGGGAAGTGGTTGGCAGTGTACATGGCAGCCAGGGCGATGCTCTGGTCGCAGCTTTCGAAGACCTTGCCGATGCGGTGGCTGGAGGTCTTGCTGGTCGGATGCTTTTCAGCGCCGACGCAGATGCGCGCCATGGCCTGCACGGCTTCCAGCGGGTACGGGCCGGCGGCACTTTCAGCCGAGAGCATCACGGCGTCGGTGTAGTCGAGCACGGCGTTGGCCACGTCGGACACTTCGGCACGGGTCGGCATCGGGTTCTGGATCATCGACTCCATCATCTGGGTCGCAACGATCACGGCCTTGTTGTGGCGGCGTGCGTGCAGGATGATCTTCTTCTGGATACCGATCAGCTCGGCGTCACCAATTTCCACACCCAGGTCGCCACGGGCAACCATCACCGCGTCGGACGCCTTGATCAGGCCGTCGAGGGTTTCGTCGTCGGCCACGGCTTCGGCGCGTTCGATCTTCGCCACCAGCCAGGCGGTGCCGCCGGCTTCGTCGCGCAGTTTACGGGCGTATTCCATGTCGGCGGCGTCGCGTGGGAAGGACACGGCGAGGTAGTCGACTTCCATTTCGGCGGCGAGCTTGATGTCAGCCTTGTCTTTTTCAGTCAGGGCTGGCGCCGTCAGGCCACCGCCGCGGCGGTTGATACCTTTGTGGTCGGACAGCGGGCCGCCGATGATCACGGTGCAGTGCAGCTCGGTCGGGGTCGCGGTGTCGACGCGCATGACCACGCGGCCATCGTCCAGCAGCAGTTCGTCACCGACACCGCAATCCTTGACCAGGTCCGGGTAGTCGATACCCACGACGTCCTGGGTGCCTTCGGTCAGCGGGTGGCTGGTGGAGAAGGTGAATTTGTCACCAATCTTCAGCTCGATTCGCTTGTTGGCAAATTTGGCGATACGGATTTTCGGGCCTTGCAGGTCACCCAGCAGTGCAACGAAGCGGCCATGCTTGGCGGCCAGGTCACGCACCAGCTTGGCGCGAGCCTTGTGCTCGTCCGGGGTGCCGTGGGAGAAGTTCAGACGGGCGACGTCCAAACCAGCCAGAATCAGCTGTTCGAGGACTTCCGGCGAGTTGCTGGCCGGGCCAAGGGTGGCGACGATTTTGGTGCGACGGACGGACATGCACAGACTCCTGAGTTCAAGCGCTGGAGAAGGCTACTATGCTCTTTCGTTGTAGTCATTGTTCGTTTGCACTACTTATCGACGATTGGCTTGTTTTTGCTGCGCTTGACTGGGCAAACATCCTTGAAGATTTTCGACCAGGGGTCGATACACTGCACAAGACAGGAGAACCCCCATGCGAATTTTGCTCGTTGCTGCCCTGGCCGTCAGTGTTGTCGGCTGTACTCGCTGGTCGATGGACCATCATTTGAACAACGCTTACCGCGCCTATGGGGTGGGCGATTGCGCGCGCGTCACTCTGGAGTTGTCCCAGGTCGATCGCGAAAGCCGTACCCGTCGTTATGTGCAGCCGGAGGTGTCGATGCTGCGCGGGCAGTGCCTGGAACGGCAGAAACTGTTTGTCGACGCCGCCCAAACCTATCAGTTCATCATCAGCCAATACCCTTCAAGTGAGTACGCCTATCGCGCCCGTGCGCGGCTCGATACCTTGCAGCAACTGGGGCATTTTCCGAGTGCAGGCGCCGTAAAACCACGGCCTGCATCTTTGTAATGAAATTTGTCATTTTATAGCTGGCCCGTCGCCAGTCCTGGGCTATTCTTTGAATGTTCGTTTGTACAAGTTTCTATTCGAACGGATGCAGAGCCTGGATTCGGCAGCTGTCTGGTGACAAACGGTACCTGTCGTCACACCGAGATCCAGGGAGAGCGAGCGACTGCTCGTTGCGAATCACTGGCACGGCCAGACTCTTGGCTATTGGATGGCGACTTCATCATGTTTACCGAGCGACGGATCGAACGGCATCAACTGCCTTATTTTTTGCAGGTGTTCAATCGTGTTACCGACAAGCCGATCGGCTTTCTGGGCAATGTGTCTGAAAATGGGCTGATGCTGATCAGCCAATTACCCATGATGGTCGATGTGGATTTTCAGCTGTGCTTGAAAATTCCAGTGGCGCAAGGCGAATTCCAGACGATTGATCTGACGGCGACCTGCTTGTGGAGCCATGAAGATGTCAACCCGCAGCATTACGATTCCGGGTTCATGGTGCATCAGCCACCCCAAGCGTATGGGCAACTGATCAACGCGCTGGTGCAGTACTTCAGCTTTGATCCCCAGCAGGCCCCCGTCTGAATGCAGGCATATTAGAACGTACCGGCTTTTTTCCACCCCAGGTAACGCGTCACCAACGTGGCGCCCAGGTCTGATGGCAACGTATCCAATACTGCAAGCCCATGGGCGCTCAAACGATCATGGAGTTGATTGCGGGTGTTGAGGTAATCAACCGTGCCACTGTAAGCCAGGGCTTCGGGCAAGGTCTGCACGGGGGCTTGGCGTAACCGGTCAAGGACTTCCTCTCGCAGGCTCGCCACAAGTACCCGATGTTGCCGACCAATACGTTTGACGGCAGTCATCAGCGCTTCATCGTCCTCATCGCGCAGGTTGGTGACGATGATCACCAGTGCCCGGCGCTTTTGACGCGCCAGTAATTGGCTGGCGGCAGCCTGGTAGTCAGCGGTTCTACGGGTGGTGTCCAGGTCGTAGACCGCATTGAGCAAGCTGTTCAACTGGCCACTGCCCTTGACCGGCTTGAGGTAGCGCGACTGGTCGCTGGCGAATGTGCACAGTCCTACGGCATCGCCCTGGCGCAAGGCGACATAACTGAGCAGCAGGCAGGCATTGAGGGCGTGGTCGAAATGGGACAGTTCATCATCCTGGCTGCGCATGCGCTGGCCGCAATCGAGCATGAACACGATTTGCTGATCGCGTTCATCCTGATATTCACGGGCAATCGGCGTGCGTTGGCGAGCGGTGGCCTTCCAGTCGATCTGGCGCAGGCTGTCACCTTCACGAAACTCGCGCAGTTGATGAAATTCCAGGCCCAACCCTCGCCGCTGATGTTGGCGCACGCCCAGTTGGCTCAGCCAGTTATCCACACCCAGCAACTGCGCGCCGTATAAACGGGCGAAATCCGGGTAGACCCGGGTGGCATCATGGGTTTCGACGAACCTTCGCGCCGACCACAACCCCAATGGGCTGGGCAGCAGCAGTTCGCAGCGACTGAAGCTGAAATGCCCACGGCGCAAGGGGCGAACGCGATAGCCCAGCTCAGCGCGTTCGCCGGGGTGCAATTGAATGGGCTGGGGCAGGTTATCCACACTCAGGCCGTCGGGCACGTGATCGAACACGCATACAGTCAGTGGTTGAGGGTAGTCATGCTCCAGGTGCAGGCGCACTTCTTCCCAGCGGCCCAGCGCCAGGCTGCCGGGCAGTTTCCTGTTTACGCGCGCCGAGGGCCGGCGGCGCAAGCGTGCCGCATCCAGCGTCGCCAATAGCAGCAGGGCCAGAAGCAGGCCCCAAGCGATGGAGTGCAAGGTTTGAGGGACCTTGACCTGCAGCGCCATCGAAGCGCCCAACAGGGTGTTCAGGCCCAGCAGCACACCCAGCCAGGTCAGCAACAGACGGGTCGGTTTCATGGCTGCGTCATTGCCTTGGTGCAGCAATCTGGTCAAGTAGCTGCTGGAGCACCTGGTCAACTTCCAGGCCGTCGATGTCCAGTTCCGGCGCAATGCGCACCCGGTGACGCAGCACCGCCAGCGCACAGCCCTTGATGTCATCGGGTGTCACGAACTCGCCACCGCGCAATAGCGCTCGAGCGCGGGCGCCACGTACCAGGGCGATGGAGGCCCTGGGGCCGGCGCCGATGGTCAGCCCCGGCCAACTGCGCGTGGCCCGCGCCAGCCGCACCGCGTAGTCGAGTACCTGTTCATCCAGGGGCAGGGCGCTGGCAATTTCCTGCATCAGCACCACGTCCTCGGCTTGCAGCACGGTGCGCAACGGCTGTACATCCAACATGTCGGCCCTGGACGAGCGGGTCACTTCGCGGACCATCTCCAGTTCCTGCCGGGCGTCGGGGTAGTCCATGCGCACCTTGAGCATGAACCGGTCCAACTCGGCTTCAGGCAGCGGGTAGGTGCCTTCCTGCTCGATGGGGTTCTGGGTCGCCAGCACCATGAAGGGCTGGCCGATGGGCAGTGCCTCGCCCTCCAGGGTAACCTGGCGCTCCTGCATGGCTTCGAGCAGTGCCGCCTGGGTCTTGGCCGGGGCACGGTTGATTTCATCGGCCAGCAACAGGTGGGTGAACAGCGGCCCCTTGCGCAGCTTGAACTGTTCGGTCTGCAGGTCGTACACCGCGTGGCCGGTGACATCGCTGGGCATCAGGTCCGGGGTGAACTGGATACGTGCGAAATCACCGCCAAAGCAACGGGCCAGGGCACGTACCAGCAAGGTCTTGCCCAGGCCTGGCACGCCTTCGAGCAGGACGTGACCACCTGCTATCAAGGCGGTGAGCACGTCGTCAATCACCTGGTCCTGGCCTATCACGGCCTTGCGCAATTCCACACGCAGGGCCTGGGCCTGCTGGCTGGCATGTCGAAGGTTGTCGGCGGTCAGGGGGGTGGCCGTTGGAGAGTCGCTCATAAGGCATTCCTGAGGGTTTGCAGGCATGCTACCTGTCGGCTGAAATCGGCACTGGAGAGTCGTTTCAGCGCAAGTGGCTCGAGCGCCTGGCTGATGATATGGGAAGGTTGCCGTGTCAGGTGTTCCAGCACCTGCCGTTGTTTTGCGCTGTCGAGGTGTTCAAAGCCTGGGTGGCGTCGCCGGGCGGCGCGCAGGAGGTCGAGCTGCAAGGCTTGCAGCAAGGTGCCCTGGCCGCTTCGGCGTAGCAGGAAATCGGCACTGGCCTTCAAGTGTTCCTGTAGCTGCCGACGAGCCTTGGGCGCCGGTGCCTGGACCGGGCCTTGGCGCATGCCGGCCTGCCACAGCGTCAGGGCAACCAGTGCTGCGAGGGCGACGAGGGCCTGGGGGAAATAACGCAGCAACAGGGTAAACAGATCGTCCACGTCACTGTTGAACAGCAAGGTTACCTGGGTGCCCTGGTTAATGTACCAGAGCAGCCAGGCGTTATCGTGGTTGCCGATGCCAGGGGTTTTCCACAGGTCGCTATCGGTCACCACCGTGACACGGCCTTGCCCCAGGTTCAGCTGCATCAGGTGGCTGGAGTGCGCGCTGTTGGCAGAGAATTGCGCCAGGTGCTTGGGGTCGATGAGGTTGAAGTCGGTGTCAAAACTGAAATGCGTAGGGGCGGTTTCGTTGTCGACGTAGAGTTTGGTCAGGTCCGGTGCCGGCTTTTTACGAGACCGTGGCGGTTCGTCGAAGGTCTCGCTCAAGGTTTGGCGGATATTGAGGCGATCGAGCAACAGATCGCCGCTTTTACCGGTTTCTTCGTCCCACAAGGCCTCGGCGACCAGCAGCAGGTGGCCACCGGCCTTGGCCCACCCAAGCAGTTGCTCGACCTGGCGTGGAGTCATGTTGCTGCGTTCCCCCAGCAGTAACAGGCTATGGCCTTTCGCGGGCAGGTCGGCGAGGCGTTCAAGACCGTTGGCGTGCGCCACTGTGAGGCCTTGCTCGCGCAGGAAATGCTCGGCAGCCAGATAGGGGTTGGCCCGTGCAACCGGCGATGGGCCGCGATCCACCACTTCGTCGTAGGGAATTGCCTTGTGCCAGGCATACAAGCCGCCGGCGCCCAGCAGGCAAACCAGCAGCAGTGCTACCCACACTAATGGGCGGTTCATTGGCCCGCTCCGTCGCTGAACAGTGCACGCCAATCGTTGCATAGCTTTTGCTGGGCCGAGGAGGGAGGCAGACGATGACCATAGGCGAGGTTTTGCCAGTGCCGTGTCAGTTCGTCACTGAATGCCAGTAACTGCGGCTGCTGCAAGCGATGCACGTGCTCCAGCACCTGGCCTTCAGTGTCGGCGCTTTTCAGCGGCAGGTCGTATTCGTGCAATAGCCGGCTGAGCAGGCCGCGATACAGCAGGCCGAGGGCTTCCCGTGGCTGGGTGGGCCATAGCTGTTCGGCGGCGCCGGCAAGGTCATCGGGCAATGTGTCGATGCCCAATTCCAAGCCGAACAGCTGGGTGGGCATGGCACTGGCCGTTTTCGGGCGAGGCTGTCGGCTGCGACTGACAAAGGTGCGCAACCATTCGCGGTAACGCCACACCACTAGCGCCAGCCCGCCAATCACCAGGCTCCATAGCAGTATTTCCAAGGCTTTAGCGACGTGCCTGAAGGCATCGCTGTTGAGGTTGTCGAGCAAGGCCTGGAGCCAGCGGGGTAGTTTTCCATCGCCATGGCCTTGGTTTCCAACCGGCGCCTTTTCTTCGCCAAACCGATAGCGTGTGACGGTTTCCGGGTTCTTGAAGGGTGGCTTTTCCAGCATCGTCTTGATGGATTGGCTGGCGGCCTGGGTACTGAGCGACTTGGGGCCAGGCGGTTCCTGCGCCATGGCAGATGGGCTGAGCTGTAGCAGTGCCAGGCCCACGACCAGCAACAATGCTGGCGCAACACTGCTCAGGCGCTGGCGCAAGCGCCGGAATATCAGCTCCAGGTCCCAGGCCTCCAGGACCGTACGCCGATTGAGGTACAGGCTGAAGCCGCAGGCGACGTAGATGGGCTCCCAGAACACCAGCACCATGGCATAGAACGCGTTACCCAGGTGTTCCAGCCATAGCACGTCCGAGCCCGTTGCCAAGGCCATCCGTTGCCAATCCCAGTCCAGTTCCACGTTTTGCGGGATGAACAGATAGAACAGGGCCATGGCACCGAACCACAGGCCGATTTCCAGGTGTATACCGATGATCGTCAGCCAGCGTGCGGCCCCGGCATTGCGTTGTAGTAATACCCCCAGGCGCTGTTGGCGCCCATGACCATCGAGACCTTCAAGTTGGCTGACCGGCAGGGTAAAGCTGCGACTCAGGCTCAGTCGCCGCCAGGTCAGGCTGGCGAACAGTTGCCCCTTCAGCAGGTGCGGCCAATGGCGAACGGCCTGTTTGAGGCTGGGTGTTTCGCCAAACAGAGCCTTGGACAGGATGTACAGCGGCAAGCGGTCAAAGGCCGGCTTGAGCCACCAGAACAGGAACATGGCCAGCGACGGGTAACGCCACAGCAGCACAGTGAGCACCATAAATACCGGCAGGCTTACCAGTGCCCAACTGCCCATCAGCAAGAGGCGGTGTTGCCTGGCCATCAACACACCCAGGTCCATGGCTTCCCAGGCGGTACGCGGGCGAATCATCACGCTGGAGTCAGTCAGGCGCATGATGAGTCCGCCCGGCGAATATCAGGTAGGCGGCCACCAGCAGCCAGAACGCGGCGCCCACCAGGTATTTGATCCAGGGGGCAATGTTGGTGGTGGAGGACCAGTAGGCTTCGATAAACGCAGCGATGAGCAGGAGCATCATGACACCGCAGAGCATTCGCACACTTTTACGGGCCGCCAGGCGTAGGGCCTCGCCGCGTGCCAACCGCCCCGGCGCGACCAGTGACCAGCCCAATTGCAGGCCCGCGGCACCGGCCAGGGTGATGGCGGTGAGCTCGAATGCGCCATGGCCAATGGCAAATGACCAGAAGGTCTGGCCATAGCCAATCTCGGTAAGGTGCCCGGAGACCGCGCCGATGACCAAACCGTTGAAAATCAGGAAGAACACGCTGCCCAGGCCGAACAACAGGCCGGCCGCAAACGTCTGGAAGGCGATGCCGATGTTGTGCATCACGTAGTAGCCAAACATCATCCAGTCTTCGCTGGCGGCCCGCTCGGCGGCACGGCCCAGGCGGCTGGCCTGGGGGTCGTACATGCCCTGCATTTCAGCTACTTGTTGGGGGCTGACGATGCTGTAGATAAGATCGGGAAACAGGTAGACCAGCAGCGCTATCCCCACCAGGCTGCCAAAGAACAGCAGGCCGGCGATCAGCACGAAGCGCCACTGCTGGCGTACCAGGCGTGGGAAGTCGGCGAGGATGAACGCCAGCACGTTTGCCGGCAGCTGGCTGCGATGACGGTACAGTTGTTGGTGGCCGCGCAGCGCCAGTTGTTGCAGCGGGTCTACCAGGTAGCTGCTGTAGCCGCGCTCCTGGGCCAGGGCCAGGTGCTGGCATAGGCGGCGGTATTGATGAGGGAAGCCCGCGACATCGGCGGCCTTGGCTTTGCCTTGCTCCAATTGCTTGAGCTGTTCGGCGAAGGCTTGCCATTCTGGCTGGTGGCGGCTTTCAAAAAGGCTCTGCTTCATGTCGGCCCCAACAAGCCACGGGCCACACCGTTGAGTTGCTCCACGGCGCGGGCCGGGGGTACTTGCAGGGGCTCGGCGAGGATCGCGGCCAGCTCATGCACCCGTTCGGCAGAGAGCTCGGCCTGACGCTCGGCGAAACCGAGAATGGCCCGCTGTTCGCTCAGTTGCAGTGCGAAGGGCAGGCGCAGGGCGGTGGCTTGAGGGATTCGCGGGCGTACCAGCGGCAGTTCGCGGTAGACCACCAGCGTGCCCGCGGCCAGGTCGCCAAGCCGCTTGAAATGCGGGTGTTGCAGGCAACTGATCGCACCGAGGAAGTAACCGAAGGGCAGCATGTCGACAAAGCGCAAAAGGTTGCGAATCAACGACCCCGACCAGCCAATGGGCGTGCCGTCGTCCTGTACTACCCGCAAGCCCATCACCTGTTTGCCCGGGGAGCAACCCTGGTTGAGGACTTCGAACAGCACCATGTACCACCAGCTCACCACAAACAGCAGCAGCGAGCCTAGCCCGACGCCAATGTTACCAAGCAGCGCCAGGGGCACCAGCAGGATACCCATGATGATCCCACGCACGCCCAGGTCGAAGGCAAAGGCCAGTGCCCGGGGTGGCAGGCCGGCAGGACGCAAGGGCAGGTCGATACCTTCCGGCGTCTCGATCTGGTAGTGGGTATCCAGGGGTGTTGATGCCATTGCGGTCCTTTGCATTACGACTAAGAGACACGGATGCTAGCAGTGTCGACGGTGGAAGCAACCCTTCAAGGTTTTGCTGGATATTTATACAGTAAAGGTATCGCTGGCCCCGAGCGCCTTGCAGCGCCTAGACTTTGTCGGTCTTCAGCACAGGAATAGCCCGTGACCTCGATTTTCTGGTACGACTATGAAACCACCGGTATCAACCCGCGTAATGATCGCCCGCTCCAGGTAGCCGGTATCCGCACTGACCTGGACCTCAACGAGGTCGGTGCGCCGATCAACCTTTATTGCCAGCCCAGCGACGATATCCTGCCCCATCCGGCTGCGTGCGCGATCACCGGGATTACCCCTGGCGTCCTGGTGCAAAAAGGCCTTGCCGAAGCCGACTTCATGACCCGAGTGCACGCCGAACTGGCCACGCCAGGCACCTGCGGCGCCGGCTACAACACCCTGCGATTTGACGATGAAATGACGCGCTACAGCCTATATCGCAACTTTTTCGATCCTTATGCGCGGGAATGGCAAGGCGGCAACAGCCGTTGGGACTTGATCGATGTGATGCGTACGGCCTATGCATTGCGGCCCGAGGGCATTACCTGGCCGGAGCAGGACGGGCGCGTGACGCTCAAGCTCGAGCGGTTGACCGAAGCCAACGGTATCGAGCACGGCCAGGCCCACGACGCGTTATCTGATGTGCGTGCGACTATTGCCCTGGCGCGGTTGGTCCGGGAGAAACAGCCCAAGTTGTATGAATGGTTGTTTCAACTGCGCAGCAAGCAGCGGGTCATGGATCAGGTGCGGTTGCTGCAACCAATGGTGCATATCTCCGGGCGTTTTTCTGCCGAGCGCCATTATCTGGGGGTCGTGTTGCCTCTGGCCTGGCACCCGCGCAATCGCAATGCCTTGATCGTCTGCGACCTGGGGCTCGACCCTCAGGGGTTGCTGGATCTGGACGCCGAGACCCTGCGCGAGCGCCTTTACATGCGCCGTGGTGAGTTGGCCGAAGGTGAACTGCCGGTGCCTCTCAAGTTGTTGCATATCAACCGCTGCCCGGTGGTCGCGCCGTTGAAGGTGCTGCGCCCGCAAGATCGCGAGCGTCTGCAATTGGATATGGATACTTTTCAGGCACGGGCGCTGCGGCTAACTGACGCACAAGCAGTTTGGCGTGACAAGTTGGCGGCCATTTACGCCGAGGAAGACTTTGCGGCGAACCAAGACCCGGAGCAGCAGCTCTACGATGGCTTTATTGGCGACCGTGACCGGCGTTTATGTGAACAAGTTCGCATGGCAGAGCCCGCGCAGTTAGCGCGCCAGCAGTGGCCGTTCGATGATCATCGTTTGCCGGAATTATTATTTCGCTACCGCGCGCGTAACTTTCCTGAAACCTTGAACAATGAGGAGCAACAGCGCTGGAAACTTTTCTGTCAGCAACGCTTGTCGGATCCGCAGTGGGGAGCACCGAATACCTTGCTGGCATTTAAGCAGGCGCGTGAGGAGTTGGCAGTTAGTGCTACATCGTTTCAGTGTGGGGTACTCGAGCAATGGCAGGACTATGCCGACTCTTTAGCCGCTCGACTGAACCTGTAGGTGGATAACTACAGAATATCCTGACAATAAAAAACGCCAGCAAGCTGGCGTTTTTAATGTGTTGCGTATCGGGCGAAGGTCCGACCAGGCTTAGCCCAGCAGGGTAGCCCAACCTTCAACCACATCACCGCCCCACTTGGCTTTCCACTCTTTCAGAGTCTTGTGGTTGCCACCTTTGGTTTCAATCACTTCACCGTTGTGCGGGTTTTTGTACTGCTTGACCTTGCGAGCACGCTTGGTGCCGGTAGTTTTCACAGCGCCGCGTGGTGCTTTAACTTTCGACTCTGGATCCAGCAGCGCGATGATGTCACGCAAGGATTTGGAGTATTCACCCATCAGGGTGCGCAATTTGCCTTCGAATTCCAGCTCGGTTTGCAGCTTGTCGTCTTGGGACAGGTTCTTCAAACGAGCTTGCAGCTCTTTGATGGCTTCTTCGGTGGCGCGGTATTCGTTGATCAGTGACATGTGGACTACCTTATGTAGAACGCTGATTGGCAGGGTGAGTGGCCCAATAATAGTCAGGCAATTTCGCCAAGTAAACATTTAAGACGGTATTTGTGTGAATTACATTGAATGTTTGTGGCAAAGCGATGCAAACGAGTTAATTAATAGGCGCTGGGCAGAAAGATAATCGCGTTAATTTCCTGTTAACTGCTCGAGTTTGCCTTATACGGTCAAACAGCGGTGGTAAAAACCTTACGCGAATAAGGGGTGTTGCCAGGACCAGCACCGCGAATAAGGCATCAGGAATACTGCAGTTTTTCTGCGCAATCGCTAGAATAGCGGCCTTTGCGAAGTTCTGGAGTTTCCCCCTAATGCGCACTTTTCGGCTGGTGATTGCTTGCCCGGACCGGGTTGGCATCGTTGCCAAGGTCAGTAACTTTCTGGCTTCCCACAATGGTTGGATCACCGAGGCGAGCCATCACTCGGACGATCTCAGCGGTTGGTTTTTCATGCGTCACGAAATTCGTGCCGATACACTGCCCTTTGGCCTGGAAGCCTTCCGCGAGGCGTTTGCGCCGATCGCCGAAGAGTTTTCGATGACCTGGCACATCACCGACACGGAGCAGAAGAAGCGTGTGGTGCTGATGGCCAGCCGCGAATCCCACTGCCTGGCGGACCTGCTGCACCGTTGGCACAGCGATGAGCTGGACTGCGAGATTGCCTGCGTGATCTCCAACCATGACGACCTGCGCAGCATGGTCGAATGGCATGGCATCCCGTACTACCACGTGCCGGTCAATCCCCAGGACAAGGAGCCTGCGTTCGCCGAGGTATCACGCCTGGTCAAGCAGCACGACGCAGACGTGGTAGTGCTGGCGCGCTACATGCAGATCCTGCCGCCGGAACTGTGCCGTGAATACGCCGGCAAGGTGATCAATATTCATCACAGCTTCCTGCCGTCGTTTGTCGGGGCCAAGCCCTATCACCAGGCTTCCCTGCGCGGCGTGAAGTTGATTGGCGCGACCTGCCACTACGTCACTGAAGAGCTGGATGCCGGCCCGATCATCGAACAGGACGTGGTACGCGTCAGCCACAGCGACAGTATCGAAGACATGGTGCGTTTCGGCCGTGACGTCGAGAAGATGGTGCTGGCCCGTGGCCTGCGTTATCACCTGGAAGATCGCGTGTTGGTGCATGGCAACAAGACCGTGGTGTTCTGATCAGCCCGTTGGGTTGAATAGTTGAATAAGAAAGGGCCTGGGGGTACAACTCCCCAGGCCCTTTTTATTTGTAGGACACCCACATGACCGACCCCCTCGATAAAGCCACCTCCAGGGCGCCCGCTACCTTGGGCGAGGGCTGTCTGAGTCGCTACGACCCGGATGCGCTGGATGCCGAGGATGGTACTGATTTCCCCGGGGCTGCCCGATTGTGGGAACAGTTGCAGCAGCACGAGCCTTGCGTGCCCCCCGAAAAAGACGTTTGAGCAGTGGTTTGCCGACCATTAATAGAAACACCGGTGCGCCGGCCAGCAGGTAGAAGTAATAGGTCACCGCCCGCCAGATCAGAATCGCCGCCGCGGCCGTGGATTTGCCTACCATGGGCGCCAACAGTGCCGCCGAGGTCAGTTCGGCCGCCCCGGCCCCGCCCGGCAACAGGCTGAATTGCCCCGCCGTCAATGCCAGCATCTGGATCAGGAAGCTCCAGGCCCACTGCACATCGCCGCCCAGGCCACGCAGCGCCAGGTACAACACGCTGTAGCGCAATAACCAATGCAGGCTGGTCAGCGCAAACACTCGTAACAGCGTGTGCCAAGGCAATTTCAGGGTTTGGGTAAAGGCCGCGAGAAAGCGCAGTAACTTGCGCGCCCAGCGTCGGCGCGTGCTGGCGCGTACTTTCAGGGTCTTGAGCGCCAGGCCCGTAAGGCGAATCAGGCGGCGATGAAAACGCACGACCAGCCAGCCGCTGATGATCCCGCCGACCATCGATACCGCGCTGAGCCCCAGCAGCCACTCCATTCGTGGGTTGAGGCTATGGAACAGCGCATACAAGAGAATGCCCGCCAGCGCGCAGAGAAAAAACAGCAAGTCGCTCAACTGGTCCATGGCAAACACCGCACTGCCATGGGCAGGACGTATGCCATTGCGCGCCAGGAGCGCCATCAGTGTCAGGGGCCCTCCGCTGCCCCCAGGCGTAGCGCACATCGCGAACTCGGTGGAGATCACCACGCCAAGGCTTTTGAGCGGCCCCAACTGGCCGCGCTGCTCGCCGAGCAGCAGACGGATGCGCAGACTGTTGATCAGCCAGCAGCCGATAATCATGGCAAACATCCCCAGCAATTGGGGCAAGGGGAACTGCCGCAGGCGCAACAGGGTTTCGCCGCCGCCCAGCCAAACGGGAATCACCAGCGCGATGAGCAGGGCCAGCAATAACCAGATCAGTCGGCTCATGGCTGCGTCGCCAGCCAGGCGGCCTTAGTCTGTGGAGTGCGCCCAGCATTGAGTAGGCGTTGCAGGGTTTGTAGCCAGGAGCGACGAGAAAACTCGTGGCGCATGTCCACCGGGTGCAGCCCCAACCGGATCACCGGGGCGGTCTGCCAGCGCTGCTCCCGTTGGTCGCTGAGGACTTTGGACAGGCCGCGGCGCCATGCGCTGCGGGCGCTCCAGACCAGGCCTGGGGCGTCGATGCGCGTGAAGTCAGGCAGTCGATAAAGATGCTGCGGGTCGCTGGTGTAACTCAGCGGCAACTGGCGCAATGCCTGGCGGGTGCCGTCGCTCATCAACCAGGCGGGGGCGACAAACCCGTGCAGCGGCCAGTCATTGCGCTGGAATATCTCGATGCCGGCAGTAAGCCGCTTTAAGGCTTCGGCCTGGGACAACTGGTAAAACTCGCCTTCATGGGTATAGATGCGCCGCATGAACCAGTCTTTTGGTGTACGTGGCCTGGGCTGGTCGTCGCAATGATAGTAGCCGTGCAAGGTCAGTTCATCGCCCTTGGCCACGCGGCTGTCGAGCAAGCGGCGAAAGTCGGCGTGGGCGGCCAGGTCGTCATGGTGATGGAAGTCCGGCACCACCAGCCAGGTGATGGGCACGTTGCCCAGCGCATCCACGGCCTGGACAAACGGCCGATAGTCAGCCCAGGTGCTCGGTGCTACATCGTGCAACACCAGCATGACCGAACGCTCAGCCATGGGCGAGCATCGGTTTGTGCGTGCCCAGCACGGCGTGATAATGGCCCAGCAGGCTATCGACTACGGTGTCCCACGCATAATGCTGCTCAACGTGCTGCCGCGCCTGGACGCCCAGGCGTCGGCTGTCGGCACCGAACAGTTCGCGCACCGCGTCAGCCATCGCCTTGGGGTTGTTGGGCGCACACAGCAGGCCACAGCGCTCGTCGATAATTTCAGTGAAGGCCCCGGCCGCAACGGCGACGACCGGGATGCCACAGGCCATGGCTTCCAGGATCACCAGGCCGAAGGTTTCCTGGTCGCCGCCATGCAGCAAGGCGTCGGCGCTGGCCATCAGCCGGGCGACATGCTGGGCAGGGCGGAATCCATCGACTACGGTGACATTATCCGGCACGTTGGCCGGCATGCCCGAACCCACCAGCAGCAAATGGTAGCCGTCGCCCAGGCGCTTCATGCAATTGAGCAGCACCGGCAGGTTTTTCTCCTTGGAACCGCGCCCGGCGAAGATCAACAATCGGGTGTCTTCGCCAATCCCCAGCTCGGCGCGCAGGCCAGGGTCGCGCACGTCTGGGGTGAAGGTCTGCAGGTCCACCCCCAGCGGTTGGACGAAGACATTTCTGACCCCGAGGCCGGTAAGTTTGTCGGCCATCACCTTGCTGGGGGCCAGTACCCGGTCGAAATTCCCGTAGAGCTTGCTGACATAGGCCTCGACGTTGGGCGTAAACCAGGGCCCCATGCGGTTGCTTACCAGCAGCGGCAGGTCGGAGTGGTAAAAGCCGATGACGGGTACGTCCAGCTGGCGCCGGGCATCGAGCGCGGCCCAGGCGGTGAGGTAGGGGTCGCCGACTTCGATAAGATCGGGCTGTAGATCGTGCAGTACATTTCGCCAGGGCGCCAAGCGGAGGGGGAAGCGATAGCCCTTGCCAAAGGGCAGGGCAGGAGCCGGCACCTTGAAGATCCCATCGTGCTCGCTCAAGTGAGCGCCAGGCACCAGCAGGCTGTGGCGAATCCCAGGCTTGAGCGCCAGGCGTCGGTGCTTGGCGTCGAGATAAGTGCGTACGCCGCCACTCGCCGGGGCGTAGAACATGGTTATGTCAGCGATATGCACGATAAACATCCCTCCGATCCATTGCTCTCATTAACGTGGACCTGAGACGCGCAGAGATGTTCGATTGGGATTGATGCTGTGCTGCATGTTCAAGTTTGAAATGCTGGCGAATGTGGGAGGGGCTTGCCCCTGATGAGCGTGGGTATCTACAACTCTCACATAGTGACCGTCAGTAACCACGATGCGAAGCGAGCCGCTCTTGATCTTGATCTGCTTTTGATCTCAGGCGCCCCGTCAAACCACGCTGGCCGGAATTCGACAGGGATTTGGGGGGTAAACCGGCAGGGATGCCGGTTTAGCCGCCCCGCGCCATGGATGGCGCGTGGCGGCGGCCCCCCAAATCCCTGTCGGATTACGGGCACACCGAGCCTGGGCGAGGTGCCGAGTGGTGGGGCAAGAGCCTTTTTGGTTACTTTTGGGGCTCTTTTCCAAAAGTGACCCGCTGTAAAAGCGGAACCATAAGTAGCCGTTGCCCAAATAACGGATATGTACTCGGTCTGATCCAACATTCTGGTCGGCCCTCAGGGCCGCCATCGGGGGCAAGCCCCCTCCCACAGGGTCCAGCGGCGTACCCGAAGTTGTGTCGATACCTGCCCCGGTGAGGGCCGGTCAGTCAGCACATCTGTGGCTGACCCACTCCCATCGAGGGCAAGTCGAATCGTCGCGCCGCCCTCCCACATTTTGACTGAGTACCACCAGGCCCCTCTGTCTATTAGATACGGAAGCTGCCCACCAATTGCTTCAGGCGTGACGCTTGCCGTTCCAGGTCCGAGCAGGCGCGCAGTGTCGATTGCAGGTTTTCCACGCCTTCCTGGTTGAGGGTGTTGATCTCGGTGATGTCCATATTGATCGACTCCACTACAGACGTCTGTTCTTCGGTGGCAGTGGCGACCGACTGGTTCATGCCGTCGATCTCGCCAATACGCTGGGTCACGCTGTTCAAGCGCTCGCCGGCCAGGTTGGCGATTTCCACGCTGTCCAGGCTGTGGCGTTGGCTTTCACTCATGGTGCTCACCGAGTCTCGTGCGCCGACCTGCAGTTCCTCGATCATCTTCTGCACCTGTTGCGCCGATTCCTGGGTGCGGTGGGCCAGGTTGCGCACTTCATCGGCCACTACTGCAAAGCCGCGTCCGGCTTCTCCGGCGCGTGCCGCTTCGATGGCCGCGTTGAGCGCCAGCAGGTTGGTTTGCTGGGAAATGCTAGTGATCACTTCAAGAATCTGGCCGATATTCACGGTTTTGCTATTAAGTGCCTCGATATTGCTGCTCGAGGCGCTGATCATGCTCGACAGCTGCGTCATCGCCTTGATATTGCGTTCAACCACCTGCTGGCCGTCTTCGGCCAAGTGGCGCGCATCGCTGGCCTGGTTGGAGGCTTGGGCGGCGTTGCGGGCGATCTCCTGGGCAGCTGCCCCCAGTTGATTGATGGCGGCGGCAACGCTGTTGGTGCGGTTGGCCTGTTCGTCGGAGTTGACCATCGACGAGTTGGAGGCGCTGACCACGCGCAGCGCCACTTCATTGACCTGCTCGGTGGCTGACGAGACTTCGCGAATCGAGGTGTGGATGCGCTCGACGAAACGGTTGAAGGCAGTGCCCAGGGTGCCGAACTCGTCGTTGTTCTGGATGACCAGGCGGCGGGTCAGGTCGCCTTCGCCGTCGGCGATGTCTTGCATGGCGCGGGTCATCAGGTGCAGCGGTTGCAGCAAGACACGGATCAACATGCCCAGCAGGGCGATGATGATCACCACCGCAATGATCGTGGCGATCACGGCCGAGGTGCGAAATTCACTGAGCATGGCGAACGACTTGGCTTTATCCACCGACACACCCAGGTACCAGTTCACCGATGGCAGGCCCTTGATCGGGGTGAAGGTCACGATGTTGGTTTTGCCGTTGGCTTGTACTTCACTGAAGTCGCCGCTGATCTTCGGCGTGTCCTTTGGGTACACGTCAGCCAGGGTCTTCATCACCAGGGTTTTGTCCGGGTGCACCAGCACCTTGCCATCGGCGCTGACCAGGAAGGCATAACCCATGCCGCCGAAGTCCAGCGCACCAATGTTATCCACCAGGGTTTGCAGGCTGAGGTCGCCGCCTACCACGCCGATGCTCTGCCCGGCCTTGGCGCTGGGAGTGGCAACCGAGATGATCAGTTGACCGGTGGCCGCGTCGATATAGGGTTCGGTCAGGGTTGAGCCGTTGCTGGCCTGGGCGCCCTTGTACCAGGGGCGAACGCGCGGATCGAAGCCGTCGGGCATCTTTGTATCAGGGCGGATGGTGAAAGTGCCCTGGCTGTCGCCGACGTAGGTTGCCATGAATGAAGAGGTCAACGCTTTCTGTTCCAGCAGGCTGGCGACCACGGAGGGCTCAGGGTTGATGGCAATATTTTGTGCTGCGTTTTCCACCAGCGCGATACGCCCGGTGAGCCAGGTCTGGATATTGCCGGCGGTGACGTCGCCCATTTCATGCAGGTAGTTATTGAGGTCGTCGCGAATCGCATTGCGTTGCAGGTAGTCGTTATAGAGGGTGAACAACGCGAAGGCGGCGATGACGATAAGGGAGGCTGCAAGCAGGATTTTGTGGCTGAAGCGCAGATTTTTATTCATGGCTTGTAGGGTCCGCTAAGGTCTTAATATCCGAGGCGCGTCCTGGACGGGAGGCGCAAAATGGCAGCGTCAAAAAAGGTGTGGTATTTCTGGTGATAGCTCCGTTGGTCCATATCGGAATTATCTGACCATTTTTTAGTCTTTGTCGGGCTTACATCTGTCTATATCGACCTTGCGGCACTAAAGATTAACCATAGGTGACGAAATGCCTGACTCCACACAACTGCTTATCGGTGCCGGCCCAGACGGCCAGCCCATCGCCCAGTCCATGCGCCTGGCCAACCGTCATGGGTTGATCGCCGGCGCCACGGGCACCGGCAAGACCGTCACCTTGCAGCGCCTGGCCGAAGCCTTCAGTGATGCGGGTGTGACGGTGTTCGCCGCCGACATCAAGGGCGACCTTTGCGGCCTGGGCGCCGCTGCCAATCCGCAGGGCAAAGTCGCCGAGCGGATTGCCGGCATGCCATTCCTTGGCTACAAGGCCCAGGCGTACCCCGTTACCCTGTGGGATATCCATGGCCAGTCCGGTCATCCGCTGCGTACCACCATCAGCGAAATGGGCCCGTTATTGCTTGGCAGCCTGCTGGAACTCACCGACAGCCAGCAATCGGCGCTCTACGCGGCCTTCAAGGTGGCGGACCGCGAAGGCCTGTTGCTGCTGGACCTCAAGGACCTCAAGGCGCTCCTTAACCACCTGCGTTACCACCCGGAACTGCTGGGCGAAGACGCGGCGTTGATGACCACGGGTTCCAGCCAGGCGCTGTTGCGGCGCCTGGCGGTATTGGAGCAGCAAGGCGCTGAAGCCCTGTTTGGCGAGCCGGCCCTGCAACTCGAAGATATTCTGCAGCCCGCCAGCGATGGCCGTGGGCGCATCCACCTGTTGGACGCCAGCCGCCTGGTGCATGAAGCGCCCAAGGTGTACGCGACCTTCCTGTTGTGGCTGCTGGCGGAGTTGTTCGAACAGTTGCCGGAGCGCGGCGATGCCGAAAAGCCGCTGTTGGCGCTGTTTTTCGACGAGGCCCATTTGTTGTTCGCCGATACGCCTAGAGCCTTGCAGGAGCGCCTGGAGCAAGTGGTGCGCTTGATCCGCTCCAAAGGTGTCGGCGTGTACTTTGTCACCCAATCGCCGGGCGACCTGCCTGATACGGTGCTGGCGCAGCTGGGCCTGCGTATCCAGCACGGCTTGCGCGCCTTTACCGCAAAAGAACAGAAATCCCTGCGGGCGGTGGCGGATGGTTTTCGGCCCAGCCCGGCGTTCGATAGCTTGTCGGTGCTGACAGAGTTGGGCACCGGTGAGGCGTTGGTGGGCACCTTGCAGGAAAAAGGCACGCCAGAAGTCGTCCAGCGTGTGTTGGTTGCCCCCCCGCAATCGCGGATCGGGCCGCTCAGCGAAGCCGAACGTGCGGCCTTGGTCGCCAGTTCACCGCTGCTGGGGCGCTATGACAAGCCGGTTGATCGTGAGTCGGCCTATGAGGTGCTGATGGCGCGCAAGGAACTTGGGCCTACTGGCGAGACTGCATCGACCGAAGAACCGAGCTTTACCGACAAGGCCGGTGCATTCCTCGGCACCACCGCCGGCAAGGCGTTGAAGTCAGCGATGCAGCAGGCCGCCAATCAGATGGGGCGCCAGTTGGTGCGTGGCTTGCTGGGCTCGCTGTTGGGCGGCAGCAAACGCAAATAGCGATTCAGGGCTTGGGCCGGGCGTGGGCGGCCAGCCGTTCCAGGGCTGCGCGCAGGCCCGGGTCGCTGATCCCTTCGGCCGTTGCCTGCAGGGTTTCGGCCGCATTTACCGACAGGTCCAGCGTGTGTCCCACCGTGCGCTGCGGCACGGCGGGCGGCTGTACCTTGAATTGTATGCGCGTCAAACCGGCGAATTCATCGAATACCATCAATTGCCGCTGCAAGCGTTTTTGCTGGTAGCGCAAACGGGTCGCCCAATGGCCGTCGGTCACAATTAACAGCAGGTTGCCTTCTCGCCAGGACGCCACGTGGCAGTGTTCACGGGCGGCTGGTTGCAGTTGGCTTTCAAGCAGGCGTTGCAAATGACCCAAGCGTTGCGCCTGGCCGAAGATGGCTTTCAACGGCTTGGCTTCGCGGAGCAACACGCCGGGAGCGCGGGCTGTAAGAGGGCGAAATGCCATGTCTGGACACCTTAAGTAACAGAGCGCTCATCTTAACAGAAAGCGCCGGTACGGCCCGAAGCCATGCATCTGCCGGGCTTTTCCCATGAAATCAATAGGTAACTTCTTCACTTCATGGGTTGAAGTTCCAGCAAAAGCCCTTATTTTAAACAAGCCCTCTCACAGGCCCATGCCAGCATCGGGGAATAACGCCACTTTCCTCACCCACGATTCAGGGTAGAATGCGCGTTCGCATGCGGCCGTGAGGGCTGCTCGGGCCACTGACGGTGCGCCCTCCATCCCTATGTGTGGAAGAACCTGCCGATATGTTTGCGCCTTTGTTAAAGAAACTTTTTGGAAGCAAGAATGAGCGCGAAGTCAAACGCATGCTCAAGACGGTGCAGCTGGTCAATGCCTTCGAAGAGCAGATGGTTGCCCTGTCGGACGAGCAATTGCGCGCCAAGACCGAAGAGTTCAAGGCCCGCATAGCCAAAGGTGAAACCCTCGACAAGCTGCTCCCCGAAGCCTTCGCGGTCGCCCGTGAAGCCGGCAAGCGTGTGATGGGCATGCGCCACTTCGACGTGCAGTTGATTGGCGGCATGACCTTGCATGAAGGCATGATTGCCGAAATGCGTACCGGTGAAGGCAAGACCCTGGTAGCCACCCTGGGTGTCTACCTCAACGCGCTGTCCGGCAAGGGCGTGCACGTTGTGACGGTGAACGACTACCTGGCTCGCCGGGACGCCAACTGGATGCGCCCGCTGTATGAATTCCTCGGCCTGACCGTCGGCGTGGTAACGCCGTTCCAGCCGCCGGAAGAGAAGCGCGCCGCCTATGCCGCCGACATTACCTACGGCACCAACAACGAATTCGGTTTCGACTACCTGCGCGACAACATGGCGTTCAGCATGGAAGAAAAATTCCAGCGCGAACTCAACTTTGCCGTGATCGACGAAGTCGACTCCATCCTCATCGACGAAGCCCGTACCCCGCTGATCATCTCCGGCCAGGCCGAAGACAGCTCGCGCCTGTACACCGAGATCAACAAGTTGATCCCGCGCCTGGAGCAGCACATCGAGGAAGTCGAAGGTGTGGTGACCAAAGAAGGCCACTTCACCATCGACGAGAAGACCCGCCAGGTCGAACTCAACGAAGCCGGTCACCAGTTCGTCGAAGAGATGCTGACCCAGATCGGCGAGCTGGCCGAAGGTGAAAGCCTGTACTCGGCGCACAACCTGGGCCTGTTGACCCACGTGTATGCCGGCCTGCGCGCCCACAAGCTGTTCCATCGCAACGTCGAATACATCGTCCAGGACGGCCAGGTCGTGCTGGTCGACGAACACACCGGCCGTACCATGCCGGGGCGTCGCCTGTCCGAAGGCCTGCACCAGGCCATCGAAGCCAAGGAACACCTCAACATCCAGGCTGAAAGCCAGACGTTGGCGTCCACTACTTTCCAGAACTACTTCCGTCTGTACAACAAACTGTCCGGCATGACCGGTACGGCCGACACCGAAGCGTTCGAATTCCATCAGATCTACGGTCTGTCGGTGGTGGTCATCCCGCCGAACAAGCCGCTGGCCCGTAAAGACTACAACGACCTCGTGTTCCTGACCGCCGAAGAGAAATACGCGGCAATCATCAATGACATCAAGGATGGCATGGCCAAGGGCCGTCCGATCCTGGTGGGCACCGCCACCATCGAGACGTCCGAGCACGTGTCCAACCTGCTGAACAAGGAAGGTATCGAGCACAAGGTCCTTAACGCCAAGTTCCACGAGAAAGAAGCCGAGATCATCGCTCAGGCCGGTCGCCCAGGCGCGCTGACCATCGCCACCAACATGGCCGGTCGTGGTACCGACATCCTGTTGGGCGGTAACTGGGAAGTGGAAGTGGCCTCCCTCGATAACCCGACCCCAGAGCAGATCGCCCAGATCAAGGCTGACTGGCAGAAACGCCACCAGGCCGTGCTCGAATCCGGTGGCTTGCAGGTAATCGCGTCCGAGCGCCACGAATCGCGTCGTATCGACAACCAGCTGCGTGGCCGTGCCGGTCGCCAGGGTGACGCCGGTTCCAGCCGTTTCTACCTGTCGCTGGAAGACAGCCTGATGCGCATCTTCGCCTCGGACCGCGTGAAGAATTTCATGAAGGCCCTGGGCATGCAGTCCGGTGAAGCGATCGAGCACCGCATGGTGACCAACGCCATCGAGAAGGCCCAGCGCAAGGTCGAAGGCCGTAACTTCGACATTCGTAAGCAATTGCTCGAGTTCGATGACGTCAACAACGAACAGCGTAAAGTGATCTATCACATGCGTAACACGTTGCTGGCCGCCGACAATATTGGCGAGACCATCGCCGATTTCCGTCAGGACGTGCTCAACGCCACCGTCAGCGCCCACATCCCGCCACAGTCCCTGCCTGAGCAGTGGGATGTCGCCGGCCTGGAAGCCGCGCTGAAGAGCGACTTCGGGGTTGATCTGCCGGTCCAGCAATGGCTGGACGAAGACGATCACCTGTACGAAGAAACCCTGCGCGAAAAACTGATGGCCGAGCTGCTGGCCGCGTACAACGAAAAAGAAGAGCAGGCGAGTGCCGAAGCACTGCGCACCTTCGAGAAGCAAATCGTACTGCGCGTGCTGGACGACCTGTGGAAAGACCACCTGTCGACCATGGACCACCTGCGTCACGGCATCCACCTGCGTGGCTATGCCCAGAAGAACCCGAAGCAGGAGTACAAGCGCGAGTCGTTCACCTTGTTCTCCGAGCTGCTGGATTCGATCAAGCGCGATTCGATCCGCGTGCTGTCCCACGTTCAGGTGCGTCGCGAAGACCCGGTCGAGGAAGAGGCACGCCTGCGCCAGGAAGCCGAGGCACTGGCTGCACGCATGCAGTTCCAGCATGACGAAGCACCGGGCCTGGAAGCGCCTGAGGCATTGGGCGAAGAGGTCGATGTGGCCCTTGCGCAAACCCCGGTGCGCAACGATCAGAAGCTGGGCCGCAACGAACTGTGCTGGTGCGGTTCGGGCAAGAAGTTCAAACACTGCCATGGCGAAATCAACTAAGATTTTCCCCTGACGCTGCAACACCCCGCGCCGCGACCGGCACTAGCCGTCGCGGCGTTTTGCCATTAATTCCCACCGTCGATCGCGACGGCACAGACATCACCTATTTTTGAGGAGCGCATTCATGGCTGTTGGTCTTGGTCCTTTGCCCACATTGCACCCGGTTGCCGGTTTTGAGCTCGGTATCGCCTCGGCCGGCATCAAGCGCCCGGGGCGCAAGGATGTGGTAGTGATGCGCTGTGCCGAAGGCTCGACCGTCGCCGGTGTGTTCACCCTCAATGCCTTCTGCGCCGCGCCGGTGATCCTGGCCAAGCAGCGCGTGGCCGGCACGATCCGTTACCTGCTCACCAACACCGGCAATGCCAACGCCGGCACCGGCGAGCCTGGCCTGGTGGCCGCGGCGCGCACCTGCGCCAAGCTGGCCCAACTGACCGGCGTGGACGCCAGCCAAGTGCTGCCGTACTCAACCGGCGTGATCGGTGAACCGCTGCCTGTGGAAAAAATCGAAGGCGCCCTGCAAGCCGCGCTGGATGACCTGTCTGTAGATAACTGGGCGGCTGCGGCCACTGGCATCATGACCACCGACACCTTGCCAAAAGGCGCAAGCCGTCAGTTTGTGCACGACGGCGTGACGGTCACTGTGACCGGCATCAGCAAGGGCGCGGGCATGATCCGCCCGAACATGGCCACCATGCTCGGCTATATCGCCACCGATGCCAAAGTCTCCCGCGACGTGCTGCAGAGCCTGATCCTGGACGCGGCCAACAAGTCGTTCAACCGCATCACCATTGATGGCGACACCTCGACCAACGACTGCTGCATGCTGATTGCTACCGGTCAGGCCGACCTGCCACCCATCACGCAAGCCAGCGGCCCGCTGTTCGCGGCGTTGAAGCAGGCGGTGTTTGAAGTGTGCATGGACGTGGCCCAGGCCATCGTGCGCGACGGCGAGGGCGCGACCAAGTTCGTGACGGTTGAAGTCAATGGCGGCGGCAACCATCAGGAATGCCTGGACGTGGGCTACACCGTGGCGCACTCGCCGCTGATCAAGACCGCGCTGTTTGCCTCGGATCCGAACTGGGGCCGTATCCTGGCGGCTGTCGGTCGTGCCGGCGTGCCGGACCTGGACGTGAGCAAGATCGACGTGTTCCTCGGCGACGTGTGCATCGCCAGCCGCGGTGCTCGCGCCGAAACCTACACCGAAGCCCAGGGCTCGGCGGTGATGCAGCAGGAAGAAATCACCATCCGCATCGAATTGGGGCGCGGCGCGTGCAGCGAAACCATCTGGACCACCGACCTGTCCCACGAGTACGTGAAGATCAATGCGGAATACCGTACCTGATACCAAGAGGAAACTGGTGGTGAAACGAGTGCATGTAGCAGCAGCGGTGATCCGCGGTGTCGATGGCAGGATCCTGCTGGCGCGCCGTGCCGACACCCAGCATCAGGGCGGGCTCTGGGAGTTTCCCGGCGGCAAGGTGGAGGCCGATGAGTCGGTCGCCACGGCCTTGTCACGAGAACTGCAGGAAGAGCTGGGTATCCAGGTCACTACGGCGCGGCCGTTGATCAAGGTGCGGCATGATTACCCGGACAAGCAGGTATTGCTGGACGTCTGGGAAGTCTCGGCCTTTACCGGCGAACCCCATGGTGCCGAAGGGCAGCCGTTGGAATGGGTGACGCAACGGGACTTGGTCAACTATGCGTTCCCGGCGGCAAATGCGCCGATTGTTGCCGCTGCGCGCTTGCCCGCCGAGTACCTGATCACCCCGGGCGAGCTGGAAACCCCCACGCTGTTGCGCGGCATCCAGAAGGCCATTGCAGGGGGTATCAAGCTGGTTCAACTGCGTGCGCCCAACGGCTACGACCCTAAATACCGTGATCTGGCGGTGGATGCGGTTGGCCTGTGTGCCGGCAAGGCGCAATTGATGCTCAAGGGGCCCTTCGAGTGGCTGGGGGATTTCCCTGCTGCTGGCTGGCACATGACCTCGGCGCAATTGCGCAAATACGCGAGCAAGGGCCGCCCGCTGCCGAAGGACCGTTGGTTGGCGGCTTCTTGCCACAATGCTGAAGAGCTGGCGCTGGCAGAGATGATGGACGTGGACTTTGTCACCCTGTCGCCGGTGCAGCCGACCCAGACCCATCCGGATGCGCAGCCGTTGGGTTGGGAGCAGGCGGCGCAGTTGATCACCGGGTTCAGCAAGCCGGTATTCCTGCTGGGCGGGGTTGGGCCTGCGCAGCGGGAGCAGGCGTGGGAAGCCGGGGCGCAAGGGGTGGCTGGGATTCGGGCGTTCTGGCCTGAGGTTTGATGGTGCCCTGACGGGCCTAATCGGGGGCAAGCCCCTTCCCACATTTTGAATTGTAAATACATTCAAGTGTGGGAGGGGGCTTGCCCCCGATAGGGCCTTGCCAGTCACCCGATAGATCTCAGTGTGGCTTGGCAGCGGCCTGCCATAACACTTCGGCAACACCTTGGCGCCGGGCAATCACCCTGGCCGCCACAAACAGCAAGTCAGACAATCGATTGATATACGCCAACCCGACCCCCTCCAGCGGCTCCAACGCATTCAGGTGCTGACACCGCCGCTCAGCACTGCGCGCCAGGCTGCGACACACATGGGCTTGGGCGATCAGCGCCGAACCACCGGGCAGGATGAAGTTCTCCAGCGGCCCCACTTCTTCGTTCCAGCGATCAATCGCCGCTTCCAGCCGATCCACTTCCGCCGCGTTCAGTGCCTTGTACACCGGCATCGCCAGCTCGCCGCCCAGATCGAACAGACGATGCTGGCACGGCGTGAGCACTTCAATCACATCATTTAACGCCGGGTGCTTGCCGCTTTGTTCTTCCAGGTTGGCCAGCAACAGGCCCAACTGGCTGTTCAGCGTATCCACCTCGCCGATCGCTTCCACGCGCGGGTGGTCCTTGGGCACGCGGCGGCCGTCACCGAGGCCGGTTTCGCCCTTGTCGCCGGTACGGGTGTAGATTTTCGACAGGCGAAAGCCCATGGTCAGTGCTCCAGTTGGGTGAGTTCTGTAGGGGACAATTGGCTGCCGGCCAGGGGCAGGCGCAAGGTAAAGCAGGTGCCTTGGCCTGGGGTGGAATGCACTTCCATCTGGCCCTTGTGGTTGTTGGTGATGATGAAATACGACACCGACAGCCCAAGCCCGGTGCCCTGGCCGATTTCCTTGGTGGTGAAGAACGGTTCGAAGGTGCGCTTGCGCACGTTTTCGCTCATGCCGATGCCGTTGTCTTCCACCTGTATTTCTGCCCACGGCGGGTTGAGGCGGGTGCGCAGGATAATACGCCCCGGCTCGCTGTCGTCTTCGCGCAGGTGAATGGCTTGGGCGGCGTTCTTCAGCAGGTTGAGCAGCACTTGTTCCAGCTCGTTGGCGGTGCCGGGCACAGGGCCCAATTGCGGGTCGAACTGACGGATGATCGCCTGGCCCTTGAAGTCGAAGCCGATGGTCAGGTCGAAATCGTTGCCGGCGATTTCCACGGCCTGGTCGATCAAGGCCGGCAAGTCGCAGGGGGCCATCTGGCGGTTACTGCGGCGGCTGAAACTGAGCATATGGGTAACGATTTTCGCCGCCCGCGCCCCGGCCTGCTGAATACCGTCGAGCAACTGCGGGACTTCGCGGCCTTGCAGGTAACGATTGACCGTGTCCAGCTCGATGCCCACCTGCTCGGCGTACTCCAGGTTCTTGGGCAGCTCCGGAGACAGGCGGCGACGGATGTTCTGCACGTTATGCAGGATCGCGCCCAGTGGGTTGTTGATTTCGTGGGCCATGCCGGCGGCCAGGCCGCCCACCGAGAGCATTTTTTCCGACTGCACCATCATTTCTTCCAGGGACAGGCGTTGGGTGATGTCGTCGATTCGGATCACCACGCCACGCCCGGCACCACCCATCAACGGGTAGAACGTCAGGGCGTAATGCTTGGGTTCATCGTCCTTGATCCAGGTGACCCGCTCGATCCGTTCAACTGTGTGTTGCTCCACCGTGGCCTTGATTTGCGGCAGGTATGGTTTGAGCGGCTGGAAGGCAAGGAAGATCGGCTGGTTCAGGGCTTCGTCCAGGCGCGTGCCGGAAAGGGCGGTGGCTTCCTGGTTCCACTGGGTGACATAGAGCTGTTCATCCAGGGCGATCAGCGCCGAGGGCATCGAGTCGATAATGCTGTTGAGGTAGTTCTGGAAGCCCGTGAGCTTTTTCTCGATCTTGCTGCGCACCTGGACTTCCAGTTCCAGCTTGCGGTTGGTATGCCGGGTCTCTTCGGCCAGCCCCTGGGCCTGGTCGTAAGCAGCCTGGGAATCGTCACGCGCACGCTTGAGCTGCTGCTCGCGGGCTTCGATACGCGACAACATGGTGTTGAAGGCTTCGGCCAGGCTGCCGATCTCGTCATGGTTGCCACGCCCGGCGCGCAGGGCGTAGTTCTCTTCACGGGTGACCTGCCGCGACAGTTCTTCCAGTTCATGGATGGGCCGCGTGATCAGACGTTTGATTTGCCGGGCGATGACCAGCCACAACAGCACACTGAAAATCAGGATGCCCAGGCTCGCGGTCAGCGTGCCGGTATAGAAGGCCACCGGCAGCTCACTGCTGGCCACCAGCAGTAAATGCCCGGAAGGCTGGGTGCCGCGGGGCAGGGTGATGACCTGGTTGCTGCGAAACTCGGTCAGGCGCCAGGCCTCGATATGCCGATAGTTGTCCGGCAGGTGCAGGCGGTCGCCGTGCTGCATCTGCGCCAGACGGTTGCCTTCACCGTCGTAGAGAGCGGCGGCGCGCAGTGGTGAGTAGCTGGTCAGTTCATTGAGCAGCGCCTCGGCCTTGGCCGGGGATTCGAGCGCCTCGGCGGCGAGCGATGGGTTGGACACCAGTCGACCAATGGCCTGCAATGCCTGGGGCGCCATGCTTTCCTGGGAGATCCAGTAGGCAGCGCTGATAAATGTGAGGTTGGCCACCAGCAACACCGTGGTCAATAGCACCAGCAGGGCCACCAGCAGTTTCTGCCCTACCGGTAGATTTTCAAGACGCTGGCGCAGTGGCATCAGGGTTTTCCAAGGTGATAGACAGGTAGGCAGGGTAGCGCGTGCCTCAGTCGCTGGCCAATCCGCGTGCGAGCAAATGCTTCACCAGGCGCGCTTGCAGCTGTTGCAGATGCGGCAATGCCAACCGGTGGCGGGCCGCGGCCTGGCAAGCGTAGCCCAGCAGGTAGCTGATCTCGGTACGCCGGGCGTTGGCGACATCCTGGTACATGGACGAGTAATTGGCGGCGGTGGCGTGGATCACACGCTCCACTTCGTTGTGCAGGTCCTGTGCCGCCGCAGGCTGGCCGCAGCACTCCAGCAGTTCGGCCAGTTCGGCGCAGAGCGTGGCGACCTCACACTGATGGTCTTGCAAGCCGCCGTTGCGGCATTGGTAAAGCACGGTCAACGGGTTGATGGCGCAATTGAGCGCCAGCTTGCGCCAAAGCCGCGTGAGGATATCGGTGGCCCATTCGTGAGGAATGCTCGCAGCTTGCAGGTCGTCCAACCATAGCGGTGGGGTGGGATGGTTTGCGTCGCCCAGCCAGGTGTAGCCATGGCCGGCAAACACTACCCGCCAATCGCCATCGCGAAATGCGCCTTCGGTGCTGGACGCGTAGATGCAGCGGGCCGACGGCACTTGTGCAGCCACGGCGTCCTGGCTGCCGAGACCGTTCTGCAGCAGGATCAGTTCGGCATCCGGTGCCAGTCGAGGTTGCAATTGGGCGATAGCGCGTTGGGCGTCGTAGGCTTTGCATGCCACCAGCAGCCGATGAATCGGCTCCGGGCTTTCGGCTGTTTCGCCAATCACCGCATAGGTGTGTTCCACACCGTGCTCAACCAGGGTCAGGCCCTGGCCGGCGCGATAGCTGGCCAGGCGCGCCTCATTACGCAGGATCAGCCTGACCGGTACGCCGGCACGCGCCAGCCGCGTGGCCCATAGGGTGCCCAGGCTGCCAGCGCCGAGAATATGCCAGGGGGTCGACATCAGTTTGTGCTCCGTAGGGTCGCTCACAGTGAACGGGGCGAAAGAACCGCTATAATGCCTCGGCATTTTAGCTCGGGCGCGCTCCATCTTTACTGAGCCCGCCCCTTATATTGGAGAAATCACATGCCTTCGTTCGACGTGGTATCTGAACTGGACAAACACGAAGTCACCAACGCCGTCGAGAACGCCGTCAAGGAACTGGACCGTCGCTATGACTTGAAAGGCAAGGGCAGCTTCGAATTCAAGGAAAAGGAACTGACCGTCAACCTGACCGCTGAAGCCGATTTCCAGCTGGAAGCGATGATCGAGATCCTCAAGCTGGCCCTGGTCAAGCGCAAGATCGACGTGCAGTGCCTTGAAGTCAAGGACGCCTACGCCTCCGGCAAGCTGATGAAGCAGGACGCCGTGCTCAAGGAAGGCATCGACAAGGAGCTGGCGAAGAAGATCGTCGCGCATATCAAGGATGCCAAGCTGAAAGTCCAGGCCGCCATCCAGGGCGAGCAGGTGCGTGTCACCGGCAAGAAGCGCGACGACCTGCAAGAGGCCATCGCGGCCCTGCGCGCCAAGACCTTCGACATGCCGCTGCAGTTCAATAACTTCCGCGACTGATGGCACTTTGGGGAACCTGTGGGGGTTTTTGACGTCCCACGCCCCAGACTCAGCGCCTACAATTGAGCCCTACGGGGCTCAATTGCGTTTTCAGGCAGTCAATCAAGCCGCATATCCGCAAAGACAGGAGAAGCTACATGGATTTAAACGCAGAAGTGGATCATTTGATCAAGACCTCCCAGTCCTGGATCCCGATGATCATGGAATATGGCAGCCGTGTATTGCTGGCCATGCTGACCCTGGCCATCGGCTGGTGGCTGATCAACAAACTGACCCATCGCGTGGGCCGCTTGCTCGCGGTACGCAATGCTGACCTTGCGCTGCAGCACTTCATTACCAGCCTGGCGAACATCGTGCTCAAGGTCATGCTGGTGGTCAGCGTGGCCTCGATGATCGGTGTGGAAACCACCTCGTTCGTCGCCGCTATCGGCGCCGCGACCCTGGCCATCGGCCTGGCATTGCAAGGCAGCCTGGCCAACTTCGCCGGTGGCGTGCTGATCCTGCTGTTCCGCCCGTTCCGCATTGGCGACTGGATCGAAGCCCAAGGCACCTCCGGCACCGTCGACAGCATCCAGATTTTCCACACCGTGCTGCGTACCGGCGACAACAAGACGGTGATCCTGCCCAACGGCATCCTGTCCAACGGCATCATCACCAACACCAACCGCCAGCCAACCCGCAAGGTAGTGTTTGACGTCGGTGTGGATTACGAGGCAGACCTGCAAAAAGCTCGCGAAGTGCTGCTGGAACTGGCCAAAGACCCACGGGTGCTGGCTGATCCTGCACCGGTGGCGGTGGTTTCGACCTTGGGCGACAGCTCCATTACGGTTTCCCTGCGCTGCTGGACCAGTACCCCGGATTATTGGGACGTGATGTTCATGTTTAATGAACTGGCGCGTGATCGTTTGAAAGCAGCGGGGATTGATATTCCGTTTCCGCAGCGGGTTATTCGTGTGATGCAGGAAAGTGTGGCGAAATAACTTGGCGTGAATCTGTCGAACTTGCCCGATAGGTCAGCTTTGGCAAACTAGTTACTTAGCTTGCTAGTTGTTTTTTTTGATTGAAATAAAACTGCAATAAAAAAGCCGCTCCTTGTTTAAACATGGAGCGGCTTTTCTGTTTAAGGCCGAAGCCTTAAGCCATCATTGTAATTAAACAGACGATTACAAGATGTTCAGCGGGTAGTTCGCGATCAGGCGCAGCTCGTCGATAGAAGGCGAACCGTAGTAAACGCCATCACCGGAGCGGTAAGTCGCTTGACGCAGACGCAGGCTGAGGTCTTTAGCCGGGCCGCTCTGAATCACGTACTTGGCTTCGATGTCGCGTTCCCACTCTTTGCCGTTGCTGGTCGTGCCAGTGTTGGCGCCGCTACCGGTGACGTAGCGAGTCATGAAGCTCAGGCCAGGAATGCCGAAGGTCGCCATGTTGATGTCGTAGCGCGCCTGGTAGGACTTCTCGCCTTCGGCGTTGAAGTCGGAACGGGCGATGGAGTTGGCCAGGAATACCGTGCCGCCGCCGTCTACGCCGTAACCGTAGTCGCCGTCACCGGTAACCTTCTGGGCTGCCAGGGTGAAGGTGTGAGCGCCGATGGTGTACGCACCCTGCAAGCTGAACGCGCGGTTGTCGAGCTTGGTCACGCCATCCTTCTCTGCGCGTTGCAGGCCTGCGCCATCGCTCTTGGTGTCGTAGATGTTGAAGTCCAGCGCGAAGGACTGATCATCGCTCAACGCGTGGGTCCAGTTCAGGTTGCTGTAGTACTTGCGGAAGTAATCTTCGGTTTTCGCGTAGTACAGGCTACCGGTGAATTCCGGAGTGAACGCGTAGACGCCGCCGACAAAGTCGGTTTTCGTCAGGCCCAGGCTGTCATGGTAGGTCTGTGCCTGCGCGACGCTGGAGGTGAAGTGGCCGCCCTCAAGCTTGAGGCCCTTGATCTCGTTGCTGGTGATCGAGATACCCTGTGGCAGCTCCGGCAACAGACGGCTGTCGTCGGAAGCGAACACTGGCGCGGTGGTGTACTGGTCACCGACTTTCAACACAGTATTGGAGATGCGGAACTTAACCGCGCCGCCGCCCTTGGAGTAATCGTCCTGCGAACGACCGTCGGAACCGGTGGGGAACAGACCCGTGCCAGCTCGACCCTTGCCGCTGTCGAGCTTGAGGCCCATCAGGCCGATCACGTCGACACCGACACCAATGGTGCCTTGGGTGAAGCCCGATTCGTACAGGGCATTGAAGCCCAGGCCGGTTTCTTCTGCACGGCTCTTCGAACCCGGGCCCGACGGGTTGTTACGGAAGTCGCGGCTGAAGTACAGGGCGCGAGTATTGATAGTGAACGTACTGTCTTCAACAAAGCCCTTGGAATCGTCCTGGGCGGACGCCATTGCGAACTGCGAGGTGCCTGCTGAAACAGCCAGGGCGATCATGCTCCACTTCATCACGCGCATCGTGATTTGCTCCTTTGGTTTTAGGAAGAGTACTGCCGTCCCACCTGTATTTTTATCTGGGCGGCTCTTTCTTTATTTGTGTCGGCGCAAAGTTATATCACGCAGACTCTAATGACGATACTTACCCATCTTTCCTTTCAGCTTCTTTACGAGGCTGTCGTAAATCGCTAGATCCATGTCGCAAATTCACAGCCCGAATGTAACCGGGCTGACAACTTCAATGCTCTTTTCCTACATCTTTCAAACTTTGAAGGCTTCCTTGATGCGCATTGAACCGCCGCTGGTTTTTATCGCGAAACACCTGCTTCCAAACGGGTGCCGTTGCCGACGATATGAGGTTGAATGCAACAAGCGTGCTCAAAATGGTAGCCGAATGTCATTTTTTCGTGAAAAGCGTGAAGAGAGTGTAAAAACCGCATAAACACGGGGCCTTTACACTCTATGGTTCGAGCTTGGCGCCGGGGTGTTACACCCGTGCGGTCACTCACAAAGGTGTTCGTCGGGGTAAAACGTTACCGGTCCACCCCGTCAGTGGGTACTTGGCGGATCCCTTTGAGGCACAAGCGAGTCATTTTGGTGCGTGCCGCCGAGGCCCGAGGTAGCGTGTTCGACTGTGCGCCTGCCTCGAAAAGGTGCGTAGTTTTTATCCGATTGCCTCAAGGCTTGTGCCCATTCGTCGTGAACACGTGGGCATTCGAAGGTATGCTGGGCGCCTGAAACTGACCTGCCGAACGGAGTGTCCACGTGTTCGCCCTAGATCAACGCCTGCAACAAGATACCTTGGCCATTGGGGACTTCCCGCTGTGTCGCCTGCTGCTGTCCAATGACTCGAACTACCCCTGGTTTATCCTGGTACCGCGCATCGACAATATCAGCGAAGTGTTTCAACTGGATGTCGCAGATCAACAAACCTTGTGGCAAGAGACGACGGCCCTGGCGCAGCTGCTCAATGAAGGGCTGGCCGCCGATAAGATGAACATCGGCGCGCTGGGCAACGTGGTCAACCAGTTGCATGTGCACGTGATCGTGCGTAAACGCGATGACGCCGCCTGGCCGGCTCCGGTGTGGGGCAAACATCCCGCCCAGCCTTATAACCACGAGCAAGTGTCGGCGATGCGCGCTCTTTTGCGTGAGCTATTGCCCGCCGAATTCATCTTTACCCAGGACTGAACCATGGACCTGCAAGATCGCGTCACCGACCTGGAAAGCCGCCTGGCCTTCCAGGACGACACCATCGAGACCCTCAATGACATCCTGGTCACCCAGCAGCGTGCGGTCGAGCGCCTGCAATTGCAGATGACGGCCCTGCTCAAGCGCCAGGAAGAAATGGGCGGGCAGTTCGAGTCGTCCGAAGAAGAAGCGCCGCCGCCGCACTATTGAACTGGCAGGCAATAAAAAACCGCGATCCAGGCAACGCTGGATCGCGGTTTTTTTTGCTGCGAGGGCTGGGATCAGCGACGCGGCAGGGCAGCGATGACATCTTCAGCTTGCAGGCCCTTGTCACGGTTCATCACCGAGAACTCCACGCGCTGGCCTTCGACCAGGACGCGGTGGCCTTCGCCACGGATAGCCCGGAAGTGGACGAAGATATCGTCGCCCGAATCGCGGGAAATGAAGCCGAAGCCTTTGGAGGTGTTGAACCACTTGACGGTCCCGGTATCCCGGTTGGTCATGTCGTAGTTTTGCGACGCGGCCGCTGGGGACGAACGGTAGAAGCTGATGGCCAGGTGAAGAACAATGGCGACCAGAGCAATCACCAGGCTGAGCAGGATAGCCGGATGGCCACCGACTTCAGGCATGGGCGCCAGGAGGGTGAGGGTTTGTACGACAACAGTCAGCACCAGCAGCGCACTGACCAGGTTTTGCAGTTGATGACGCGTGCCTTTGTTCCAGTAAGGGATTACCGGTGCGAGCGTCAGGTTAAGCAGGCCGAACAAGGCCAGGTACAGAGCGTCATGTTGTTGCAGGTAGGGCAGGCTTTCAGGCTGCAGGCTCGGGATAAAGGACAGCAGCAAAGCTGCAACGCCCGTTAGCAGGTGGACGATTTTCAACATTTTGATTAACTCACGTTAAGACGGATCACAAGGAAGAGCTGACTGGCACGGTTCGCTTCTGAACAATGGGAGGCGTTGAGCACGTACGCGGGTATCAGCCTATGTGGCGTGCCGCAGAAATAAACGGCAGCCACACGGCGTCTATTTAACAGCAAAGGCCGTGCCTACTCAAATCAAGCATTTCGGCGTGTTGCGCCGGGTACGGCATTTCTGCGGCAAACGCTTGTCCTAGACAGGTGCAGGTTTTTGTGGTGGCCTGCAGAGACTCTTCCTACGGGGAGAAAGGCTTGCCAATTCACATCTGCAGGCGGTGCAGGGGCGATTTGCCGCACGCTGCCCGGGTGTGTCGGGCTGCACGACGCCCGCTCTCTTGCTACAGTGATCCTGCACCTGATCAATGAATGCTCGTCAATTGAAGGGGAAAAACATGGCAATCGATATTGGTATCAGTGAAGAAGACCGTAAATCCATCGTCGACGGACTCTCGCGGCTGCTGTCCGATACCTATGTTCTTTATCTGAAGACCCATAACTTCCACTGGAACGTCACGGGCCCCATGTTTCGTACGCTGCACCTGATGTTCGAGGAGCAGTACAACGAACTGGCGCTGGCAGTGGACTCCATCGCCGAGCGCATCCGGGCCCTGGGTTTCCCGGCACCTGGCGCCTATTCGATCTACGCCCGCCTGTCTTCGATCAAGGAAGAAGAGGGCGTGCCGAGCGCCGAAGAGATGATCAAGCAACTGGTGGCAGGCCAGGAAGCGGTCACGCGTACCGCCCGTGGCATCTTCCCATTGCTCGACAAGGTCAGTGATGAGCCGACGGCGGACCTGCTGACCCAGCGTATGCAGGTCCACGAGAAAACCGCGTGGATGCTGCGTTCCCTGCTTGAAAACCAGTAAGTGTCGAACCCGGGCGGCGCCTTCTGGGCGCTGCCTGCCTGTTTCCCTGCGCTTCCTGGCGTTGTCCTACGACTAACAACTCCCCGTCTTCTGGCTGCCCCGCGCGTCCTGCGGTTTTATAGGCCCATCGCCCAATGGGAGAAGCCCATTGGCTGCTGTTTGGCAATGGAGTGTCAGGTGTATGTCACGTGGAGTAGGTAAGGGAGTGATGGAAACCTGTGGTTTTCACAAGATAAAGGTCGACCCCTTTGACAAGGGGTTTGATATGGGGATGGCCAAGCCATTGTCCCGTTCGGTCAGGCTCAACGGGTTTTCTACCTGCCTGCGGCTTGAGCAGATCTATTGGAATATTCTGACGGAGATCGCCAGGATCAATACCTGCTCAGTCAGTGCCTTGTTGTCCTATGTCGATCGGGAAGTGCATTTGCGCTATGGAGGAGTGAAGAACTTCAGTGGGTTGGTGAGGGTGGTGTGCGTGGTTCATGTACTCAAAGGCCGCGCCGCCGCCGCGTCTGCGGACACGCTTGTGCAATAGTCCGCTGGCTTCGGGGCCGGCCCTTCAACCTCGCGGGCCGGGCCTGGGGCAGAAAGCCGGCTGCGCTGCCTCGATTTACCAGATATAATCCCGCGCTTTGCTGCGCATGCCGGGCTTTATGCAAAGGGCAGGGCGTGGCGCTGTAACGTTCTGATCGCCGAGACATCCCCATGCCCATGTACGACTATCAATGCGCTTCCTGTGGTCACCAGTTGGAAGCCATTCAGAAGATCAGCGCAGCGCCGCTGGTCGATTGCCCTGCCTGCCAGGCACCTGAGTTGAAGAAGATGTTGTCCATGCCGGGCTTCCGCCTGAGCGGCAGCGGCTGGTACGAGACCGATTTCAAGACCGGCGCCAAGAAGAACCTGGCGGGCGGCGACAAAGCAGACTGAGTTGAACTCTACGCGCAGGCTCCTGCATTATCCGTCCCCTGCTTTAATGTACGGTGACGAGGCAAGCCTGCCACCGAAATTCGAATTACGAGAAGTGAAACCACGACCATGATGCGCAGCCACTATTGCGGCCAACTGAACGAGACCCTGGAAGGTCAGGAAATCACCCTTTGCGGATGGGTTCACCGTCGCCGCGACCACGGCGGGGTAATCTTCCTCGATATCCGTGATCGTGATGGTCTGGCCCAAGTGGTGTTTGACCCGGACCGCGCCGAGAGCTTCGCCGCCGCCGACCGTGTGCGCAGCGAATACGTGGTGAAGATCACCGGCAAGGTACGCCTGCGTCCGGCCGGTGCCGTGAACAAGAACATGGCTTCTGGCGGCATCGAGGTGCTGGGCTATGAGCTGGAAGTGCTGAACGAGTCGGAAACCCCGCCGTTCCCGCTCAACGAATACTCCGACGTGGGCGAAGAAACCCGCCTGCGCTACCGCTTCCTGGACCTGCGTCGTCCGGAAATGGCCGAGAAGCTGCGCCTGCGTTCGCGCATGACCACCAGCATCCGCCGTTTCCTGGATGAGAACGGCTTCCTCGACGTCGAGACGCCGATCCTCACCCGGGCTACCCCGGAAGGCGCACGTGACTACCTGGTGCCTAGCCGTACCCACGCTGGCAGCTTCTTTGCCTTGCCGCAATCGCCGCAGTTGTTCAAGCAGCTGCTGATGGTCGCCGGCTTCGACCGTTACTACCAGATCGCCAAATGCTTCCGTGACGAAGACCTGCGCGCCGATCGCCAGCCTGAATTCACCCAGATCGACATCGAGACCAGCTTCCTCGATGAAAAAGAGATCATGGGCCTGACCGAGCAGATGATCCGCAACCTGTTCAAGGAAGTGCTGGACCTGGAGTTCGGCGAATTCCCGCACATGACCTTCGAAGAGGCCATGCGCCGCTACGGTTCCGACAAGCCAGACCTGCGTAACCCGCTGGAACTGGTGGACGTGGCCGACCAGCTCAAGGACGTCGACTTCAAGGTGTTCAGCGGCCCGGCCAACGACCCCAAATGCCGCATCGCCGCCCTGCGCGTGCCTGGCGGCGCGAGCATGCCGCGCAAGCAGATCGACGACTACACCAAGTTCGTCGGCATCTACGGTGCCAAGGGCCTGGCGTACATCAAGGTCAACGAGCGCGCCAACGGCGTTGAAGGCCTGCAGTCGCCGATCGTGAAAAACATCCCTGAAGCCAACCTGAACACGATCCTCGATCGCGTCGGTGCGGTCGATGGCGACATCGTGTTCTTCGGCGCCGACAAGGCCAAGATCGTCAGCGAAGCCCTGGGCGCGCTGCGCATCAAGCTCGGTCACGACCTGAACCTGCTGACCTGCGAATGGGCACCGATGTGGGTCGTCGACTTCCCGATGTTCGAAGAGAACGACGACGGCAGCTTCAGCGCCTTGCACCACCCGTTCACCGCGCCAAAGTGCTCCCCGCAGGAGCTGGAAGCCAACCCGGCAGGCGCGCTGTCCCGTGCCTACGACATGGTGTTGAACGGTACCGAGCTGGGTGGCGGTTCGATCCGTATCCACCGCAAAGAGATGCAGCAAGCGGTGTTCCGCCTGCTGGGCATCAACGAAGCGGAACAGGAAGAGAAGTTCGGCTTCCTGCTCGACGCCCTGAAGTACGGTGCACCGCCCCACGGTGGCTTGGCCTTCGGCCTGGACCGTCTGGTCATGCTGATGACCGGCGCCCAGTCGATCCGTGAAGTGATTGCCTTCCCGAAAACCCAGAGCGCTGCGGACGTCATGACCCAGGCTCCGGGTGTGGTGGATGCCAAGGCACTGCGCGAGCTGCATATCCGCCTGCGCGAGACGCCGAAGGCTGAGTAAGGCTGCGGCGTGAAAGCGCGATAAGGTTGTACGCAGTCAAAAAGGCGCATCTTCGGATGCGCCTTTGCGTTTAAAAGAAGGAAATCCTGCCTGGGGCGGGATTGATAAGGTTTCTAGAGAATTCGGAGTTGTGTTATGGCTGGCCATTCCAAGTGGGCGAACATCAAGCACCGCAAAGAGCGTCAGGATGCCAAGAAAGGCAAGATCTTCACCAAGTGGATTCGCGAACTGACCGTCGCTGCCCGCCAGGGTGGCGGTGACCCGGGTTCCAACCCGCGCCTGCGCCTGGCGCTGGACAAGGCGCTGGGCGCGAACATGAGCCGCGACATCATTGACCGCGCCGTGGCCCGTGGTGCTGGTGCGGCCGATACCGACGACATGGTCGAGCTGACCTATGAAGGCTACGGCCCGGGCGGCGTGGCGGTGATGGTCGAGTGCATGACCGACAACCGCAACCGGACCGCCGCAGCCGTACGCCATGCGTTCAGCAAGTGCGGTGGTAACCTCGGCACGGATGGTTCGGTCGCGTACCTGTTCGAACGCAAAGGGCAGATCACCTTCGCCCCCGGCACCGATGAAGACGCACTGATGGAGGCCGCAATGGAAGCGGACGCCGACGACGTGGTTACCAACGAAGACGGTTCCATCGACGTGTTTACCTCGTTCGCCAGCTTCTACGCCGTGCGTAATGCCCTGGAAGCCGCTGGTTTCAACGGCACCGATGCAGAAATCGTGATGCTGCCGACCACCAGTGCTGAACTGGACCTGGAGGGTGCGCAGAAGGTGTTGAAGATGCTGGATATGCTTGAAGACCTGGATGATGTGCAGAATGTCTACTCGAATGCCGACATCCCGGAATCGGTGGCTGAACAGCTAGGCTGAAGAACGATGTGATCCAGTGTGGGAGGGGGCTTGCTCCCGATGGCGGTAGTTCAGTCGATTTATAAGTAACTGACCCACCGCCATCGGGAGCAAGCCCCCTCCCACATTGGATTCTCGCTGTATCGAAAAAAGTATTATTTATTCCGCAGGCGTTATGACTTTAATCCTAGGTATCGACCCCGGTTCGCGCATCACCGGTTTTGGCGTGGTGCAGCACACCCCGCGCGGCTGTATCTATGTGGCCTCGGGTTGCATCCGTACCGGCGCCGGTGAGTTGGCTGAACGGCTGCAGATCGTCTATCGCGGCGTACGTGAAGTCATCCAGACTTACGGCCCGGTTACCATGGGCATCGAAAAGGTGTTCATGGCCAAGAACGCCGACTCTGCGTTGAAGCTCGGCCAGGCCCGCGGCGCTGCTATCGTGGCGGGGGCCGAGGAGGGCATGGAGATCGCCGAATACACCGCGACCCAGGTCAAGCAGGCCGTCGTTGGCACTGGTGCAGCGAACAAGGAGCAGGTGCAGATGATGGTCATGCACATGCTCAAGCTCACGTCAAAGCCGCAGATCGACGCCTCCGATGCCCTGGCCATCGCCATTTGCCATGCGCACACCCGCTCCAGCCTGTTGCCTCACGGCTTGGGCACTGCACGTAGTCGTGGCGGGCGGCTACGTCTCTGATAGCATCAGCGCATTCGTTATTTGCGGTCAGGCCCTGACCTGACCCTCAAGCCTTAAGGATCTGAACCGTGATTGGACGCTTGCGCGGCACCCTGGCTGAGAAACAGCCGCCGCACCTGATTCTGGATGTGAATGGATTGGGTTATGAGCTGGAAGTGCCCATGACCACCTTGTATCGCCTGCCGTCGGTCGGCGAGCCGATAACCTTGCACACGCATTTAGTGGTGCGTGAAGACGCGCAACTGCTCTATGGTTTCATCGGCAAGCGCGACCGCGATTTCTTCCGCGAACTGATCCGTCTCAATGGTGTGGGGCCGAAACTGGCGCTGGCGTTAATGTCGAGCCTGGAAGTGGATGAACTGGTACGTGCCGTTTCCGCCCAGGACACCTCGGCCCTGACCAAGGTGCCGGGCGTGGGCAAGAAGACCGCCGAGCGCCTGTTGGTGGAGCTCAAGGATCGCTTCAAGGCCTGGGAGGTGGTGCCGAGCATGTTCGCTCTGGTACCGAACCAGCCGGATATGCCGGCAGGCCAGGTCGCCAGCGCCGAAAGCGATGCGGTCAGTGCGCTGATCTCCCTGGGCTACAAGCCCCAGGAGGCGAGCAAGGCGGTATCGGCCATCAAGGACAAGAACCTGAGCAGCGAAGACATGATCCGCCGAGCCCTGAAGGGAATGATTTAAGTGATTGAAGCTGATCGTCTGATCGCGGCCACCGGCCCGCGTGACCGTGAAGAAGTCCAGGACCGGGCCATCCGCCCCCTGAGCCTGGCCGAGTATATCGGCCAGCCTACCGTGCGCGAGCAGATGGAGCTGTTCATCCAGGCTGCGCGGGGTCGCAGTGAGTCCCTGGACCACACCTTGATCTTCGGCCCGCCGGGGTTGGGCAAGACCACCCTGGCCAATATCATCGCCCAGGAAATGGGCGTGTCGATCAAGTCCACCTCCGGCCCGGTGCTGGAGCGGCCTGGCGACCTGGCGGCGCTGCTGACCAATCTTGAACCCCACGATGTGCTGTTTATCGATGAGATCCATCGGTTGTCGCCGATTGTCGAGGAGGTGCTGTACCCGGCGATGGAGGACTTCCAGCTCGACATCATGATCGGCGAAGGCCCGGCGGCCCGTTCGATCAAGCTCGACCTGCCACCGTTCACCCTGGTCGGGGCGACCACCCGCGCGGGCATGCTGACCAACCCGCTGCGAGACCGTTTCGGCATTGTTCAGCGTCTAGAGTTCTATAGCATTGCCGACCTTGCGACCATCGTCAGCCGTTCGGCGAGCATCCTGGGCTTGCCCCTGGACCCGGAGGGTGCCTTTGAAATCGCCCGCCGCGCCCGCGGTACGCCACGGATTGCCAACCGCTTGCTGCGCCGGGTGCGCGACTTTGCCGAGGTGCGTGCCAAGGGTCATATCACCAAGGCGGTGGCGGACCTGGCATTGAACCTGCTGGACGTGGATGAACATGGCTTCGATCACCAGGACCGGCGCCTGCTCTTGACCATGATCGAGAAATTCGACGGTGGCCCGGTCGGCGTGGACAGCCTGGCCGCGGCCATCAGTGAAGAGCGCCATACTATCGAGGATGTGCTGGAGCCATACCTGATCCAGCAGGGCTACATCATGCGTACACCGAGGGGCAGGGTGGTCACGCGCCACGCTTACCTGCACTTCGGGTTAAATATTCCGTCACGATTGGGGGAGATGCCTGCTGTAGACGAATTCCTCGATGCAGGGGACGATTAAAAAGGTCACGCCAGACGATTTATCTGAAGTTTGTGCTGTCCCAGTGTCTGGTGTCGTCATTCAGGCAGTGGAAATGTTTTCAGGTATTGAAAAAACAGTTGTCCAGCCAATTGGCAACCTGAGGAGTAAGCACTAGAGTATGCGCGCGCAAAACGGGGATCAGTCGTTCGCACATCGCTGTCGCGTTTATTACGAGGACACCGATGCCGGCGGCATCGTGTATTACGTCAACTACCTCAAGTTCATGGAGCGGGCTCGCACCGAGCGGCTACGGGAGCTGGGCTTTGCCCAATCCCAGCTTGCAGGGGAGGACCTGTTATTCGTCGTGCATTCCAGCGAGGCGCGTTACCACGCACCGGCGCGACTGGACGATGAGTTGCTGGTCAGCGCTGAAGTCATCGAATTGAACCGTGTCAGCCTGCGCTTCAAACAGCAGGTCAGGCGGGCCACGGATGCAACGCTGCTCTGCGAGGGGCAGTTCCTGGTGGCGTGTGTGCGCACCAACAGCTTGAAACCTCGGGCCATTCCCGAAACTCTACGTGCGGCCTTTGCTGCCGTGAGCGGCGCGGGTCAACAATCAAAGCAGGAGATTTAGCGTGGAACCTACCGTCGTCGACCATTCCTCCATGTGGAGCCTGGTCAGCAATGCCAGTGTCGTGGTTCAACTGGTCATGCTGACCCTGGTAGCCGCATCGGTTACCTCTTGGGTCATGATTTTTCAGCGCAGCAACATGCTGCGCGCCGGTCGACGTGCCCTGGAGAGCTTTGAAGAGCGCTTCTGGTCGGGCATCGACCTGTCCAAGCTGTATCGCCAGGCCGGCAGCAACCCGGACCCGGATTCGGGCGTCGAGCAGATCTTCCGCGCCGGCTTCAAGGAATTCTCGCGCCTGCGCCAGCAGCCTGGGGTTGACCCGGAAGCCGTGATGGAAGGTGTCGCCCGCGCCATGCGCGTGGCCATCTCCCGTGAGGAAGAAAAGCTCGAGCAAGGCCTGCCGTACCTTGCCACCGTAGGTTCCGTCAGCCCGTACATCGGCCTGTTCGGTACCGTGTGGGGGATCATGAACTCCTTCCGCGGCCTGGCCCAGGCCCAGCAAGCAACGCTGGCCACCGTGGCCCCGGGTATTGCCGAAGCCCTGATCGCCACCGCGATCGGCCTGTTCGCCGCGATCCCCGCAGTAATCGCCTACAACCGTTTTGCTGCAACCAGCGAAACCTTGATCGGCCGTTACTACACCTTCGCCGATGAATTCCAGGCGATCCTGCACCGTAAAGTGCACACCAGCGAAGAATAAGCAGGTAATTCCCAATGGCTTTAATCGCTCGAGCTCGCAAAAAGCGCAAGCCGGTCGCCGAGATGAACGTAGTGCCCTACATCGACGTGATGCTGGTGCTGCTGGTGATCTTCATGGTGACCGCGCCGATGCTCAACCAGGGCGTGAAGGTTGATCTGCCCAAGGTTTCCAGTGAAGCCTTGCCGCAGGACAACAACACTCAGGTCCTGACCATTTCGATCAAGGCTGACAAGACCTACTACTGGAACCTTGGCAGCGAAGTCGACACCCAGAAGCAGCAGGACAAGGCCCTGACCTTGCCGGCGATGACCGATGCGGTGACCAAGATCATTCGCTCCGGCAACGAAGGCGGCAAGCACACCCAGGTGTTCATCCGCGGCGACAAATCGGTCGACTACGGTTCCGTCATGGGCGCCATGGGCGGGCTGCAGAAGGCCGGCGTCGGTAACGTTGGCTTGATTACCGAGGCGCCCTGATGCAGCAACAGCGAGAGCCGTCCGCCTCGGAAAGCTACTTCTGGCCTGGCGTGTGGGCAATTGCCCTGCACGTGCTGGTGTTCGGCATGCTGTTCGTCAGCTTTGCCATGACTCCCGACCTGCCGCCAGCCAAGCCGATCGTGCAGGCGACCCTGTATCAGCTGAAATCGAAAAGCCAGGCCACCACCCAGACCAATCAGAAGATTGCGGGTGAGGCCCAGAAGTCGGCTGCGCGCCAGACTGAAGTCGAGCAGATGGAACAGAAGAAGGTCGAGCAGGAAGCGGTGAAGGCTGCTGCGGAACAAAAGAAAGAAGAGGCGGCTCAAAAGGCCGAGGAATCGAAAAAGGCTGACGAAGCCAAGAAAGCTGACGAGGCGAAAAAGGCTGATGAAGCCAAGAAAGCCGAGAAAGCTGCCGAAGCGAAAAAGGCCGAAGAGAAACAACTGGCTGATATAGCCAAGAAGAAATCTGAAGAAGAAGCCAAGAAGGCTGCCGAAGAAGAGGCCAAGAAAAAGGCCGCTGAAGAAGCCAAGAAAAAGATAGTCGAAGACGCGAAGAAGAAAGCCGCCGAAGACGCCAAGAAAAAAGCTGAAGCAGACGAGGCGAAAAAGAAAGTCGCCGACGAAGCGAAGAAGAAAGCTGCCGCCGACGCCTCCAAGAAGAAGGCCCAGGAAGCAGCACGCAAATCCGCCGAAGAGAAAAAGGCCCAGGCCCTGGCAGATTTGCTTTCCGACACGCCGCAGCGTCAGCAAGCCTTGGCCGATGAGCGTGGTGATGAAGTCGCGGGCAGTTTCGACGACCTGATTCGGGCGCGGGCAGCGGAAGGCTGGACACGTCCACCTTCGGCACGCAAAGGCATGACAGTAGTGCTGCAGATCGGCATGTTGCCGGACGGTACGGTGACTTCGGTCAGCGTGGCCAAGTCCAGTGGTGACGGTTCGTTCGACAGTTCGGCGGTTGCCGCGGTCAAGAATATTGGCCGGTTGACCGAGATGCAGGGAATGAAACCAAGTGACTTCGCTCCCTATCGTTCATTCAAGATGACATTCACACCTGAGGATCTAGCCTTGTGAGAAACCTTCTTCGAGGAATGCTTGTCGTTATTTGCTGTATGGCAGGGATAGCGGCGGCGGATGAAAAGAACATCCTGGTAACCAGCGGCAGCGATCGGGCCACCCCGATCGCAGTCGTACCCTTCGGTTGGCAGGGCGGCAGCGTGCTGCCGGACGACATGGCCCAGATCGTCAGCGACGACCTGCGTAACTCCGGTTACTACGCGCCGATTCCCAAAGGCAACATGATCAGCCAGCCCAACCAGGCCAGCGAAGTCGTGTTCCGTGACTGGAAAGCCGTGGGCGCGCAGTACCTGATGGTCGGCAACATCACGCCGGCCGGCGGTCGCCTGCAGATCCAGTACACCTTGTTCAACGTGGCTACCGAGCAGCAGGTCCTGACCGGCAGCGTATCGGGTACCGCAGAGCAACTGCGCGACATGGCCCACTACATCTCGGACCAGTCGTTTGAAAAGCTTACCGGTATCAAGGGCGCTTTCTCGACACGCCTGCTGTATGTGACGGCTGAGCGTTTCTCGGTGGACAACACCCGCTACACCTTGCAACGTTCGGACTACGACGGCGCACGTGCAGTGACCTTGCTGCAGTCCCGTGAGCCTATCCTGTCGCCGCGCTTTGCGCCGGACGGCAAGCGTATCGCCTATGTATCGTTCGAACAGCGCCGTCCGCGTATCTTCGTGCAGCACATTGATACGGGTCGCCGGGAGCAGATCACCAACTTTGAAGGCCTTAATGGTGCACCGGCCTGGTCGCCGGATGGTTCGCGCCTGGCTTTCGTACTGTCCAAGGACGGCAACCCGGATATCTACGTGATGAACATGGCCTCGCGCCAACTGAGTCGCGTGACCAGCGGCCCGGGTATCAACACCGAACCGTTCTGGGGTAAAGATGGTTCCACCATCTATTTCACCTCCGACCGCGGCGGCAAGCCTCAGGTCTACAAGGCAAACGTGAACGGTGGGGGTGCTGAGCGTGTGACCTTTATCGGTAACTACAACGCCAACCCTAAGCTTTCGGCCGATGAAAAGACGTTGGTGATGATTCACCGTCAGGATGGTTTCACTAATTTCCGGGTTGCGGCCCAGGATTTGCAGCGCGGAACCGTGAAAATCCTTACAGATACCAACCTTGATGAGTCAGCCACTGTTGCGCCCAACGGCACCATGGTAATCTACGCCACCCGCCAGCAGGGCCGGGGAGTCTTGATGCTCGTGTCCATTAACGGACGCGTAAGGCTCCCGCTTCCTACCGCACAAGGCGAAGTCAGAGAACCATCCTGGTCCCCTTACCTGAACTGACGCGGCGCTACAAAAAGATTTGCTTAACACACTGGGGTTCATTAGGAGTTTCACGATGGAAATGCTGAAGTTTGGTAAGTTTGCTGCTCTGGCTCTGGCTCTGTCCGTAGCCGTTGGTTGCTCCTCTAAAGGCGGCGACAATGCCGGTGAAGGCGCTGCTGTTGATCCAAACGCTGGTTACGGCGCTAACACTGGTGCAGTTGACGGCTCCCTGAGCGAAGAAGCTGCTCTGCGCGCTATCACCACCTTCTACTTCGAATACGACAGTTCGGACCTGAAGCCAGAAGCCATGCGCGCTCTGGACGTTCACGCCAAGGACCTGAAAGCTAACGGCGCTCGCGTTGTTCTGGAAGGTAACACTGACGCCCGTGGTACTCGTGAGTACAACATGGCACTGGGCGAGCGTCGTGCGAAAGCCGTTCAGCGCTACCTGGTACTGCAAGGTGTTGCTCCAGGCCAACTGGAACTGGTTTCCTACGGTAAAGAGCGTCCAGTTGCAACTGGCAACGACGAACAGTCGTGGGCTCAGAACCGTCGCGTCGAACTGCGTAAGTAATTCGTCATGCGAACGTGCCGTCGTGCTCTAACTGTATTGGCTCTCAGCCTCGCACCGCTTGCGGTGTGGGCTGCGGTTCCTGTAACGGATAGCAACTCAGGCTATAACAATAGCGGGAGCAGTTATCCGCCAGCGGGTTATGGCACGAACGGCGCCTATGCTGGGGGAGCGGCTACGTCCGCTCCCTCGGCACAGGGCGAGCTGTTCAACCAACTGCAACGCATGCAGGATCAATTGTCGCAGCAACAAGGCGCCATTGAAGTGCTGCAGAATCAGGTGAACCAGCTCAAGCAGGAAGGCCTGGAGCGATACCAGGATCTTGATCGTCGTATTGGAGCCGGTGTTGCACCTGCCGCTACTCCTGATAATTCTTCTACCGGTGGCGCGCCAAGCGCTGCCGCCGGTGGCGCAGCAGCTGGGGCCGCCGCGGCTGCCCCTGCCGCCAGCAGCGAACCGGGTGATCCAGCGAAGGAAAAGCTGTATTACGATGCAGCCTTCGACCTGATCAAAGCCAAGGATTTCGATAAGGCCAGCCAGGCCTTTACCGCATTCCTGCGCAAGTACCCCAACAGCCAGTACGCGGGCAACGCCCAGTACTGGTTGGGCGAGGTCAACCTGGCAAAGGGCGATTTGCAGGGGGCAGGCCAGGCTTTCGCCAAGGTCAGCCAGTTGTACCCCAAGCACGCCAAGGTGCCGGATTCGCTGTACAAGCTTGCTGACGTAGAACGCCGCCTGGGTCATACCGACAAGGTCAAAGGCATTCTGCAACAGGTGGTTGCCCAATATCCGGGGACGTCCGCCGCCCAGTTGGCCCAGCGGGATCTGCAGCGCTTGTAAGCGCATCTTTCCCGTTGAGAAGAAACCCGCGCCTGGCGCGGGTTTTTTCGTTAGAATCCACGCCCTTTTATGAAATACGCTTCCTGGGATTGGCGCGTTGGCGCAATCCCTTGAAGTGCCTGACGGAGGCGGACAGCCTGTTTAGCTGTTACGCCCGTGGCGACTATGCAAGACACATTACGTATTACCGAAGTCTTTTACTCGTTGCAGGGTGAAACGCGTACTGCCGGCCTGCCCACTGTATTTGTGCGGTTGACCGGCTGCCCATTGCGTTGCCAATACTGTGACAGCGCCTACGCCTTCAGTGGCGGCACCGTGCGCACCCTCGACGACATCCTGGAACAGGTTGCCAGCTACCGGCCGCGCTACGTCTGTGTGACGGGCGGTGAGCCGCTGGCGCAACCCAATGCCATTCCCTTGCTCAAGCAGTTGTGTGACGCCGGTTACGAGGTCTCACTGGAAACCAGTGGCGCCCTGGACATTTCCGCTGTCGATCCGCGTGTAAGCCGGGTGGTCGACCTCAAGACGCCAGGCTCCAAGGAAGCGCATCGCAACCTGTACGCAAACATGGACCTGCTGACGGCCAATGATCAGGTCAAATTCGTGATCTGTTCCCGTGACGATTATGACTGGGCCAGCTCCAAGCTGATCCAATACGGCCTGGATCGACGTGCGGGCGAGGTGCTGTTCTCGCCCAGCCACCACGACCTCAACGCTCGCGACCTGGCTGATTGGGTCGTGGCGGACAACCTGCCGGTGCGCCTGCAACTGCAGTTGCATAAATACCTGTGGAATGACGAGCCAGGGCGCTGATCACGCGGCTGCGAGAGGCGTTCTACCGACCGAATTACAGTTCAAATGCGTTTTTTCTGATTTATTTCAAATAAGGTGTTGAATAATCCTTAGAAATCAGTATTATACGCGCCACCACACAGCGGGTCGTTAGCTCAGTTGGTAGAGCAGTTGGCTTTTAACCAATTGGTCGTAGGTTCGAATCCCACACGACCCACCATTTTTGAGACCAGTCCAGGCTGGAATCGAATCTTAAGATCAGAGGCCAAAAGCGCTGATCGAAGAAGGCGACTGAAAGGTCGCCTTTTTTTTACCGGGGTATAGCGCAGTCCGGTAGCGCGCCTGCTTTGGGAGCAGGATGTCAGGAGTTCGAATCCCCTTACCCCGACCATATTAAAAATCCTCGTATCGAAAGATACGGGGATTTTTTTTGCGCGCGCGAATCCTGAGCTCACCGCAAAGCAAATGTGGGAGGGGGCTTGCTCCCGATAGCGGTGGGTCAGCTAAGTATTCATTAACTGACACACTGCTATCGGGAGCAAGCCCCCTCCCACGGGAGTTATGCGTTGTTAGTGGAGTTTGAGGCGCGGTTCGGTGCCTCGGCCAATCTTGCTCCCCAACATCAGCATCGCCGTACGGAAGAACCCATACAGCGCCATCTGGTGCATGCGGTACAGCGACACATAGAACATCCGCGCCAGCCAACCTTCCAGCATCACACTGCCGGTCAGGTTGCCCATCAGGTTGCCCACCGCTGAGAAGCGCGACAGCGAAATCAACGAACCGTAGTCGGTGTACTTATAGGTTGGCAGTTCCTTGCCTTCAATGCGCAATTTCAGCGATTTAGCCAACAGCGAAGCTTGCTGATGTGCAGCCTGGGCCCGTGGCGGTACATTGCGGTCGGTGCCCGGTTGCGGGCAGGCAGCGCAATCACCAAAGGCGAAGATGTTTTCGTCGCGGGTGGTTTGCAGGGTTTGCAGCACCTGCAGCTGATTGATGCGGTTGGTTTCCAGGCCATCGATGTCCTTGAGGAAACCCGGTGCACGAATCCCGGCCGCCCATACCTTGAGGCTGGCGGGAATCACTTGCCCGCTGCTGGTGATCAGGGCGTCGGCAGTCACTTCACTGACCGCCGAGTTGGTCAGCACGGTCACCCCAAGTTTCTCCAGGGTTTTATGCACCGGCCCGCCGATGCGTTCCGGCAGCGCAGGCAATACCCGCGGGCCGGCTTCGATCAGGGTGATGTGCATGTTTTCTGGCTTGATACGGTCCAGGCCATAGGCGGCCAGCTCATGGGCGGCGTTATGCAGCTCGGCGGCCAGCTCGACGCCGGTGGCGCCAGCGCCAACGATGGCAACGCTGATTTGTTCAATGGCATCGGTCTGCCCGGCATGGGCGCGCAGGTAGTGGTTGAGCAGTTGCTGGTGAAAACGCTCGGCCTGCTTGCGGGTGTCGAGGAACAGGCAATGTTGCGCCGCACCCTCGGTGCCGAAGTCGTTGGTGGTGCTGCCCACAGCAATCACCAGGCTGTCATAGCCCAGTACGCGTGCAGGCACCAGTTCGCGACCTTCTTCGTCGAGAGTGGCAGCCAGCTGGATTTTCTTCTGTTCGCGGTCAAGCCCGCTCATGCGCCCCAGCTGGAACTCGAAGTGGTTCCATTTCGCTTGGGCAACATAGTTGAGTTCATCTTCAGAAGAGTTCAGCGAGCCGGCAGCTACTTCGTGCAGCAGGGGCTTCCAGATGTGGGTCAGGTTGGTGTCCACCAGCGTGATGCTGGCCTTGCCGCGCTTGCCCAGGGTCTTACCCAGGCGGGTAGCCAACTCCAGGCCGCCGGCGCCGCCGCCGACGATAATAATACGATGGGTCATGGGGATATCTCGCAAGGCTAAAAGAAATCGGAGCAGTTACCCTCGCGAGCGCCAGGCAGCTCATAGCGTCAGGTAACTCAATAGGCGGCTCAGCACACCGAGCCCGATCACCACTACCAGCACCACGCAGAGGAGCAGCCACGGCCGGAAAGGCTTGCGCTCGACTCTGTTCTGGGAGAGTTGCAGGTACTCTTCGACATGCTGTTGGTCATCGGGGTTCAGGCGGCTGGTCATAAAGGCCTCGTCAGGTAGACGTTGCAAAAGGGCGCCACGTTACAGCCAGGGGTCGGCGCTATCGCCATAAGCGTAGCCGGTGCCTGTGTCACAGGCTGATGCCAACGTCGAATACTATGCTGCGCCCCAGGTTGTTGCGCAAGAAATCCGGTGCATCCGGGTGGGCGAACAGCACCCGGGCGAAGGTTGGGCCCACCAACGACAGCGAGCGCCAGCCTTGGCGCAAATACTCGGTGGGGGGCGGGAAGTGGCTGTTGAGGTCCAGCACTTCGCGTTTGAGGCTGGCAAAGGCGACGAGATCCAACTCTCCCAGGTCCATGCCGCGCTCTTTGTAGTTGTGGGCTTTTTTACGCAGTGTCGGCGCCAGGCGCAGCAGGAACTCATGGGCCGGGATGCGCCGTGGCTTGGCTTCGCGCCGCACCAGCTGGCTCAAGGAGAACGCGCTGCGCCTGCGCAGCAATTCGTCGCGCCACTCGTCGTTCAGGCGGCGGCCTTCGTCCAGCACGAAAAACACCTCGAAGCTGGCGTCGCGAAACAACACATCCGGCGGCTCCTGGCCTGCGGCGTGAAACTCTTCGACGCGGTAGGGCACGTTCAAGCCTTGCAACAGTCGCTGGCAAACCCAACGCTCACGCTCCCATTTGCGGGCATTGGACAGGAACGCGTTGGCTTGTTCGGCTGCTACGGTGAGCAGGCGCAAATAATCTGAGTCATCCATATTCGCAGCTTAGCGTTCAAATGATGACCACAGGAAGTCTTGCTTGTGCCGCCCCTCCCAGATTTGAATCTCGCTTTGACCCAGACCAAAGTTAAAGCGCAGGTGTAGACTGCGCACTCGGCAGTAAGCCCTGAGGTTCGTGGTGAGGCTTTTTGTAGAGGTAGTGCATCCGTGATCAGTGCAGCTGTTCTGGCGCCATCGACCCTCGGCATCGGCTGGCTGTTGTATGCGCCCGTGGTGATATGGGCGGTGCTGCGCTCGCCGTGGGTCGAGTTGTTCGCCGACCGACGACGCCAGCATTTGCTGTTCGGCACGGTGTTCGCGCTGTTCATGCTGTGGCTGGTGCGGCGGGATTTCGATACCGGAGTGTCCTATCACTTTATCGGCATGACCGCCGTCACCTTGCTGCTGGATTGGCCGCTGGCAATCGTCGGTGGGTTTGCCGCTCAGCTCGGCCTCATGCTGCTGGGGCGCCAGGACCTGGCAGCGCTCGGTATCAATGGCCTGCTCCTGATCGGGTTGCCGGTGCTGGTCACCGAAAGCTGTGCGCTGCTGGTCGAGCGGGCGCAACCGCGAAACCCCTTCGTGTATATCTTCTGTTCCGGTTTTTTTGCCGCAGCGCTGTCGGCCTTGCTGTGCCTGTTGGCCGGGCTGGGTTTATTGTGGTTTGACGGCCGCTTTGCGATGCCGCAATGGCTGGAGGACTTTGTGGGCTACCTGTGGTTGATCATCTTTCCCGAAGCCTTTATCAACGGCATGGTCATCAGCGCATTGGTGGTGTTCTGCCCGGAATGGCTGGAGACCTTCAACCGTACCCGCTACCTCTCGGCGCCTTGGAAGGACGACGATTCACGGCGTTGATCCAGGTCAAATGCCGGGCAACGGCGCAGGTCCATGCTCTGCAAAATTTTCAGGAGCAGGGATCATGAGTGTGTATGAGTGGGCACGGCAGGAGTTGCGCAGAAGCCAGGATGCGGCGCAGGAAATCGGTTTTGACCCAGGCTTGACCTTGCGCGCCATGCTCAGTGCGGTAGTGCAGCAAAGCAAGGGCGTACGCAGTTTCGAAGACCTGGCCGACGAGCTGCAATACCTCGCAGAAAACCTCGACGACCAGCAGGAATATGCCTTTATGCGGCCTTAGTGGCGTTGTGGCAGGTCTTCGGAAAACAGCTCGTCTTCGGCATCCGGGGCCACGGGGATCTTGTGTTCCTCGGCGGCCCAGGCGCCCAGGTCGATGAGTTTGCAACGGTCCGAGCAGAACGGCCGGTTGAGGTTTTCCGTTTTCCATTCCACGGGGGCACCGCAGGTTGGGCAATCGACGGTCAAGGGTTGGCTCATGATCGGCCTCCACGCAAAGTAAGGTAAAAGTGGTGCAGTCGCTCGACCTCGCCATGCAGCCAGGCAAGGTCCTGGTCATTGACCAGTACATCATCGGCATGGTTCAGGCGGTCTTCGCGGCTGGACTGGGCCTTCAGAATCGCCTGCACCTGTTGTTCGCTGATGCCATCGCGCTGCAGGGTACGCTGAATCTGCAGCGATTGCGGCACGTCGATCACCAGGATGCGCTGGGTCATGCTGTATTGGCCTGACTCGATCAGCAGCGGTGACACCAGGATCGCGTAAGGCGAACGGGCGCGCGCCAAGTGACTGCGAATTTCCTCGGCGATCAACGGGTGCAGCAGGGCTTCCAGCCACAGGCGTTCTTCAGGGACTTCAAAGATCAGTTTACGCAGCGCGGCGCGGTTCAGCTGACCGTCGGGGTGCAGCACGCCGCTGCCGAAATGCTGGGCAATACACGCCAGTGCCGGCCGCCCAGGCTCGACGACCCAGCGGGCAGCATGATCGGCATCCACCAGGTCGACGCCCAGCTTGATAAAGTGGTCGGCCGCAGCGCTTTTGCCGCTGCCAATGCCGCCCGTGAGGCCAAGAATCCAGGGTGTTGCGACAGAAGTGGTCATCTGAAACCGACAGACTGCAAATAGAAGTCGGTTATTTGACCACCCCAGAGCAATGCAATCCAGCCGGCAATTGCCAGGCAGGGACCAAATGGCATCGGTGCTGACACCGGGGCCTTGCGCAAACGCAATAGAATCAGCCCGGCAATCAAGCCCAACAGTGAGGCCATCAGCAATGTCATCGGCAGTATCTGCCAGCCGCCCCAGGCTCCCAGCAATGCCAATAACTTGAAGTCGCCATGGCCCATGCCATCTTTACCGGTGACCAGCTTGAACAGCCAGAACACGCTCCACAGGCTCATGTAGCCAATGACCGCGCCCCACAGCGCATCGGGCAAGGTCGCCAGCAGGTCGGCGCTGTTGAGGATGAGTCCCAGCCATAGCAGCGGCAGCACCAGCGCATCCGGTAACAATTGATGGTCTAGATCAATCAGGCTCATGCCCAGCAAGCCCCAGCTCAGCAACAACACCGCGCCGGCTTGCCAGCCAAAACCGAAGTGCCAGGCAACAGTGGCCGTGATCAACGCGCAGGCCAGCTCGGTTAATGGATAACGAAGGCTGATGGGCTCACGGCAATGTGTACAACGCCCCCTGAGCAACAGGTAGCTGAGCAGTGGAATATTTTCCCAGGGCCGAATTGGCTGTTCGCAACGGGTGCAGCAGGAATTCGGGCGCATCAGGTTATAGGCCGGCCCGGCGGATGCTGCAGGCAAGCCGAGGATCTCATGGGCCTGGGCACGCCATTCGCGCTCGAGCATTTTTGGCAGTCGCCACGCCAGCACATTGAGGAAACTGCCAACGATCAGGCCCAGCACCAGTGCCATGGCAACAAAAAACCAGGGCCGTTCGGTCAGCAGCAGGATCAAAATGCCGTGCCCAATTGAAAGACCGGCAGGTAGAGGGCGATCACCAACGCCCCGACAATGCCCCCCAGTACCACCATGATCAGCGGTTCCATCAGGCTGGTGAGGTTATCGACCAAGGTGTCCACGTCCGCCTCGTAGTGGTTCGCGACTTTCTCCAACATTCGGTCCAGCGTGCCGGATTCTTCACCGATGGCCGTCATCTGGATCGCCATGCCTGGAAACAGGCCATTGCTGGCCATGGCCTGGTTCAATTGCATGCCTGTGGATACATCGTGGCGCATACGTTCAATTGCCTGTTTGAATGGTCCATTGCCGACGGCGCCGGCCACCGAGCCCAATGCCTGCACGAGGGGCACGCCCGCTGCAAACGTGGTCGAAAGCGTGCGGGCGTAACGAGCGACGGCAGAGTTGTGCAGCAGTTTGCCTGCCAGGGGCATTTTCAACAAACCCGCTTGCACCCGATGGCGAAAACCTGGGTAAGCATGGTAAGCCTGGCGAAGCCCTGCCAGCGACGCACCCAAGCCCAGCGCCAGCATCCACCACGCCTGTTGCAGGAATTCGGACAGGGCAATGACCGCCAAGGTAAACCCGGGCAACTGGCCGCCGACGCCGGTGAACAATTTCTGGAATTGCGGCACGACGTGCGTCAGTAGCACCACGCTGACCAGTGTGGCGACCACCAATACCGTGACAGGGTAGGTCATGGCCTTTTTGATCCTGGCTTTGAGCCGTTGGCTTTTTTCCAGATGAATCGCCACGCGCTCCAGTAGGGTTTCCAGGGCACCTGCCTGTTCCCCGGCGGCGACCAGGTTGCAGTACAGATCGTCGAAATAACGCGGGTGTTGGCGCAGCGCATCGGCCAAGCTGTTGCCGCTGGCGATCTGCTGTTTCAAGGCTTTGACCAGGTCACACACCTGCCGGTTCTCGACGCCCTCGCTGATGATATCGAAAGCTTGTAGCAGCGGGATGCCGGCCTTGAGCAATGTGGCCAACTGGCGGGTGAGCAGGGCGATATCCGCAGGCAATATTCGTGGGGCAAAGATCGGCCGTGATGTAGGCTTCTTGCGCACACGCTCGGGGCAGATCCCTTTCCGGCGCAGTTGTGCCTTGATCAGCGCAAGGTCATGGCCAGCAATTTGCCCGGACACCCTGCGTCCCTTGCGGTTGATGCCTTCCCAGGCGTAGATCGTTGAAGTGTCATTCATGTCGGGTCCGCGTAGGCAGCTCGTGAAGAATTTATAGCTTAGCCAGGGAGCGTATCCGGGCAGGCTGGCGTTCAGGAATAAAATGTCAGAATGTGCGTCCTGTACGCGATTGGCGGCGTGGGCATGAGTACACTGGCGCCGTTGCACACTACGGGGCGCAGGACGCGCCTTGTCATGGTTCTATTCTGGAGAGTGAAAGAGATGCGTCAAAAAGGCTTTACCTTGATCGAGTTGTTGATCGTCGTGGCAATCATCGGCATTTTGGCCACCATCGGTTTGCCCATGTACACCAAGCACCAGGCCAAAGCCAAGTTCACGGCGGGGCTGGCTGAAATCAGTGCGTTGAAGGCTGGCTACGAAGACACGATCAACCAGGGCACTGTGCCCACTCTGGAGTTGATTGGTGGCACCAGCCCGACGGCCAACTGCACGATCACCGTGGCGGGTGATGTGGCTTCGGGCGCCGGCTCCATCAGTTGTGAAATTCTCGATGCGCCGGCCCCTGTGCTGGGCAAGACCATCACCTTGATCCGCAGCGCCACCAGTGGCTGGACTTGTGCCACTACGGCTGACGCGCAGTACGTTGCCAAGGGTTGCTCCGCCAACGGAGCGTGACGGCCGCCGGGCGGTAAGCGAGCCAGTTGCTGCATGCCCGATGCAGTGCTAGCTTTAGCCCACCGCCCGTGTAGCTCAGCCGGTAGAGCAGCGCACTCGTAACGCGAAGGTCGCAGGTTCGATTCCTGTCTCGGGCACCAAGGCACCACCGCTTCAAAGGCAATGTTTTCAGATGATCCCAGAATGGTTCTGAAGGCCAGACGAGCCGGCATTCGTGCCCGCTCTTTTGTATCTGCGCAACCTTGATGACCCAGATGCATCCCCATTCCTCGATCTAAGAGAACGACATGACCACGACTGAGATGACCCAGGAAGTTCGGCACCAAGCAGCTCTCGAAAAATATCTCGAGGAGTCGCCGCAGCTTAAAGAAGAGATCAAGGAACTGAGCGCTGACGATCAGCGTGACCAGATCCAGTGGGCATTTGAGGACGAGGCCGAGAGCCAGGGCTACCAGCCTTGGGAACTGACCCTCAAGTACACCTCGACGCCTGAGGCGTTTGAAGCCGCACGGCTGGCCTTGCACAAAGAGGCGGCCGAAGTGCTGGGTGTCGAGTGGGACGAGTATTGCGAGATGAATAATCTTGTAGTTTAAAGCAGCCTGTAGGAGCGAGCTTGCTCGCTCCTACAGTCAAGGCACTTTAGATACTCAGACGCATCGACAGATCCACAGCCTTCAGATCCTTGGTCATCGCGCCAATGGAGATGTAGTCCACACCGGTTTCAGCGATAGGCAGCAGCGTGGTTTCGTTGATCCCGCCGCTGGCTTCCAGCTTGGCCTTGCCGGCGGTCAGGCGCACGGCTTCGCGCATGTCGTCCAGGCTCAGTTCATCCAGCATGATGATATCGGCACCCGCCGCGAGGGCTTCGCGCAATTCTTCCAGGCTTTCCACTTCGATTTCCACCGGCTTGCCCGGGGCGATCTTGTGGGCGGCCGTGATGGCCTGGGTAATACCTCCACAGGCGGCAATGTGGTTTTCCTTGATCAGGAACGCGTCATACAGCCCGATGCGGTGATTATGGCAACTACCGCAGGTGACTGCGTACTTCTGCGCCAGGCGCAGGCCCGGCAATGTCTTGCGGGTGTCCAGCAGCTTGACCTGGGTACTGGCAACAAAGTCCGCCAGGAACTGCGCACGGGTGGCGACGCCTGACAGCATCTGCAGGAAATTCAGCGCACAGCGTTCACCGCTGAGCAGCGAGCGTGCCGGGCCTTCAAGGTGGAACAGCGCCTGGTTGGGGTTGACCCGTTCACCGTCGGCCACCTGCCAATGCACGGCTACCCGCGGGTCCAGTTGGCGAAACACCGCATCTACCCACGCCGTACCGGCGATAACGGCCGCCTCGCGGGTAATGATCGTCGCCTTGGCCAGCCGTTCGACCGGGATCAACTGCGCGGTGATGTCGCCACTGCCGATGTCTTCCAGGAGTGCGCGGCGCACGTTGGCTTCAATTTCGGCGGTGAGGTCGGCGAGACGGAGGTTCGGCATAACAGGCTCCACAAACAAAGTGCCTCGATTATAGGGGCTGCGCGCGTTTGAACCCAGGCTCGCCACTCAATTACCGCGCAAAGGCATAGTTTGCTGGCGCAACTACCCTCATTTGCAAGATAATCTCGCGCCTTGCGATTGGCGTCATAGCTTTGACGTCCTGGTGGTAGCCGGGTGTTTGCAGTGCCTCCCGGGCCTGCCCCCGTTCTTTCCCCCTCTCAACACCGCCGTTTCAGGAGGCCAGGATGCACAATGACGGAAAGGTGGTGCCTTTCAACAGGGCACAGGCCACGCCATCGCCGCTCGCGCGCCTGCCGGTGGTGGTGCTGCAGGTGCGTGACAAGGCTGCGCAACAGTTGCAACAGGGTTTGCAGGAGTTGTTCGATAACGCCGACGACACCCTGTTCGAAATGGCTGACAAAGCCCGTAGCACCGTCGACCATCATATTTTCTTCGAGGCCATGCGCGACCTGCGCCTCAAGCGCAAGAACTTCGAGCGCGTATTCATGGAGCAGCTGTTTGCCGCCTTTGCCGATCTGTGCCTGGCCGGGCGCGGCGACATGCACTTGGTGCCGGTGATGTCTTACGAAGGCGCGTCCGGTACAAGCGCGGATGAGGCGGAAAAAGCCGTGGCCCTGGAAGCGATGCTCAGTCGGGTACGACATCGCGATGGGTTGGCACTGGGGCAGTTGAGTGCGCGATTCAGTGAATTGCTTGGCCGGCGCCTGGATGACCATGAGAACCCACTGGGGCCGGCCCTGCTTTGCGAGTTCTTCCTGCAGGCCGGGCGCAGCCTGGGGGTGGAGATCCGGGTCAAGCTGATCATGCTCAAGCTGTTTGAAAAATATGTGCTCAGCGACGCTGACCTGCTGTACGCCGAGGCCAATCAGCTGCTGATCGCCACTGGGGTACTGCCCGAACTCAAGGCCGTTCCGTCCCGTCGTCCCGGCGCGCCTGCGGCCCGTGATCAGCATCACGCCAACCAGTCGATCGCCGAGCCGCCGTTCGAGCCAAGCGGACAAGAGGCCTTCAGTGCCTTGCAGAAATGGCTGGTGGCCGTGCGTGGCAGCGTAGCGCCGACCCTCGAGGCCAGTACCGAGCCGCAACCCATCGCCCCCCGTGACCTGCTGCGCCTGCTGTCGCATTTGCAGCAGTACGTCCCGGAGCCCGACGCCGAGGACGATTTTGACCTGCGCAATCAGCTTGAGCAGCTACTGACTCGGGTCAGCGTCAAGAGTGGCAGGTCGCGGGTGCTGGAAGAGGCTGACGAAGATGTAATCAATCTGGTCGCCTTGCTGTTTGAGTTCATTCTCGATGACCGCAGCGTGCCGGATGCTTTCAAGGGTTTGATTGCCCGCTTGCAGATTCCGATGCTGAAAGTCGCGGTGCTGGACAAAAGCCTGTTCAGCTGTGCGAACCATCCGGTGCGCCGCTTGCTCAATGAAATCGCGAGCGCCGTCATGGGATGGAACCCGCCTGGGGATAACCCGCGCGACTACCTCTACCTGCGTATCGAGCAGGTCGTACAGCGGCTACTGAATGAGTTTGTCGAAGACACGGCAATTTTTTCCCAGCTACTGGCGCAGTTCAGCGCGTTTACCGCCGATGAGCGCAGGCGTAGTGAGTTGCTGGAGCGGCACACCCATGAAGCCGAGCAAGAGCGCCTGCATACCGAGGCTGCTCGCCAGCGGGTGGCGCAGGTGATCAATCGACGGATTATGGGTAAAACCTTGCCGCAGTTTTTGCTTCGGTTCCTGCAGCAGGCCTGGAGCCAGGTACTGTTGTTGACCACGCTCAAGCACGGCGAACAATCCCTGCCATGGCAAACGGCGCTGCGCACCATGGATGAGCTGATCTGGAGCGTTGGCCTGCAGGAAGACACCGAAGCAGGTCGGCGTTTGCTCGAGCAATTACCTGGGTTGCTCAAGGCGCTGCGTGACGGTCTGGCCAGCGCGGCGTTCGATTCGTTCAGCACCCGTGAGTTTTTCCAGCAGTTGCAGGCCATGCATGTACAGTCGTCAGGGGGCGAGGGCGTCGATGTGCTGGTCGAAGTCCGCGAACCTTTCGTCTTCAGCTCGAGTTTGCCGCCACCCCAAGAGTCTCTGCCCGATGATGATTCCGATTTGCTCAAGGTCCAGCAGTTGCGTATAGGCACCTGGATCGAACTGCAGCAAAACGACGTCCCCATCCTGCGCTGCAAATTGACGGCAATCATGCCCCCTGCCAATACCTATGTTTTTGTCAGTCGTACGGGGCTCAGGGTCCTGGAGCAAACCGCCGGGCAATTAGCCCTGGCCTTCAAGCGTGGCGCGCTGCGCACGTTGGATAATGGCTTGCTGTTCGAACGTGCGCTGGCTGCGGTGATGGGTAACCTGCGTCAACTCAATCGCGGCAAGTGATCGCAACCGCGGGGCGGAACGCGGCATACTGGTAACACTTAGTCTCATTCAAGGAGCCTGTATGCAGTTGGACCCCGCCAGCGGCTGGTGCCAGGGCATCCGTCACTGCCCTTCGCCCAACTTCAACGAGCGCCCTGAAGGCGAAATCTCGCTGTTGGTGGTGCACAACATCAGCTTGCCCCCAGCGCAGTTCGCGACTGGCAAGGTGCAGGAGTTTTTCCAGAATCATCTGGACGTCTCGGAACATCCCTACTTTGAGGGTATCGCGCACCTACGTGTGTCTGCGCATTTTCTGATTGAGCGTGACGGCATTGTGACGCAATTTGTTTCCTGTCGGGACCGAGCCTGGCATGCAGGTATTTCCAGTTTCGAGGGCCGCGAAGTGTGCAACGATTTTGCCCTTGGGATCGAGCTGGAGGGTACGGACGAACTGCCGTATACCGATGACCAGTACAGGTCTCTGATCGACCTGACACGCCAGCTGCTGACGGCCTACCCGAAGATTACCCAACAACGTATTTGTGGTCACAGCGACATTGCCCCGGGGCGCAAGACCGACCCGGGCCCCGCTTTTGATTGGACGCGCTTTCGTAGCGCCCTGCAGGATGGAGGACACGAATAATGAGTTTCCTGGTGTTGGTGTTGGCGGTCTGGATTGAGAAGTTCTCGGCCTTGCGCCTGCGGCTGCAGCGCGACGGAGGATGGCTGCGTGAGCTGGCCAGGCTGGAGTCGAGTCCGCGCATGGGCAAGCGCCCCTGGCTGATCCTGCTGATCATGGTGCTGCTGCCCGTGGCGTTGCTGGCGCTGTTGCTGCTGGTGCTGGAGCCGGTGGCCTATGGCCTGCTGGCATTGCCGGTGCACTTGCTGGTGGTGATCTATAGCCTGGGCCGTGGTGATCTGTTGGCAGGGCTGGGACCGTTTCGTGACGCCTGGCGGCGCGGTGACCTGCAAGCTGCCGAACACGTGGCCGAGCGCGATCTGAATCTTGGCGCGGACAGTGGCGAGCAATTGCTGGAGCGCGTCCAGGGCTACTTGCTGTGGCAGGCGTATCAAAGCTTTTTCGCGGTGATCTTCTGGTATTTCCTGCTAGGTCCGGTAGCCGCCTTGGCCTATCGCCTGTTAGCCCTGGCCAGCGAACATAGCCAGAACCCCTTGGTGGCCGAGCGCGCCACGCAGCTGCGCCACGCGTTTGACTGGTTGCCGGTACGCCTGCTGGCGGCGAGTTTTGCCTTGGTGGGCAATTTCGTCGGGGTCAGCCGTGTGATGCTCCACGAAGTGCTGAGCTGGGACATCAGCGCTGCACAACTGATGGAAAAAGTCGGACTGGCCGCTGCCGAAATTCCGCCGCCGGTGGTGGGTGCCGATGGCATCAACAGCCTGGATCGGCTGTGGGAGCTGCTGCTGCGTGCAGCGGTGCTGTGGTATGCCGGCTTTGCCATCTGGACCGTGTTGCCCTAAACATTGCGGGAGGGGGGCTTGCTCCCGATCTAACTGATGCAGCGCGATCAAAATGTGGGAGGGGGCTTGCCCCCGATGGCGGCCTGACAGCCGACCAGGATGTTGGATCAGACCGTGTACATATCCATTGCTGCGGTAACGGCGGCTATTGGTTCCGCTTTTACAGCGGGTCACTTTTGAAAAGCGCAAAAGTAACCAAACGCTCTTGCCCCACCACTCGGCACCTCGCCCAGGCTCGGTGTGCCCGTAATCCGCCATGGATTTGGGGGGGCGCCGCCACGCGCCATCCATGGCGCGGGGCGGCTAAACCGGCATCCCTGCCGGTTTACCCCCCAAATCCCTGTCGAATTCCGGCCAGCGTGGTTTAACGGGGCGCCTAAGATCAAGATCAAGAGCGGCTCGCTTCGCATCGTGGTTACTGGCGGTCGCTACTTTAGAGTTGTGTCGATACCCATGGCTATCGGGGCAAGCCCCCTCCCACATTGGGTCTCCGCACACGCCGTTAACCTTACGTTACAAAACTCCCCTTCAAATTGAGCTATACAGACAGAGCGCCAAATAGTGGCTTTCTGCCGCCGCCCTGCGCCTCAATAAAAATAAAAGAAGGGGAGGTCACCTGTGAAGAGCTTGCTCTATCCCGCCGTAGCGCTGATGAACCGCCTGAGCTTCGGCATGAAGTTCAGCCTGATCAGTGTGCTATTCCTGCTGCCGATGCTGGCGACCAACTACTATCTGGTGCGTGATTCCTGGCGCGAATTCCAGGGCACTCGCATTGAACTTCAGAGCCTTGACCTGCTTGGCAGCAGCCTGGTGTTGCGTCGCGACCTGGAAACCCTCAACAACCAGGTGCAGATCAACGCCACGCTTGGCCAGTCCGGCAAGGCCGCTGACCTTGAGGCAAGGATCAGCGCCTTGGAGCAGAGTGTGCTGGACCGTTTGCAAGGCTTGAGCGCCGTAGCGACCCAGCCCGAGCACGTCACCGTTTTTGAAAGCAAGCGCGACGAGTTGATCGCCGCGTTCAAGGCGCAGCAACAGGAAAGTTCGTTGCTCAACAAAACGGCGCTGATCGGCAAATTGCTTAACCAGGCCCAGATGCTCAGCCAGATTATTGCCAGTCAAGCCGGCTTGAGTCGTGACGCGCAAAGTGATCTACGCCAGCTCTCCGACCTGGTCACCACCGTCACCCCGCAAGTCACCCAGGCCCTGGGGGAGGGGCGTGCGATGGGCGCGTATTCCCTGGGCCAGGGCTTTATCAATTCTGCTTCCAGCACACGCTTTGACGAACTGCTGCAGCAGTTGGAAAAACTCCAGGGCGAATATGGCTTGAAACTGCAGGACGCGCTGGGCGCCAGCCGTGCCGCACACGCTACCCTCGACACCCTGGCGCAAGCCAGCCAGGCCAGCCTCAAGCAAGGCAGCGAATTGTTCGAAGAACAGGTGGTGATGGCCGAGACCCTCGACACAGCGTGGCAGGGGTTTTACGACAGCGTCAGCCAACTGATGACCAAGACATATCAACTGGATGACGCCACCTTGGCGTTCATCGGGCAGCAACTGGAGCAACGCCTGGCACAAAACCGACTGCACATGGTGCTGCTGGTCGCGGCCCTGGCGGCGGTATTTGCGCTGATTTTTTACTTATATGCAGGCTTCTTCGTTTCCACTCGTACCACCTTGCGTCGCCTGGGGGCAATGATGGACAAAGTGGCGGCAGGTGACATGACGGTTACCTTCGTAGCCCAAAGCCGCGATGAGCTCGGGGACTTGGGCCAGGTGTTCAATGGCACGGTGGCCAAGATCCACGACTTGATCGAGCGCGTCGGGCATACGGTCAGCCAGGTCGAGCTGCAGGCCGGACAGGTTCAGGCGGTTTCGGCACAGAGTAACCAGGCGGTGTCTGGCCAGCGCAGCCAGATCGAACAAGTTGCGACGGCGATGAACCAAATGTCGGCCACTGCCCAGGAGGTGGCGCGTAGCGCGGCGGCGGCAGTCAACAGCGCCCAGAGCGTCAATGATGAAACGGTCAGTGGGCGAGCGCTGGTGCAATCACAGCAAGGCGGTATCGCACGCCTGGCTACGGAGCTTGATGAGTCGGTGCGGGTAATCAACCAGTTGGCCGCCGACAGCCAGGACATCAGCAGGGTTCTGGAAGTGATCAAGAGCATTGCCGAGCAGACCAACTTGTTGGCGCTCAACGCGGCCATCGAAGCCGCCCGCGCCGGTGAACAGGGCCGAGGTTTTGCCGTGGTGGCCGACGAGGTGCGCACCCTGGCCCGACGCACCCAGCACTCCACCGAAGAAATCGAGCAAATGATCAGCCGCTTGCACAGTGGCGTCGGCGCGGCGGTGAAGGCCATGGGCAGCAGCCATGAAATGGCGAGTGGCACGGTGGGGCAGTCGGAAAAAGTCCAGCAAGCCCTGGAGAATATCCTCGGCGCCGTGGGGATGATCGTTGACCAGAACCAGCAGATTGCCGCTGCCGTAGAGCAGCAAACGGCGGTCGCCCAAGACATCGACCAGAATATTGTCGAAATCAATCGCGCTGGCGAGCATGCGGCGCAAGGCGCCCAACAGACCGAAGCGGCCAGCCGGCAATTGTCGGCACAGGTCATTGAGTTGAAGCAATTGATCGGTGCGTTTCGAGTGTAGGAATTTTCTGTGGGATTGAGCTTTGGATTGCGTGGCGCATATCCTGATTTGTCGGACTGTGTTTTATCGCAGCGTGGTTAGGTGAAAATTTATTTCATCCGTCACGGTCACGAGGAGACACGACGATGGCCGCTGCAATCGGTATCAAGGGGCATTGCGCCCAGTGCGACATGACGTTTGAACTCAAGCCTTGGCAATTGAACGCCATTGCCATTGATATACCTTTTGACTGTACGTATTGCCACTGCGGCTTGCAGCTGTGTTGCCTCAAGCAGTTGCGTCAGTTTCGCGCCCTCGACCAGTGGGCGTTGGTGCGCCCGAGCATGATCATGCTGACGTGCGCGACCTTGGTGGTGGCCCTGGTTGCAGAGTGGTTGGGCCTGCTCAGCATGATTGCGCAGTTCAACCTTTCACTGGCTACGGTGTTGATTCATTTCCTGGTCGTGCGCTACGCCCGTCATCGACAGAGGATGACCTTGGAGTTGCAGGTCATCAGCCCGCTACCAGTTGAACAACTCACACGCATTGCGTGTGCTCGTCTCAGCCAGCAATGAAGGGCTGATTGCCATGCGCTGCGCCAGGGCTACGCAGATGTCCGGCAGGTGCTGCGGGCTGTTGCGCTGGTTGGGATACATGGCCGGGGCCATATCCGGCGAATCGGTTTCCAGCACAACAGCGTCAAGGGGCAACTGGGCAAGTACCTTGTGCATGCGCAGGGCTTGGGGCCAGGTGGCGGCGCCGCCCAGGCCAAGTTTGAAACCGAGCTTGATGTACTCGCGGGCCTCCTCGAGGCTGCCGGCGAACGCATGGATGATCCCGCCCCGTGGCAGGCGGATGCGCTTGAGAGTGGCAATCACGGCGGCGTGGCTGCGGCGTACATGCAGCAAGGCCGGCAGTTGGAAATCCAGTGCCAGTTTCAGTTGCGTTTCGAACAGGCTCTGCTGGCGCTCGCGGTCCAGTTGCTCAAGCCAGTAATCCAGGCCGATTTCTCCCACGGCGCATAATTGCCGGTGGCCGCGCAGGCGCGTCAACCAGTCACCCAACTCCAGCAGGTCGGCAGGGCGATGATCATCGAGATACACAGGGTGCAAGCCGAAGGCCGCGAACAAGCCGTCGTCCTGCTGCACCAAATCCCAAAGCCGCTGCCAATTTTTCTGGTATACGCCCAACACCACCATGCGCTGTACGCCGAGTTGACGGCTATGGGCGAGGACTTGCGGGCGATCGTGGTCGAAGTCCGCGAAGTCCAGGTGGGTGTGGGTGTCGATCAGCTCCACGCTCAGGCCTCGTGAATACGCTGCTTGAAGGTCCGGCCAATGGCGTGCACGCCCGGTTGGTACTGTTCTTCCTCAATGGCGGCCAGGGCCAGGCGCAGGGCGGTCTCGGCGATCAACTGGTGTTGCTGGGCCATGGCGTTGACCGGCAGTGGCAGGAAATCCAGCAATTGGGTATCGCCGAAGGTGCCCAGGCGCAGGGGGCGCGACCTGAGGGGGAAGTCATGCAGCGCGTCGAACACGCCTTGCAGCAGTACGTAGGATGTCGTCACCAGCGCGTCGGGCAAATGCCCCAGGCGTTGCAGCAGTTGTTCCATCAACTGTCGGCCGCAGTCACGGCTGAAGGCTTCGCCCTGTTCGATGATCACTTCGCCGGTGAAGCCTTGCAGCGCTTCACGGAAACCTGCGGTACGCTCCTGGCTGATGCTCAACTCGGGGCGTGCGCCGATCAGTGCGATTTGCTTGGGCAGCGGTTGCAGCAGGCTGCTGGTGAGTTGCTGGCAGGCCTGGCGGTCATCACTGACCACCGAGCAGAATTGACTCGGCTCCATGACCCGGTCAATGGCGATCACCGGCAACCCCTTGGCTTGCAGCTCGCGATAGCTGTCATCCGAGGCTGGCAGGCAACTGGCGACGAACAACGCATCGCAACGCCGCGCACGGAACAGTTGCAGCAGTTGGCGTTCGCTGGCGGCTTCGTCATCGGAACTGGCAATCAGCAACTGGTAGCCCCGCGCCCGTGCACCTTGTTCCAGCAGCTTGGCGATGCGTGCGTAACTGGGGTTTTCCAGGTCGGGCAGGATGAACCCCAGAGTGCGCGTGTGCCGACTGCGCAGCCCGGCGGCTTGGGGATTGGGCGTAAAGCCATGGGCCTGGACTACGGCGCGAACACGCTCAACGGTTGCATTGCTGATGCGTTGCTGTTCGGCCTTGCCATTGATGACATAGCTGGCGGTGGTCACGGACACACCGGCCAGACGTGCGATATCACTGAGTTTCAAACCGGGATTTCCTTGTTTTTTAGAGCGTGCCCCGACATTTTGTCCAATCGTAACCGATTCCAGCCCACGACCAATGTCCCAGAGCAAGCGCCGAGTGGCCCTTCTAGCTTGCGCAATTAACGCGTAATCTGCCATAAATTCTAGATTAAACGTTTCAGCAGGCGTATTTTTACGATGTTCGCCACTGAGTGACCACTGCCAATTGACCACTCAGTCAGTTATTTTTGAACGTCTCGCGCTGATTTATTCAAAACAATACCTAGTGCGCACATCGCACTAACTAGGAGAACGGCATGCTTGAGCTCACCGTAGAGCAGATATCCATGGGCCAGGTGGCTGTGGATAAGTCTGCTGCCTTGCACCTGCTCGCTGACAAATTGGTGGCCGATGGCCTGGTTGCCGAGGGTTATCTCAGTGGCTTGCAAGCCCGTGAGGCCCAGGGTTCGACTTTTCTCGGCCAGGGCATCGCCATTCCCCACGGCACGCCAGAAACCCGCGACCAGGTATTTTCCACCGGTGTGCGCCTGTTGCAGTTCCCCGAAGGGGTGGACTGGGGCGACGGCCAGGTGGTCTACCTGGCGATTGGCATCGCGGCTAAATCCGATGAGCACCTGCGGCTGTTGCAACTGCTGACCCGCGCCCTCGGTGAAACCGACTTGGGCCAGGCACTGCGTCGGGCCGGCAGCGCCGAAGCCTTGTTGAAGCTGTTGCAAGGCGCTCCCCAGGAGCTGGCGCTGGATGCGCAGATGATCAGCCTGGGCGTATCTGCCGACGATTTTGAAGAGCTGGTATGGCGCGGCGCACGCCTGCTGCGTCAGGCCGACTGCGTGAGCAATGGTTTTGCTGCAGTGCTGCAACAAGTTGACGCGCTGCCCCTGGGCGATGGCTTGTGGTGGTTGCACAGCGAGCAGACGGTCAAGCGCCCGGGCCTGGCGTTTGTCACGCCGGACAAGCCCATGCGCTACCTCGGCCAGCCCCTGCACGGCCTGTTCTGCCTGGCGAGCCTCGGTGAAGCCCACCAAGCCCTGCTTGAACGCCTGTGTGCCTTGTTGATTGAAGGGCGCGGCCAGGAACTGGGGCGTGCCACCAGCAGCCGTGCGGTGCTGGAAGTGCTGGGCGGCGAATTGCCTGCGGACTGGCCCAGCGCCCGCATTACCCTGGCCAACGCTCATGGCCTGCATGCGCGCCCGGCCAAGATCCTCGCGCAATTGGCGAAGAGTTTCGACGGCGATATCCGTGTGCGTATCATCGATGGCCCGGTGGGCGCCGTGTCGGTCAAAAGCCTGAGCAAGTTGCTCAGCCTTGGTGCGCGTCGCGGCCAGGTACTGGAATTCGTTGCCGAGCCGACGATTGCCGGCGACGCATTGCCCGCGCTGTTGGCCGCGATCGAAGAGGGGCTTGGCGAAGACGTCGAGCCATTGCCGAGCGTGAGCGCCCAACCTGCCCAGGTCGATGTCGAGCCGGTACTCAGTGCGCCACTGAGTGGTAGCCAGCTCCAGGCCATCGCCGCCGCGCCGGGCATCGCCATCGGCCCGGCCCATATCCAGATTCCACAGCTGTTTGATTACCCCCTGCGCGGTGAGTCTGCTGCGATTGAGCGCCAGCGCCTGCACGCGGCCTTGAGCGAGGTGCGCCAGGATATCCAGGGCCTGATCGAACGCAGCCTGGCCAAGGCCATCCGCGAGATTTTCATCACCCACCAGGAAATGCTCGACGACCCGGAACTGACCGACGAAGTCGACACCCGCCTCAAGCAGGGCGAAAGCGCCGAAGCCGCCTGGATGAGTGTGATCGAAGCCGCCGCCAAGCAGCAGGAAGCGTTGCAGGACGCCTTGCTGGCCGAGCGCGCCGCCGACCTGCGCGATATAGGTCGTCGAGTACTGGCGCAACTGTGCGGTGTCGAAACCGTTCAGGAGCCCAGCGAGCCCTACATCCTGGTGATGGATGAAGTCGGCCCTTCGGACGTGGCGCGCCTGGACCCGGCCCGCGTCGCCGGTATCCTTACCGCTCGCGGCGGTGCCACCGCCCACAGCGCCATCGTCGCTCGCGCCCTGGGCATTCCTGCCTTGGTCGGCGCAGGCGCTGCAGTGTTGCTGCTGAACGCCGGCACACCGCTGTTGCTCGACGGTCAGCGCGGTCGCCTGCATGTCGACCCGGACGCCGCTACTTTGCAACGGGCTGTGGTCGAGCGCGATACCCGCGAACAACGCTTGCAGGCGGCGTCGGCCCAACGCCACGAACCGGCGCTGACCCGTGACGGTCACGCCGTGGAAGTGTTCGCCAATATCGGCGAAAGCGCCGGGGTGGCCAGTGCAGTGGAGCAGGGCGCCGAAGGCATTGGCCTGCTGCGCACCGAGCTGATTTTCATGGCCCATCCCCAAGCGCCGGACGAAGCCACCCAGGAGGCCGAATACCGTCGCGTGCTCGACGGCCTCGACGGGCGCCCGCTGGTAGTGCGCACCCTTGATGTGGGCGGCGATAAGCCTTTGCCGTATTGGCCTATCGCCGAAGAGGAAAATCCGTTTCTTGGCGTACGCGGTATTCGCCTGACCTTGCAGCGCCCCAAGATCATGGAAGCGCAACTGCGTGCGCTGCTGCGTTCGGCGGATAACCGACCGTTGCGCATCATGTTTCCCATGGTCGGCAGCGTGGATGAATGGCGTGCAGCCCGGGACATGACCGAGCGCCTGCGCCTGGAAATCCCGGTGGCTGATTTGCAGTTGGGCATCATGATCGAAGTACCGTCAGCCGCCTTGCTGGCGCCGGTACTGGCCAAGGAAGTGGACTTCTTCAGCGTCGGCACCAATGACCTGACCCAGTACACCCTGGCCATCGACCGTGGTCACCCGACCCTGTCGGCCCAGGCCGACGGCCTGCACCCGGCGGTGTTGCAACTGATCGACATCACCGTGCGCGCCGCCCATGCCCACGGCAAATGGGTCGGCGTCTGCGGCGAGTTGGCGGCAGATCCATTGGCCGTGCCGGTGCTGGTCGGCCTTGGGGTGGATGAGTTGAGTGTGTCGGCCCGCAGCATTCCTGAAGTGAAAGCGCGTGTACGTGAATTCAGTCTGAGCGAGGCCCGGGGCCTGGCGCAACAAGCACTGTTGGTTGGTTCGCCTGCCGAAGTGCGTGCCCTTGTGGAGGCCGTGTAAATGGCGAAGATTCTGACCCTGACGCTGAACCCGGCGTTGGACCTCACGGTGCGCCTGGCGCGCCTGGAACCGGGTGCAGTCAATCGCAGTGAAGCGATGCTCACCCATGCGGCGGGCAAGGGCGTGAACGTGGCGCAAGTGCTGGCGGACCTGGGCCATGACGTCAGCGTCGGCGGGTTTCTCGGTGAGGCGAACCCCCAGGCTTTCGATGCGCTGATCAGCCGCCGTGGGTTTGGCGATGCGTTCGTTCGCGTGCCCGGCGAAACCCGCAGCAATATCAAAATTGCCGAACAGGACGGGCGTGTCACCGACATCAATGCGCCGGGGCCGCTGGTGAGTGAAGAGGCGCAGAACGCACTGCTCGATAGGGTCGCAATGATCGGCCCGCAATTCGACGCGGTGGTGGTGGCCGGCAGCTTGCCGCGTGGCGTCAGCCCGCAGTGGTTTCGGGGGCTGTTGCAGCAGTTGAAAGGCCTCGGTTTGAAAGTCGCCCTGGACACCAGTGGAGAAGCGTTGCGCACCGGCTTGCAGGCAGGCCCGTGGCTGGTCAAGCCCAATACCGAAGAGCTGGCCGACGCCTTGGATAATGCCACCGATGCCATCAGCCAACTGCATCGGCAGGGCGTCGAACATGTGGTGGTCTCCGACGGCGCTGCGGGTGTGACCTGGTACCGCCCAGGTGCAGCGCTGCACGCCACGCCGCCCAAGGTGACGGTGGCCAGCACCGTGGGCGCCGGCGACTCGCTGTTGGCCGGCATGCTTCACGGCTTGCTCAGCGACGAAGCAGCCGAACAGACCCTGCGCCGCGCCACGGCGATTGCCGCGATGGCCGTAACGCAGATCGGCTTTGGCATCAGCGATGACGCGCAGTTGGCGCACCTAGAAAGCGGCGTCGATGTACGCACGCTGACAGAACAATAAGAGGGTTTGTGATGAAGTTAGCCATTGTTACCGCCTGCCCCAACGGCATGGTCACCAGTGTGCTGTGCGCCCGCTTGTTGGACGCCGCCGCCCAGCGCATGGGCTTGCACACCAGTGTCGAAGTCGTCGACGTGCAGCGCCCGGAGCGCCAGTTGTCCCAGGCCACCCTCGATGACGCTGAATGGGTGTTGTTGGTCAGCAGCACACCGGTGGACATGCAGCGGTTTGTCGGCAAGCGCGTGTTCCAGACCACCCCGGCCCAGGCCCTGGCGGATGTCGAGGCCGTATTGCGTCGCGGCGCCGAAGAAGCCCAGGTATATGTCACCAACGGCGCCCCGGTGGCGGCGAAAGATGCGCCGCGTATCGTCGCGATTACCGCCTGCCCGACGGGCGTGGCCCACACCTTCATGGCCGCCGAAGCGTTGCAGCAGGCCGCCAAGCGCCTGGGCTATGACTTGCAGGTCGAGACCCAGGGCTCGGTGGGCGCCCGCACGCCGTTGAGCCCGGAGGCCATCGCCAATGCCGACGTGGTGTTGCTGGCGGCCGATATCGAAGTCGCTACCGAGCGTTTTGCCGGCAAGAAGATCTACCGCTGTGGCACCGGTATTGCTCTCAAGCAATCCGAAGCCATCCTCAACAAGGCCCTGGCCGAAGGCGCAGTGGAAAGCGCAGCCAGCGGCGCGCCGGCCAAATCGGAGAAAACCGGCGTCTACAAACACTTGCTCACCGGCGTGTCGTACATGTTGCCGATGGTGGTGGCGGGGGGCTTGCTGATCGCCTTGTCATTCGTGTTCGGCATCCATGCCTTCGAACAGCCGGGCACTTTGGCGGCAGCGCTGAAAAGCGTCGGTGACCAGGCATTCCTGCTGATGGTGCCGCTGCTGGCAGGCTACATTGCCTATTCGATTGCCGACCGCCCTGGCCTGGCGCCGGGCATGATCGGCGGCTTGCTGGCAGGTACGCTGGGCGCGGGCTTTATCGGCGGCATCCTGGCGGGTTTCGTCGCGGGATACTGCGTCAAGTTGATAAGCCGTGCGGTGCGACTGCCCCAGAGCCTGGAGGCGCTCAAGCCGATCCTGATCATCCCGTTGCTGGCGAGCTTGTTCACCGGTCTGGTGATGATCTACCTGGTCGGCCCGCCTGTCGCCCGGTTGCTGTCCGGCCTGACCGATTTTCTCAGCACCATGGGCACCACCAACGCGGTGCTGCTGGGTATTTTGCTCGGCGGCATGATGTGCGTGGACTTGGGTGGGCCGATCAACAAGGCGGCGTATGCGTTTTCCGTGGGCCTGTTGGCGGCGTCGAGTGGTGCGCCGATGGCCGCGACCATGGCTGCCGGCATGGTGCCGCCGATTGGCATGGGCATCGCGACCTTGCTCGCCCGACGCAAATTCGCCCAGACCGAGCGCGAAGCCGGCAAGGCGGCGATGGTCCTGGGCCTGTGCTTTATCTCCGAGGGCGCGATCCCGTTCGCGGCCAAAGACCCGCTGCGGGTGATCCCGGCCAGCATTGCCGGTGGCGCCTTGACCGGTGCGCTGTCGATGTACTTTGGCTGCAAACTCGCCGCGCCCCACGGCGGCTTGTTTGTGCTGGTGATCCCGAATGCGATGAACCATGCGTTGATGTATTTGCTGGCGATTGTGGCGGGCAGTGTGTTGACGGGGTTGGTGTATGCGCTGCTTAAGCGACCGGAAGCTGTGGAACTGACGGTCGCTGCTGCCAAGGGCTGATGGGATTCAAAATGTGGGAGGGGCTTGCCCCCTCCCACATTTGGATTTTCCTTGGCTGTAAGGGTGGTGTCATATCTGCTTCATCCCCGCATGCTTTAGTGACCCTTTTGATACTCAAGAGGGCACCTGCATGAGCGACTTCGATCTCGGCCGCCGCCGTGTGATGCAAGCCGTCGGCGCTGGTCTGTTGTTGCCGGGCCTGGCCCCGGCGGTGATCGCTTCGGTGAAGGACCGGCCGCAACTCACTAACGGGGTGCAGTCCGGCGACCTGCTCGGCGACCGTGCGATGATCTGGAGCCGCAGCGACCGCCCGGCGAAGATGGTGGTGGAGTGGGACACCCGCAGTGTGTTCAGCAACCCGCGCAAGTTCATCTCGCCCCTGGCCGACAGCCGTACCGACTTTACCGCCCGTGTGGAACTCACCGGTTTGCCGGTGGACCAGGCGATTTTCTATCGTGTGCATTTCGAAGATGCCCAGACCGGTGTCGCCAGCGAACCCTGGTTCGGCCACTTGCGCAGCGTGCCGCAACAGCGCCGCGACATCCGCTTTGTGTGGAGCGGCGACACCGTCGGCCAAGGCTTCGGTATCAACCCGGACATCGGTGGTATGCGCATCTACGAAGCCATGCGCCTGCGCCTGCCAGACTTCTTTATCCACAGCGGCGACACCATCTACGCCGACGGCCCGGTGCCTGCGCAACTGGTCACCGAAGGCGGGCGCATCTGGCGCAACATCACCACCCAAGCCAAGAGTAAAGTCGCCGAGACCCTGGATGAGTATCGCGGCAATTACCGCTACAACCTGCTGGATGAGAACGTGCGTCGTTTCAATGCCCAAGTGCCGCAGATCTGGCAGTGGGACGATCACGAGGTGATCAATAACTGGTCGTCCAGCAAGCAGTTGGACGAGCGTTATCAGACCCGCGATATCAACACCCTCGTCGGTCGCGCACGCCAGGCCTGGCTGGAATATTCACCCATGCGGCGCCAGAGTGCCGACGGCGGCGGGCGTATTTATCGCAAGCTCAGCTATGGGCCGCTGCTGGATGTATTTGTGCTGGATATGCGCAGCTACCGTGGGCCGAATGACGACAACCTGGGCGGCGAGAAACCGTTCCTGGGTCGCGAACAGTTGGATTGGCTCAAGCGAGAACTCAAGGGGTCGCAAGCGCAGTGGAAGGTGATTGCCGCCGATATGCCCATCGGCCTGGGCGTGCCTGACGGTGAGGTAAGCCCCGGTGTGCCGCGTTGGGAAGCCATCGCTAACGGCGACTCCGGCCCGGCGCAGGGGCGTGAACTGGAAATCGCTGAGTTACTGGGCTTTTTAAGAGCGCAACAGGTGCGCAACCATGTGTGGCTGACGGCCGATGTGCACTATTGCGCAGCGCACCACTATCACCCGGACCGTGCGGCGTTCCAGGATTTTGAGCCGTTCTGGGAGTTTGTCGCGGGCCCGTTGAATGCCGGGAGTTTCGGGCCTAATCCGCTGGATAAAACCTTTGGCCCGCAAGTGGTGTTCCAGAAGGCACCGCCGGCGCAAAACACTTCGCCGTTCGCCGGCTTCCAGTTTTTTGGCGAAGTGCAGATTGATGGGCAGACGGCAGAATTGACCGTGATTTTGCGCGACCTGGATGGGATCTCAGTGTTCGAACAAAAGCTGCAACCTGCCTGACCTGGAATGCAGTCAAAAAATGTGGGAGGGGGCTTGCTCCCGATAGCGGTGGATCAGCCAACTAATGAAATGACTGTTATACCGCTATCGGGAGCAAGCCCCCTCCCACATGGGTTCTGCAGTGTCTGAAAATCTCAGTACACATCCCGGCGATAGCGGCCCTGTTCAATCAAGCGTTCCACCGCCGCAGTGCCCAGGATATCCACCAACGCCTGATCCACCCCCGTCGCCATCCCTTGCAGACTGCCGCACACATAAATCGCCGCGCCGTCCGCCAGCCATTTACGCAGCACATCGGCCGATTCGCGCAGGCGGTCCTGTACGTAGATCTTTTCTTCCTGATCCCGGGAAAACGCCAGGTCGAGCAAGGCCAGGTCGCCACTGGCGAGCCAGCCTTGCAGTTCGTCCTGGCACAGGTAGTCATGGGCGATCTGGCGCTCGCCAAACAGCAGCCAGTTGCGCTGCTGGCCAGCGGCGATGCGTGCCTTGAGCAAGCTGCGCAACCCCGCCAGGCCGGTGCCGTTGCCCAGCAGGATCAGCGGCACCGGCGCATCCGGCAGGTGGAAGCCGCTGTTGCGGCGCAGGCGCAGACTGATGCCCGAACCGATGGCCGCGTGTTCCGTCAGCCAGCCTGAGCCGAGGCCCAGGCTTCCATCGGCGTGGCGTTCCTGGCGCACGATCAGCTCCAGCACACCATCGCTGGCGATCGAGGCGATGGAGTATTCGCGCATGCCCAGGGGCACCAGTGCGTTCACCAGGGCTTGGGCATGCAGGCCGACCAAGTGCGTGCGGTTATCCGGCAATTGGCGGGTGGCCAAGGCTTGGTCGAGAGTGTGCGCCAGGCCTTCGATCAGTACGCCATCGCTGCCGGCCAGGCCCAGGCCATGGAGGAAGTGATCAATGGCCCAGGGGCAGTTGCGCGGCAGGATTTCCACCAGGTCACCGGCCTGCCAGCTTTGCGCCGAGGGCGGTGTGAGGCCCAGCAGATAGACGTCGGCGCCGACGCTGCCAGGGTTGAGCAGGGTGCGTTGGCTCAGTGTCCAGGTTTCATATTGGGCGGGTTGCCAAGCCGCCGCTGGCGCGTGACCGGTGAGTTGGCCGAGTTGCTGTTGCCAGGTCAGCAAGGCCTCAGTGTCGCCGCTGTCAACTTCCACCGGGGCGAACAGTGCATTGCCACCCTGGTTGGTCAGCCAGAAATGCAGGCGCCGGGCAAAGCCGCAGAAGTGCTCATATTGGCGATCACCCAGGGCCAGTACCGAGTAGTTCAAGCCTTTGAGCGGTAAATCCTGACCGAGCACGCTGCGCTCAAAACCCCGCGCGTTGTCGGGCGCTTCGCCGTCGCCGAAAGTGCTGACCACGAATAACGCATGTTCCGACTGGCTCAGGTCGTCTTGGCTGAGGCTGCCCAAGGGCTGCACCTTCACCGGCAGGCCCGCGGCTTGCAACTGGCCAGCCGTTTGCCATGCAAGCTGTTCGGCAAAGCCGCTCTGGCTGGCAAAACCGATCAGCCAGGCCGGCGCATTGCTGTGATTGGTCGTCAGGCCATTGCGGGCGTTACGTACCTGGCGCTTCTTGCGGCGGCGGTCGAGGTACAGCAGCCAGCCGGTGATGAAAAACAGGGGCATGAGCAATGAGCTGGCGGTGAGCACGATTCGCCCGACCAGGCCGAAGTAGCTGCCGGTGTGCAGCGCATAGACGCTGGTGAGTAATTGCGATTTGAGGCTCTTGCTGGCGTAGCGCTCGTGGAATGTGACCTCGCCGGTGGCCGGGTCCAGGTTGATCTGGTTCAGCGCACGGTCATGGGGCGAGTCTTTGAGCAGGTAATACACGGTGGCCGATTGCCCGGCGATGGCTGGCATGCGGATGTTGTAGGCACTCAGGTCGGGGCCGGCGCTGCTGTAGATGCTGCTCCAGATCGCGTCATAGTTGGCTACCGGAGCAGGGCCGGCAGGTGGCGGGCCGCGCTTGCGCATGCGCTCGTTTTGCGGCGCGTCGGAGAGCAGTTTGGTCATGCCCTGGTTGTACCAGTCGTAGGACCAATACAGTCCGGTCAGTGCCGCCAACAGATAAAACAGCAGACACCAGGTGCCGAATACCGAATGCAGGTCCCAGTTGAAACTGCGGCCCTTCTTGCGCCAGTCCAGGGTCAACCATACCCGCCAGTTTTTTACCTGGCGCGGCCAGCGCAGATATAAACCGGAGAGGCAGAAAAACACCAGGATCAGAGTGCAGGCGCCGGTGATGTTGCGCCCGGTTTCGCCGACGGCGAGGAAGCGGTGCAGTTGCAAAATAAAACCAAACACATCCTGGCCGACGGCGTCGCCCATGTAGTCGCCGGTATAGGGGTCGAAGTAACGCATCTGGCCACGACGCTCCCCCGGCTGCGGGGTGAAGGACACTCGGGCAGCGTTGCCGCTGTCGCTTTCCACCCATAGCATCGCCACGCTCTTGCCTTCGGTGGCCTCCAGCTTGCGTACCAGTTCGGCAGGCGGCAGCACACCGGCCTCGCGCTTCTGTACGCTCAATACGGTGGGGTTGAGTGCCCGCAGGATTTCATCCTGGAACGAGTACGCCGCCCCGGTGACCCCCATCAAGGCCAGCACCAGCCCGGCAGTGATGCCGAAAAACCAGTGCAACTGGAACAGGGTTTTCTTCAACACGTCGGGCCGCCTCGCTCATCTGGATATCTATTTCACGGCGCGCATTATGCCGTGGGTTAACGAGAAAAATTCTGTTTTACACACAAAAGCCCCACGCATCCGATGCGTGGGGCCTTGGGTCGGAGCATTGACCGCTTTTAGAAGTGGAAGCTGGTGGTCAACAGCGCGGTGCGCCCCGCCGCCTGGTTGGCGAAGTGCGCCGAGTAGGCCTTGTCGTAGTAGGTCTTGTCGGTCAGGTTCTGCACGTTCAGTTGCAGGTCGACGTTCTTGGTCAGCTTGTAGCTGGCCATGGCGTCATAGCGGGTGTAGGACGGCACGTACACGGTGTTGCCGGCATCGCCGTAAACCTCATCGACGTAGAACGCGCCGCCGCCGACGGTCAGCTTGGGCGTGATGTCGTAGGTGGTCCACAGGCTGAAGGAGTTCTTCGGCGTGTTGGGCATCTGGTTGCCTTTGTTGGAGCCGGCACTCACTAGCCCGTTACGCCCGTTGAGGCCGGATTTGACCAGCTCGCTGTCCAGGTAGGTGTAGCCGGCGAACACTTGCCAGTGATCGGTAAGCTTGCCGCTGGCCGACAATTCCACACCGTCGACCTGGGACTCGCCGCCGTTCTCGTAGGTGAGGGTATCGACCAGGATGCGGGTGTTTTTCTTCTCGGTGCGGAACACGGCTGCGGTCAGGGACAGACGATCATGGAACAGGTCCCACTTGGTGCCCAGTTCATAGTTGACGGTTTCTTCAGGCTGCAAGTCGCTGGTGGCGGCACCGGCAGACAGTGGGTTGCCGTCGGCGCCTTCACCTACTAGGCCACCAGCTGGTGAGGCCGAGGTGGCATAGGAGGCGTAGATGCTGCCGTTCTCCAAAGGCTTCCACACCAGGCCGGCCTGCCAGTTGAAGAACTGGCTGTCATCCTTGATCTTGGTGCGTCCGGTAGTGGCGTTGGTGTTGGCTTCGGTATCGAACGTGTCGTAACGCAGGCCGACATTCAGCAGCCATTTCGGATCCAGCTCGATGGTGTCGAACACATAGGCGGCGCGGCTGGTGGCCTTGGTGTTGGTGCCGTTGTAGTTGCGCGCGACACTGCCGTTCCAGGCGTCGTCCGGGTTCGGGTTGCCGAGCGAGGTGCACTGGCCGCCCACGCCGCCCTTGGCCGGGTTGCACACCGGGTTGGCATTAGGGCTGACGGTATAGCCGCTGACGCGGGTTTCTTCGCCGGTGAATTCCAGGCCGGTGGAGTAACTGTGCTTGAAGCCCAGGGCCTGGAAGCTGCCGAACAGGTCGGTCTGGTTGGTGGTCGTGGTGGTCGTGGACACGCGGCTGTTAGCGCGACGCCATACGGTGCCGAACTTGTTGACGTTGAGTTTGCTGTCATCCGGTTGGGTCAGCACATAGTCCTGACCGGTGCTGCCGTGACGCAGGGTGTTTTTCAAGGTCATGTTGTCGTTCAGGTCGTGCTCGATGGAGAACGTACTGATATCAGCGCGAGTTTTACGGAAGTCGCGGCTTTTCAAACCGTAGAAATTGTTGCTGTCGCCGCCATCGGTGGGTTTGTCGTGCACGTGGGCAGTGGCAGTCGACGAACCATAGCCGTAGGGAATGCCCGAATCCGGCAAGTCATCGCTTTCCATGTGGTAGTAGCTGAGGTTGACGCGGGTCGGCGTACCCAGGCCAAACGTCAGCGACGGGGCCACGCCCCAACGGTCGTAGTTCACCGCATCGCGGCCGGCAACGTTTTGTTCGTGGCTCATCAGGTTCAGGCGGAAGGCGGCGCTGTCATCGAGGAACTGGCGGTTGACGTCGAGCACGTAGCGGCGGGTCTGGTCGGAACCGTAGGTGAAGCCGCCGTTGGTGAAGTCCCGCGCTTGTGGGGTCTTGCTTACCAGGTTGAGGCTGCCACCGGCCGAGCCACGGCCGCCGAACGAGGAGTTCGGGCCTTTGCTGACTTCGATCGACTCGATGTCGAAGATCTCGCGGCTCTGGCCGCCGGTGTCGCGCACGCCATCCAGGTAAGTGTCGCCCTGGGCATCAAAACCACGGATAAACGGACGGTCGCCCTGGGGGTTGCCACCTTCACCGGCACCAAAGGTAATGCCCGGTACGGTGCGCAAGGCATCCTGCAACGAGGTAGCGGCGGTGTCCTTGAGAACTTGTTGCGGCACCACGGTGACCGAACGCGGCGTGTCCACCAGCGGCGCGGTGTATTTTTGCGACGAGGCTTTTTCTACCTGGTAGGAGGTGTTGTCCTGATCCTGGCCGGTAATGTTGGTGGCGCCGAGGGAGATAGGGTTGCGCTCGCCTTTCTGCTCGGTGTTTTCCGCCGCCTGCGCCAGGTGGGCGGCAGAGCTGGCACTCAAGGCTACACCGATGGCCGAGGCCAGCATGCGTGGTGAACTGGCTGGTGTTTTTATAAGAATGCGCGACATGACGTGTCCCTTCCCCAAGGATGTGAGGCCGCGGAATATAGGGCCAACAAGACTTTGTATCAATTGCGAGATATTGCTATTCGCATCGAATTTACATTCTTTACACTTTTTTCTTACGGTTTTTGCAATCTCGTTCGTCCCCGGGTTTTACAGCGAAGATAAGAATCAATACCATTGGCGCCTCTCTGATCGCAGGTATTGCCTCATGTTGCTGCACATTCCCGGCCTGTTCTCTCGTGAGGAGGTGTTGCGCATTCGCCAGGCCCTGGAGGAGACCGAATGGGCCGACGGCAAAATCACTGCCGGGCATCAGTCCGCCAAGGCCAAGCACAACCTGCAATTGCCCGAAGGCCACCCCCTGGCCAAGGAAATCGGCGCGGCCATGTTGGAACGGTTGTGGGGCAACCCATTGTTCATGTCGGCGGCGCTGCCGCACAAAGTCTTCCCGCCGCTGCTCAACTGCTACACCGCTGGCGGCAGTTTCGACTTTCATATCGACAACGCCGTACGCCAACCCAAAGGCAGCCCTGAACGTGTGCGTACCGATCTGTCGTCCACGCTGTTCTTCAGCGACCCGGACGAATATGACGGCGGCGAACTGGAAATCCAGGACACCTTCGGCCTGCAGCGGGTCAAGCTGCCCGCCGGCGACATGGTGCTGTACCCCGGCTCCAGCCTGCACAAGGTCAACGCCGTGACCCGTGGCGTCCGCTATGCCTCGTTCTTCTGGACCCAAAGCCTGGTGCGCGAGGACAGCCAGCGCACCCTGCTGTTCGAAATGGACGGCGCGATCCAGCAACTGACCCGCGACGTTCCTGACCACCCGGCACTGATCCAGCTCACCGGCACCTACCACAACCTGCTGCGCCGCTGGGTCGAGGTCTGAGATGGGCTTTTTATTGCGTCGCCAGGAAGTGCTCAACGTCGAGCAATTGCAGTCCATGCTCGATGATTCCCCGGTGCGCGCCGCCCAGGCGATCCTGATCGCGGCCAAGGCAGGCGTGGTCGATGCCCAGGCGTTGCTGGGGCAGATCCTGCTGGAAGGGCGCGGTATCGCACGCGATGAAGCGCTGGCGCTACGCTGGTTCCAGATTGCGGCGCAGGGCGGGCAATTGATGGCGCGCAATATGGCCGGGCGCTGCCTGGAGCATGGTTGGGGCTGCGCCGTCGATGAAGCGGCGGCAGCGCGGGAATATCGGCTGGCAGCCGAAGGCGGGTTGGATTGGGGCCAGTACAACTACGCCAACCTGTTGGCTACCGGCCGCGGCGTTATGCAAGACCAGGCCCAGGCGCTGACGTTTTATCGCCAGGCCGCAGGGCAGGGCCACGCCAAGTCGATGAACCTGGTGGGGCGTTATCTGGAAGGCGGCCAGTATTGCCCCAGGGATCTTGAGGCAGCCTTTGAATGGTACCGGCGCTCCGCCGAAGCCGGGGATTTTCGGGGGCAGTTCAGCTATGCGGCGGTGCTGGCGGACAGAGGCCAGATCGACGCTGCGCTGGAGTGGCTGCACAAGGCGCTGGAAGGCGGGAATCTCAAATTCCTGCGAACGGCACACAAGGCGCTGGCGCTGGCCAATGACCCGCAGATTCGCGCCATGGCCGAGGCTTATCAAGGGCACGCGGACCAATTGGAGAAAACGCTGTAGGACCCCGTTTCTACACATTCACGTGTTCCGGTTTGTCGATGAACGGCAAGGACCAAAGGTTGAAGCTCTGGCTTAAGTCACTATGATTAAGCTTGAATCATTTTTAATCGCTTGCTTGTCATTTATCCGCAAAGAGAGTTTTCATGGGTGCCGAAACCAAAGTAATGACAGCTCATATTCCCACTGCCCTTGCTCAGAAAGTTGACCAGATGGCCGCGCGAATGGATCGCTCACGGGGATGGGTGGTGAAACAGGCCCTCGCTGATTGGGTCGATCAAGAAGAGGAGCGCAGCCGGCTGACGCTTGAGGCTATGGCAGATGTAGATGCGGGGCGCGTGATCGATCACCAGGCAGTGCAGGCCTGGGCAGATAGCCTGAGCACCGATTCGCCGCTACCGGTACCGCGCTGATGGAGCTGAGGTGGACAAGTAAAGCGTTATCCGACCTGGCTCGATTATATGACTTCCTCTCTGTTGTAAACCGCGAAGCTGCCGCCCGCATCGTGCAGTCACTGTCTCAAGCGCCTGACGCGCTGCTCGGTAATCCGCGCATCGGTGAGAGAATTGAAGAGTTTTCACCGCGCGACGTAAGAAGACTTTTAGTCGGCCATTACGAAATGCGCTACGAAATTCAACAGTCGACACTTTATATTCTACGGTTATGGCACGTTCGCGAAGATCGTTGAGGGCGCGTACCACAGACAGAAAAAAGCCCATGAAACGTCATGGGCTTTTTAGTTATAACCGTCTTACACGTAAAACGATTTCAACGGCGGAAACCCGTTGAACTCAACTGCGCTGTAGCTGGTGGTGTAGGCACCGGTCGACAACCAGTACAAACGATCACCAATCGCCAGGTTCAACGGCAAACCGTACTTGTAGTTCTCGTACATGATATCGGCGCTGTCGCAGGTGGGGCCGGCGATCACCACTTCTTCCATCTCGCCTTTCTTCTCGGTCCAGATCGGGAACTTGATGGCTTCGTCCATTGTTTCGATCAGGCCGGAGAACTTGCCCACATCGGTATACACCCAACGCTCGACGGCGGTGCGCGATTTACGTGCAACCAGCACCACTTCACTGACCAGGATGCCGGCGTTGGCGATCAACGAGCGGCCTGGCTCCAGGATGATTTCCGGCAGGTCGTCGCCGAAATCTTCCTTGAGGAAACGGATGATTTCTTCGGCGTAGGTTTCCAGGCTGTTGGTGCGGGTGATGTAGTTGGCCGGGAAGCCGCCGCCCATGTTGATCAGCTTCAGCTCAATGCCATCTTCTTCTTTCAAACGTTCGAAGATCACCTTGACCTTGGCGATCGCCGCGTCCCACACGCTGATGTCGCGCTGTTGCGAGCCGACGTGGAACGAGATGCCGTACGGCACCAGGCCCAGGTCGCGGGCGAGGATCAGCAGGTCCATGGCCATGTCGGTCTGGCAGCCGAATTTGCGCGACAAAGGCCAGTCGGCCGTGGTCGAGCCTTCGGTGAGGATGCGCACATACACTTTCGAGCCCGGCGCGGCTTTGGCGATGTTGCGCAGGTCGGCTTCGGAGTCGGTGGAGAACAGGCGCACGCCCTTCTCATAGAAGTAGCGGATGTCCTTGGATTTCTTGATGGTGTTGCCGTAGCTGATACGGTCGGCGCTGACGCCGCGGTCCATGACCTTGTCCAGCTCGTAGATCGAGGCGATGTCGAAGCTCGAACCCTTGTCTTTCAACAGGTCGATGATCTCGACGGCCGGGTTGGCCTTGACGGCGTAATACACCTTGGCGAATTCGAAACCGGCGCGCAGGTCATCGTAGGCCTGGCTGATCATCGCGGTGTCGATCACCACGAACGGGGTTTCTTGCTTGTCGGCGAACGCCTTCATTTTGTCAAAGGTGGCGCGCGCGAAATAGTCTTCGACGTTGATCGACATGCTGGGGACTCCTAGGGGCAAACTGTATTAATCAATGGGTACAACTGAACGTCCTCCGTATCCCCACTTTGGTTCGCCTACTTCCCAAGGCATGTCGCCGAAAGCAAAAAGGCCATGGGATAAGCTTCCCTTGGCCTTGCTGTCTCGTCGTCAGTACTTGAGCCGGATGGATCGTTTCCAGCATGGACGTTCGGCGCGAACTTTAGGGCTTGATGGGCGTGGGATCAACTAAAAATGTCGCGTTTTTGCACGCGTTCGTCGTACGGCCGCGTGCAGCTACTTATGTAACCGACCGGTGTGACGGATTGATGTTCCCCGGATTGGGCAAAACGATGGGATTTCCCTGACACGCTAGAGTGCAAATGTGGGAGGGGCTTGCCCCCGATAGCGGTGTGTCAGTCACTTCTCAGTCACTGATACACCGCTATCGGGAGCAAGCCCCCTCCCACATTTATCCCTGTTGTGTCAGGTCAAGCCAATGCAGTCTCGGCAGGCGAGACAATACTGGTCTTGCCGCCACGGGACTTGCCAGAGCTCAGGTACTCGGCAATCGACTCCTGGGTCACTTCACCCAGGAACACCCGCTCCGCATCCATCACCGGCAACCACGAGCGGTTGAACTCATACATGCGCGACAGCAGGATGCGCAAATGCTCGTCGTACACGGCGGTGGCGTTGAACTCGCGCAGGTACTGGCCACATGTACCGGTCTGACGGTGCAAGTCGCGACGGCGTACATAACCCAGCGCCTTGTTCTCGGCACAGGTGACCACCACGTAGCGACGGTCATGCTCGTCCATCAGTTCCAGGGCATCGGCCACCGGGGTTTCCGGGCTGACCGACGGGGCGTTGTCCGCCGCGTCTTCGGCCTTCACCAACAGCAGGCGCTTGAGGGTGCTGTCCTGGCCCACGAAGTTGCTGACAAACTCGTCGGCCGGGTGCGCCAGCAGCGTGTCCGGATGGTCGATCTGCAACAGCTTGCCGGCGCGGAAGATGGCGATCTTGTCACCCAGCTTGATCGCTTCGTCGATGTCGTGGCTGACCATGATCACGGTCTTGTTCAGCGCGCGCTGCATCTCGAAGAACTCGTTCTGGATCATTTCGCGGTTGATCGGGTCGACCGCGCCGAACGGCTCATCCATCAGCAACAGCGGCGCATCGGCCGCCAGGGCACGGATCACACCGATGCGCTGCTGCTGGCCGCCGGACAGTTCACGCGGGTAGCGATGCAGGTACTGCTTGGGTTCCAGCTTGATCATGCTCATCAATTCGCGGGCGCGGTCGTGGCACTTCTGCTTGTCCCAGCCGAGCAGCTTGGGCACCACCACAATGTTCTCTTCGATGGTCATGTTGGGGAACAGGCCGATCTGCTGGATCACATAGCCGATGTTGCGGCGCAGGGTCACTTCGTCCAGGTCGGTGGTGTCTTCACCGTTGATCAGGATCTTGCCCGAGGAGGGCTTGATCAGGCGGTTGATCATCTTCAGCGTGGTGCTCTTGCCGCAGCCCGACGGGCCGAGGAATACACAAATCTCGCCTTCGTTGACGGTCAGGCTTACATCGTTGACGGCGGTAATGGTCTTGCCGTTGCTTTGAAAAGTCTTGGACAGGTTTTGAAGTTCGATCATTTGAGCAATCCTTTTGGAGTCAGCGAGCGTTGCAGCCATTGCAGAAGCAGGTCGGCGAAGATGGCCAGGAGACTGACCAGCACGGCGCCGACAATCAGCATCGACATATCGCTGCGGCTGATGGAAGCCAGAATAAGTACACCCAGGCCACCGGCACCGATGGTGGCGGCGATGGTCATCACACCGATGTTCATCACGACGGCGGTACGCACACCAGCGAGGATCACCGGCACGGCAATCGGCAGTTCGACCATGCGCAGGCGCTGGCCGAAGGTCATGCCGATGCCGCGTGCGGCTTCGCGAATACCCGGTTCCACCCCGGTGAGGGCCAGGTAGGTATTACGCATGATCGGCAGCAGGGAGTAGAGGAATACGGCGGTGATCGCTGGCATCGGCCCGAGGCCCTGGCCGAACTTGGAGTAGAAGGGCAACAGCAGGCCGAACAGGGCGATGGACGGCACGGTCAGCAGCACCGTAGCGCTAGCCTGCAACGGACCGGCCAGGGTCGGGAAGCGGGTCATCAGCACGCCCAGGGGCACGCCGACGACGATAGCCAGGATCACTGCGATGCCGACCAGGGTGATGTGCTGCCAGGTCAGGTGCAGGACTTGGGCCCAATCAAGATGGGAAAAGGCGTTCAGGAATTCCATGTCTTCTCCTTCTTAGTTGATCGGATGTTGGCGCAGGAAATCGGCGGCGACAGCGGACGGGCTTTCGTGGTCGACGTCGACCCGCGCATTCAGCGCGCGCATGGTTGCGTCGTCGAACAGCTCGGCCAAGGGCTTGAGCTCTGCGGCCAACTGAGGATGCTGGTCGAGATATTGCTGACGGATCACCGGGGCTGCGGTGTAGTCCGGGAAGTAATGTTTGTCGTCGGCCAGCAGCTTCAATTTGAACGCGTTCAGGCGGCCGTCGGTGGTGTAGACCAGACCGGCAAACACCTGGCCATTACGCAGGGCGGTGTAGACCAGGCCAGCGTCCATCTGCCGAGTGTTTTTGCGCGTGAGGTTCATGTCATACAACTTGACCATGCCGCCCATGCCGTCGGAGCGGTTGGCGAACTCGGTGTCGAGGGCCACCAGGCGGTTCTCCTTGGTGTCCTCGGCCAGGGCCCTGGTCAGGTCGCTGATGCTGTTGATCTGCGGAAATTCCTTGGCCACGTTTTCCGGCAGTGCCAGCGCGTAGGTGTTGCTGAATTTCGACGGCGAGAGCCAGACCAAGCCTTTTTTCGCGTCGAGTTCTTTCACCCGGGCGTAGGACTGTTCGCTGTCGAGTTTCTCGTCCACGTGGTTGTAGGCCACCAGGGAGACGCCGGTGTATTCCCAGATCAGGTCCAGTTGCCCACTTTCCTGGGCACTGCGCGCCAGGTTGCTGCCCAGGCCGCCAGTGACGCGGGCGTCATAGCCCTTGGTGCGCAGGTACTGGGAGGTGATTTCGGCCAGCAGGGTCTGCTCGGTGAAGACCCGTGCGCCTATGCGGATTAGCGGTTTTTCTGCGGCTTGCGCAATACCTGCGAACAGCAGGACGCAGCCTAATATCAAGCTTAGTTTTTTCATGTGAATTCCTTTGCCAAGCCTTAAGACGGACGTAACCCGCGTTCCAGCCAGAGACGGCTGGCCATGGTCACCAGGCCATCAAGCAGCAAGGCGAGCAGCGCGGTGCATGCAGTGCCGAGCAGCAGTTGCGGCTGGTTGTTCAGGGCAATGCCGGGGAAGATCAGGCTGCCCAGGCTGTTGGCGCCAATCAGGAACGCCAGTGGTGCGGTGCCGACGTTGATCGCCAGGGCCACACGTACACCGCCAATGATGATCGGCACGGCGTTGGGCAGTTCCACGCGAAACAGCACCTGGCGCGGGGTCATGCCGATGCCGGTGGCGGCTTCCTTCAGGGAACCCTGAACATTCTTCAGGCCTTCGTAGGTGTTGCGCACGATGGGCAGCAAGGAGGCGAGGAACAACGCGAAGATGGCCGGGCCGCTGCCGATGCCGAGGACGCCGAGGGCGATGGCCAGTACGGCCAGGGGAGGGACGGTGTTGCCGATGTTGAAGATTTGCATGAAACGTTCTGCACGCCCGACCATGTTGGGTCGGCTGAGCAGGATACCAGCGGGGATGCCCACAATCAGGGCTGCCAGCATGGAGACTAGGACGAGAATCAGATGAGCTTGCAGGTAAAACAACAAATCGTCGCGGTACAGTTCGATCGTGTTGATGCCGATCCAGTGGACCAGCAGGGCCAGGAGCGCGACGACAACCGCTGCTCCTATAAGCCCTTTGCCATAGCGAATAGCCACAGGCGGACTCCTTTTTTTCTTCTGTCGACGAACACATTCCCGCGTGGCATGCCATTGCTGGCTGTCAGCGAAATGTGATCGCGAAATGCAGCTCGCCAATGCCGTCAAAAGCGGCATGAGTTCGAGCCATAAGCGCAGCCTCGTCAGGCTAACTAGCTGATTTTTCAGCCCCTGTTCCGAGTGCGGTAGCAGGGGAGTGGACGTCTCTACCTTTTAAAAGGTTCCACACTTGGGCGCATTTAGCCACCCCCAATAGGCTCAACGGTGGTCTGTACCCTCGGGTTTGCGCTATACTCGCCGCCCTTTTTTGACTCACCTGCCAGGCGATTTCCCATGACCCACCAGGCCGCCGAAGTCGCGAAACGCCGCACTTTCGCCATTATTTCCCACCCCGATGCCGGTAAAACCACCATCACCGAAAAGCTCCTGCTGATGGGCAAGGCAATCGCGGTGGCCGGCACGGTGAAATCCCGCAAATCCGACCGCCATGCGACCTCCGACTGGATGGAAATGGAAAAGCAACGGGGTATTTCCATTACCACGTCGGTCATGCAGTTCCCGTATCGCGACCACATGGTCAACCTGCTCGACACCCCGGGTCACGAAGACTTCTCCGAAGATACCTACCGCACCCTCACGGCAGTTGACTCGGCGCTGATGGTTCTCGACGGCGGTAAAGGTGTTGAGCCGCGCACCATCGCGCTGATGGACGTCTGCCGCCTGCGTGACACCCCGATCGTGAGCTTTATCAACAAACTCGACCGCGATATCCGCGACCCGATCGAGTTGCTCGATGAGATCGAAGCCGTCCTGAAGATCAAGGCCGCGCCGATCACTTGGCCGATCGGTTGCTACCGCGACTTCAAGGGCGTGTACCACCTGGCCGATGACTACATCATTGTCTACACCGCCGGCCACGGTCATGAGCGCACCGAAACCAAGATCATCGAAAAGCTCGATTCGGACGAAGCCCGCGCTCACCTGGGCGACGAGTACGACCGTTTCGTCGACCAGTTGGAGCTGGTGCAGGGCGCCTGCCATGAGTTCAACCAGCAGGAGTTCCTCGACGGCCAGCTGACCCCGGTGTTCTTCGGAACTGCCTTGGGCAACTTCGGCGTCGACCATGTGCTTGACGCTGTCGTGAACTGGGCGCCGAAACCCCTGGCCCGGGTCGCCAACGAGCGCACCGTGGAGCCAGTGGAAGAGAAATTCACCGGCTTCGTGTTCAAGATCCAGGCGAACATGGACCCCAAGCACCGCGACCGTATCGCCTTCATGCGTATCTGCTCCGGCCGCTACGAAAAAGGCATGAAGATGCGTCACGTGCGCACCGGCAAGGACGTGCGCATCGGCGACGCCCTGACGTTCTTCTCCTCCGAGCGTGAACAGCTCGAAGAAGCCTACGCCGGCGACATCATCGGCCTGCACAACCACGGCACCATCCAGATCGGCGACACCTTCACCGAAGGCGAAGCCCTGGGCTTTACCGGCATCCCGCACTTCGCCCCGGAATTGTTCCGCCGCGTGCGCCTGCGCGACCCGCTCAAGTCCAAGCAACTGCGCCAAGGCTTGCAGCAGTTGGCCGAAGAAGGCGCCACCCAGGTGTTCTTCCCCGAGCGCAGCAACGACATCATCCTCGGCGCCGTCGGTGTGCTGCAGTTCGATGTGGTCGCCAGCCGCTTGAAAGAGGAATACAAGGTCGAATGCTCCTACGAGCCGATCACCGTGTATTCGGCGCGCTGGATTGATTGCAGCGATAAGAAGAAGTTGGAAGAGTTCTCCAACAAGGCCGTGGAAAACCTGGCGATCGACGGCGGTGGTCACCTGACCTACCTGGCACCGACGCGGGTGAACCTGGCGCTGATGGAAGAGCGTTGGCCGGATGTGAAATTCCGTGCGACCCGCGAGCACCACTAAGGTCTGGGCGGTTGAGAGAATGTGGGAGGGGGCAAGCCCCCTCCCACATTTTGATCTCCAAAAGGTTGGAGATTGGCGGTAATTCGGCATCGCGACTAGCGTAAACGCTGGTGGCAGTTAATGACTGCCGTGCGGGTCCCATTCACTGACTGGACGGAATCAACCATGAGTATTTTTCAACGCGTAGTGCTGTTGATGAAGGTGCTGGTGCTGTTGTCGTTGGGGATGTCGACGGCCTGGGCGCATAACCCGGTGCAGAGCGTAGGGGTCGTGACGAGTGGCCAGGCATCGGACTTGCAGTTGGCCAAGTCCGAAGCCGAACCAGGCGATCAAGGCCAGGGCGGCAGCGAGGGTGATGATGACTCGACTACCGACGAGCCTGACAGCGACGACGCAGACGAAGGCGACAGCCAGACGTAGTCTTGCTGAAAAGAACGCGCCTTCCGTCAGGCTATAGCTGGCGGAAGGCGCTTTTCAGACATCCGGCGGTGACTTAGAACGAGGTGGTCACCGACGCGAAGTAAGCCCGGCCCGGCTCGTTATAGGTCTGGGCACCGGCATCCTCGGCATTGCCTTTGCGTGACAGGCGCTTGTCCAGCAGGTTGTTGATACCGACACGCACGCTCAAGTTTTTGCTGAACTCGTAACCACTGCTCAGGCCCATCAACCCGTACGGGTCGACATCCTGCTGGGCGCTGCGGTCATAGCTGTTGGCGCTGCGTGAGTTGAGTGTCGGCGATTCCTGCTTGCCGTAGTAGGTGCCGCTGACCTGGAAGGACAGCTTGTCGGTGGCTTGCCAGTCCAGTGTGGTGTTGATGGTGTACTTGGGGATGATGCTCAACGGCTCGCCGGTGTCTTTGTCCTTGGAGTCGATCATGTAGGTCAGGTTGGTGTTCCAGTCCAGATCGCTGCGCAGGCTTACGAAAAGGTTGCCTTCAACCCCTTGCACCAACGCCGGTCCGCTGTTCTCCCATTCAAGTACACGGCGACCATTGCCCAGGCGGAACGCCGCCTCGTTGCTGGCATTGATCTTGTTCTTGTAGTCATTGCGGAAGTACGTCGCGCTGGTGCGCCAGTTGCCCTTGTCGTAGGCCAGGCCGATTTCTTTATTGACGCTGATTTCCGGTTTCAAGTCCCGATTACCCACCAGGTAGCAACCGCCCATGTTGGCTTCGCTGGCGTTGCAACCGTTGCCACGGCTGTATAGCAAATAATTGGGGTTGGACTGGTACAGGTTCGGGGTCTTGTAGGCCCGGGCGATACCGCCCTTGAGGCTCAGCTCATCGGTCAACTGATGGGAGGCGTTGAGGCTGGGGCTCCAGTTGCCGCCGTATTCTTCATGATCGTCGTAGCGCAGGCCCGGGGTGATGATGGTCTTGCTGCCCAGTTCGATGTTGTCCTCGGCAAACAATGCGTAGCTCGATGCGGTGGTCTTGGTGCTGTTGCGGCTGACACCAGGAATGGCGGGGACGCCGCCGGTGCCTGGGTCATAGCTTTGCGGGCGCAACGAGCCGGGATCGTTCATCGATTCGTAGAGGTATTCGCTGCCCAGGGTCAGCACCTGTTCGGTGCCCAGGCTCAGTGGCAGGTTGACCTCGGCGGTGGCCCGGGTATTGCGCAAGCGTGATTCGAAACGACCGGCGCTGGCCGAAGGCGCACCCTCGCCGGCACCGGCCAGGCCTTCGTTGAGACGCTCGTTGCGGGTCAGGTCGTGGGTCAGCGAGGCCAGGGTCGAGCCCCAGTCAAATTCACCGCGGTGGGTTGCAGAGAAGCTGCTGCGTTGAATCACACTGGTTTCCTTGCCCACCAGGCTTTCAACGAATGCGCCACCGCCGTTGAGCATGGTGTCGCCGGCAAAAATATTACCCTGGCGGCTATAGCTGGCTTCCAGGTCGAGGGTTTGCTCTGGGGTGAATTGCCAGCTCAGCAAGCCATTGACGTCTTTATTGCGTACGCCTTCGCGGCCAGCGACCAAAGAATCAGGCGTCGCTTGGGCTGCGCGGTTGATGTCGGCGTCATCGGCGTCGGTCTTGTTCAGCCCGCCATAGACGCGGAACGCGAGACTGTCGGTCAGCGGGCCGCTGAGATTGAAGTTGGTACGTTTGCTCGCGCCTTCGGCATCGTTTTCGGGGAAGGCGGTGTAGGCGGTCAGCGAACCGTGCAATTGGTCGGTCGGGCGTTTGGTGATGATGTTGATCACCCCGCCCATGGCCCCGGAGCCATAACGAGCGGCGGCCGGGCCGCGCAGGATTTCAATGCGCTCGACTTCTTCGGCCGGCACCCAGTTGGTTTCGCCACGGGTATCACGGTCACCGCTCCAGCCATAACGCACGGCGTTGCGTGAGGTGGAGGGTTTGCCATCGATCAGGATCAGGGTGTTTTCCGGGCCCATGCCGCGCAGGTCGATCTGACGGTTATTACCGCGGCTGCCGCTGGAGCTGTTGCCAGTCAGGTTGACGCCTGGCTCGCGGCGGATGATCTCCGACAGGTCGTTGGTGGGTGGGCGCTTCTTGATGTCCTCGGCGGTGATGATCGATACGCCAGGGGCTTGCTTGAGTTCTTCGGCAGCGTTGCCTAGTACTCGCGTTTCTTCCAGCACCAAGGCTTGAGGTTGGCCGTCTACAGGCAGGTCTGTCGCTTCGATCGGCACTTTATCGCGCTGTTTTTCCACACTCTCCGCCAACAGCGCGGGGGACGAAAGGGTAGCGATAAACGCCAGCGATAGATGGCTGAGCCTGAATTGAGACGACATGTCCATAAGGTCCTTTGGAGGGGCGATTGAGCGAGATGCGCCTGAATCGCCTTGTGCAGAAACCCTGGTTTACCGGACGATGTTCAGCGCTCTCATTGCGCCGTAATGGTATTGATTCTCAAACAAAAGTAAATTTCATTTACAATCTATACATTTTGCAAAAGGCTCTGGCTCAGTGTTTTACGCAAAAAAAAGCCCCTCCGGCCAGACTGATGCGCAATCTGGCGGGAAGAGCGATGGAACTCATTGAAACCGCAGCCCCTCTAGGAGGCTGTGTTGCCTCAGGCCACAAACTGCTCCGCGTAATGGCACGCCACCTGCCGATTATCCAACGGCCGCAACAACGGCTCCTCGCTGCTGCAGCGTTCGGTCGCATACGGGCAACGCTTGTGGAACGCGCAGCCAGGCGGCGGATTCAGCGGGTTGGGCAGCTCGCCGACGATCTTGATCTTCGGCTTGTCCGGGTCAGGATGAATCGTCGGGGTGGCCGACAGCAGCGCCTGGGTGTAGGGGTGCAGGGGGCGTGCGTAAATGTCTTCCTTGGGGCCCACTTCCACGGGGCGGCCGAGGTACATCACCATCACATCGTCAGCAACGTGCTGCACCACCGCCAGGTTATGGGAGATGAACACGTAGGCGGTGTTGAACTCCTGCTGCAGGTCCATGAACAGGTTGAGCACCTGGGCCTGGATCGACACGTCCAGCGCCGAGGTCGGCTCATCCGCCACCAGCACTTTGGGTTGCAGCATCATTGCCCGGGCCAGGGCGATACGCTGGCGCTGGCCGCCGGAGAACATGTGCGGGTAGCGCTGATAATGCTCGGGGCGCAGGCCCACTTGCTTCATCATCGCCTGCACTTTTTCGCGGCGCTCGGCAGCGGACAGGTTGGTGTTGATCAGCAACGGTTCCGCCAGTTGATCGCCGACCTTCTGGCGTGGGTTCAAAGAGGCATAGGGGCTCTGGAACACCATTTGCACGTCTTTGCGCAACTGCTTGCGCTGGGCCTTGTCGGCGCCAGCCACTTCTTGCCCGGCGATTTTCAAGGAGCCCGACGAGGGCTCTTCAATCAGCGTCAGGGCCCGGGCCAGGGTGGATTTGCCGCAACCCGACTCGCCTACCACGGCCAGGGTCTTGCCGGCTTCCAGTTCGAAGGACACACCATTGAGAGCACGTACGGTGGCGTGGCCCTTGAACAGGCCACGGGACACTTCGTAGTGACGGGTCAGGTCGCGGGCGGTAAGAACGACGGCCATTACGCCACCTCCTGGTTCAAGGGGTAGAAGCAACGCGCGAGGCTGTTGGTTTTCGGATCGAGAGCCGGACGTTCGGTGCGGCAGTTATCGCGTACGTACGGGCAACGCGGCGACAGCAGGCAACCTTGCGGACGGTCATACCGACCGGGCACGATGCCTGGCAGCGTGGCCAGGCGCGTGGCGCCCAGGCTGTGTTCCGGAATCGCCTTGAGCAGCGCTTCGCTGTAGGGGTGCGCTGGAATGTCGAACAGTTGTGGCACCTGGCCAACTTCCACGGCCTGGCCGGCATACATCACACACACGCGCTGGGCGGTTTCGGCCACCACGGCGAGGTCGTGGGTGATCAGCACCAGGCCCATGTTCTGCTCTTTCTGCAGGGCCAGCAGCAGCTCCATGATCTGCGCCTGGATGGTCACGTCCAACGCAGTGGTCGGTTCATCGGCGATCAGTAGCTTGGGCTCGCCGGCAATCGCCATGGCGATTGCCACGCGCTGGCTCATACCACCGGACAGTTGGTGCGGGTAGGCATCCATCCGGCTGGCAGCGCCTGGGATTTCAACCTTTTCCAGCAGCTCGATCGCACGCTTGCGCGCTTGCTTGCCGGACATTTTCAAATGCAGGCGCAGCACTTCTTCGATCTGGAAACCCACGGTGTAGCTGGGGTTGAGCGCGGTCATCGGGTCTTGGAACACCATCGCCAGGTCTTTGCCGACGATCTGGCGGCGCTGGCGGTTGCTCAGCTTGAGCATGTCCTTGCCGTCGAAGTTCAGGGCGTCGGCGGTGACGATGCCTGGGTGCTCGATCAGGCCCATCAGCGCCATCATGGTCACGGATTTACCCGAACCCGACTCGCCAACGATCGCCAGTACTTCGCCTTTGTCGACGGTAATGTCGAGGCCATCGACCACCGGCACGGCGGTCTTGTCGCCGAAGCGTACGTTGAGATTCTTTATTTCTAACAGTGACATGGGAATCTCCTCAGGCGGCGTTCTTGAGTTTCGGGTCCAGCGCATCGCGCAGGCCGTCACCCATCAAGTTGATTGCCAGCACGCTGAGCAAAATGGTCAAACCAGGCAGGCTCACCACCCACCAGGCGCGTTCGATGTAGTCCCGAGCCGAGGCCAGCATGGTGCCCCACTCCGGGGTTGGCGGTTGTACGCCAAGGCCGAGGAAGCCCAGGGCGGCGGCATCGAGGATCGCCGACGAGAAGCTCAGGGTGGCCTGGACGATCAGCGGTGCCATGCAGTTAGGCAGCACGGTGATGAACATCAGGCGTGGCAGGCCGGCGCCGGCAAGACGGGCGGCCGTCACGTAGTCGCGGTTCAGTTCGCCCATCACCGCGGCGCGGGTCAGACGCACGTAGGACGGCAGCGACACGATGGCGATGGCGATCACGGTGTTGATCAGGCCAGGGCCGAGGATGGCGACAATGGCAACGGCCAGCAGCAGCGATGGCAGGGCCAGCATGATGTCCATCAGGCGCATGATGGTCGGGCCAAGCAAGCGCGGGAAGAACCCGGCGAACAGGCCCAGCAGGATGCCCGGGATCAGCGACATCACCACTGACGACAAGCCGATCAGCAACGACAGGCGCGAACCCTGGATCAGGCGCGAGAGCAGGTCACGGCCCAATTCGTCGGTGCCGAGCAGGAACTGCATCTGCCCACCTTCCAGCCAGGCTGGCGGGGTCAGCAGGAAGTCGCGGTATTGCTCGCTGGGGTTATGCGGTGCCACCCACGGGGCGAAGATCGCGCAGAACACGATCAGCAACATGAACAGCAGGCCGGCAACCGCGCCTTTGTTCTTGGAGAAGGCTTGCCAGAATTCTTTGTATGGAGACGGGTACAGCAGGCTCTGATCGACTGCTGACACTGGAGTAGAGGTAGTCATGGTCATGATCTCAGCGCTGGTGACGGATGCGTGGGTTGGCGAAGCCGTAGAGGATGTCCACTACGAAGTTCACCAGGATCACCAGGCAGGCGATCAGCAGAATGCCGTTTTGCACCACCGGGTAGTCCCGTGCGCCAATGGCTTCGATCAGCCATTTGCCGATGCCGGGCCACGAGAAGATGGTCTCGGTCAGTACCGCACCGGCCAGCAGCGTGCCGACTTGCAGGCCGACCACGGTAAGTACCGGAATCAGCGCGTTGCGCAGGCCGTGCACGAATACCACGCGTGCCGGCGACAGGCCCTTGGCCTTGGCGGTACGAATGTAGTCTTCACGCAGTACTTCGAGCATCGACGAACGGGTCATCCGCGCGATCACCGCCAGCGGGATGGTGCCCAGCACGATGGCCGGCAGGATCAGGTGGTGCAGGGCGTCCCAGAACGCGTCCGGCTCGTCGGCCAGCAGGGTGTCGATCAGCATGAAACCGGTGCGCGGCTCGATGTCGTAGAGCAGGTCGATACGCCCGGAAACCGGGGTCCAGCCCAGGCTTACCGAGAAGAACATGATCAGGATCAGGCCCCACCAGAAGATCGGCATCGAATAGCCCGCCAGGGAGATGCCCATCACCCCATGGTCGAACAGGGATCCTCGTTTCAAAGCCGCGATCACCCCGGCTAACAGGCCCAGGATACCGGCGAACAACAGGGCGGCCATGGACAGTTCCAGGGTCGCGGGGAAGAGGGCGGTGAACTCGGTCCACACGCTGGTGCGGGTGCGCAGCGATTCGCCAAGGTCGCCCTGGGCGAGCTTGCCGACGTAATCCAGGTATTGCGCATACAGCGGCTTGTTAAGGCCAAGGCGCTCCATTGCCTGGGCGTGCATTTCGGGGTCAACCCGTCGCTCGCCCATCATGACTTCTACGGGGTCGCCTGGAATCATGCGAATCAACGCAAAGGTCAGCAACGTGATGCCGAAGAACGTGGGGATCAATAACCCCAGTCGGCGGGCAATAAAACTAAACATCTTGGTGTGTACCTCAATCAGCCGGTTAGGCAGGTTCGGCACCGTCAGTGTCGACGGTGCCGAGCGTTTTTCTTATTTACTTCACCTGGGTGGTGGCGAAGTTATTGTTCGTCAGCGGGCTTTGGGTATAACCCTCGACGTTCTTGCGCATGGCGGTAAACATTTTTGGATAAGCCATGGGTATCCACGGCTGGTCCTTCTCGAAAACATCCAGGGCTTGTTCATAGAGTGCGGCCCGTTGCTGGGGTTCAGCGATGGCGCGCGCCTTGTCGATCAAGTCCTGAAACTCCTTGTTACACCAACGGGCGTAGTTTTCGCCGTTTTTCGCTGCATCGCAACTCAGGTTAGGCGTGAGGAAGTTATCCGGGTCGCCGTTATCCCCCGCCCAGCCGGCGGAAACCATGTCGTGCTCGCCTGCCTTGGCGCGCTTGAGCATCTCGCCCCATTCCATGACCTTGATGTTGACCTTCAGGCCGATCTGGGCCAGGTCTGCCTGCATGCGCTGGGCGCCGAGCATTGGGTTGGGGTTGGTCGGGCCGCCGCCGTTACGGGTGAACAGGGTGAACTCGGTGCCCTCCGGTACGCCGGCTTCCTTGAGCAGGGCACGGGCCTTGTCCAAGTCGCGAGGTGGGTTCTTGAGCTTGTCATTGAAGCCCAGCAAGGTCGGTGGATACGGGCCGGTGCCCACCACCGCGTTGCCTTTGCCGTACAGGGCGTCGGTGTAGCCGGCCTTGTCGAACGCAATGTTGATCGCGTGACGCACCCGTGGGTCGCTCATGTACTTGTGGGTAGTGTTCAGGGCGGTGTAGCTGGTGGTCATGGCCGCCAGCTCATCGACTTTCAGGTTCGGATCTTTCTTGATGCTCGGCAGATCATCCGGCTTGGGATAAAGCGCGATTTGACATTCATTGGCCTTGAGCTTTTGCAAGCGCACGTTGTTATCGACCGCAATGGCCAGGATCAACGGGTCGGCGGGCGGCTTGCCACGGAAGTATTCCGGGTTGGCCTTGAAGCGCACCTGAGCATCTTTCTGATAGCGGATGAAGATGAATGGGCCGGTGCCGATCGGCTTGCTGTTGAGTTCGTCGGTCTTGCCGGCGGCGAGCAGCTTGTCGGCGTATTCGGCGGAATGGATAGCGGTGAACGGCATTGCAACATCGGCCAGGAACGGTGCTTCAGGGCGCGTCAGGGTGAAGACCACGGTGTGATCGTCAACCTTCTCGACACTCTTGAGCAGTTCCTTGAAACCCATGCTTTCAAAATAAGGGAAACCGGTGGTGGACTTGTTATGCCACGGGTGTTTCGGGTCCAACTGGCGCTGGAAGCTCCACAGCACATCGTCGGCATTCAAGTTGCGCGAAGGCTTGAAGTAATCGGTAGTGTGGAACTTGACGTCATCGCGCAGGTGGAACGTGTAGGTCAGGCCGTCATCACTGATTTCCCATGACTTGGCCAGCGCGGGCACTACCTCGGTCGTACCCGGCTTGAAATCCACTAGACGGTTGAACATGGTTTCAGCAGCGGCATCAGCGGTCACGGCGGTGGTGTACAGCACCGGGTCGAAACCTTCCGGGCTGGCTTCGGTGCAGACCACCAGCGGTTTGGCCGAAACGCCGATCGCCACGCTCAACAGCGCGGCAGCCATGGCGGCTTGTAGCGGGAGCATTTTCATTCAGAGCCCTCTGCAATCGATGGAACCAGAAAAGCGTAGACGGCGAGGCTCGTCCTGAGCCCGCCGTCTACCTGGCGCTAATTAAAGGATGTTGAATGGGATGGTGGTAACCAGACGGAATTCCTTGATGCTGCCATCGGACTGGAACTCGCTGCCACGGTGTTCAACGTAGGTGGCGCGAATCGCGGTGGCCTTGAGCGGGCCACTCTGCACCGCGTAGGAAGCGCCTACACCGTATTCCTGGTGCTTCTCGCCGTCCTGGGACTGGATGCCGTCGTAGGCGAACTTGGCGCGGCCATTGTTGCCGGTGTAGTGGGTACCGTCGATGCCCCAGCCGCGGGCCGAGTAGGCATTGAACTTCAGGCCTGGTACGCCGTATTCAGCCATGTTGATGGCATAGGCGATCTGGAAGGATTTCTCGTTCGGGCCGTTGAAGTCCGAGGTCAGGGAGTTGGCCAGGTAGATGCCGTTGGTTTCGTGCAGGTAGTCGAAGTACTCGTTACCGTTCACTTGCTGGTAACCGAAGGTCAGGCTGTGTGCCTGGTGAGTCAGGCCCAGGGACAGGGAGAAGGTATCGTTGTCGATTTCCCCCATCTCTTTTTTGCCTTCGTCGACAGTCTTGTAGTAGTTGAAGCCGGTGGTCAGGCCCAGTTGCTGAGCGTCGCCCAATTCGTGGGTAGCGCCGAAGTAGTACTGGTTCCAGAAGTCCTTCACGTTGGCGGCGAAGAAGCTGGTCTTCAGGCTTTTCAGCGGCTGGTAGTTCACGCCCAGGGTGGACACTTTGTCGGTTTCTGCGCCATTGCCGTATTCGGTACGGAATTTCGACAGGCTCTGCTCGCTACGTGGCGAAACGCGGTCAAACACGCCGCCCTGGAACGACAGGTTGCTGAACTCTTCGCTGTTGAAGCTCACACCCTGGAAGCTTGAAGGCAGGGCACGGTTGCCGATGGTGTCGACGATGCCGCTGCTGAAGTTCTGGCGACCGGCGGTCAAGGTGGTGTTGGACACGCGGAACTGCACGTTGGCCAGGCCCAGCTTGCTCCACTGGTCGACGGCGTCGCCGTTGGAGTCCGCCAGGGTACGGTTGGAGCCACCCTTGATGTCACGCTTGCTGCGGTCCAGTACCAGGGCGTTGTAGACCGCTACTTCGGTCTTGACCCCAACGGTGCCCTGGGTGAAACCCGAGCTGGCGTTGAGGATGGTGCCCTGCACCCAGTTGGTACGGTTGCGATCAGTAAGGGTCTGGCCGTGCTTCTGGTAGGCGAAGGTGCCCCCACGGTATTTGCTTTCATGGGAGTACCAGTTACGCGTGGTGCCGCCGAGGCTGAAATCTTCAATGAAGCCCTTGGCCTCGCCTTGGGCGCTGGTGCCGGCCAATGTGGTAGGAACGAAGTCCTGGCTGGCGGGTTCAGCATAGGCGGTCGCCGTGATGCTGCTGATGGCCAGGGCCAGAAGCGCTTTGCTGCTCAGTTTCATGGGTGAAGCTCCTTTGGTTCTCTTTTTTATGCCGGTCTTTTTAGGTGAACCGGCTATTGGGTGTGGAACTCGTTCAAGCCTTTGCAAACGTTTGGCGTAGGGATTTTCCCGACAAAAGCCTGCACGTTTGCCGGGGAGCCGACTTCGCTCCCCGCAATCCGGTTATTTTCTTATGGGGTAATGCTGACGCCCGAGAACACGTTGCGGCCGAAGGGGCTCACTTTGAAACCTTCGACTTTGGCGCTTAACGGTTGGTTGACCGTCGAGTGGGCGATGGGCGTGATCGGCACCTGCTGCTTGAGCAGTTGCTGCGCCTGTTTGTACAGAACAGTCCTTTGTTCGCGGTCGGTCACGACCTTGGCTTGCTTGATCAGCTTGTCGTACGCCGGGTCACACCACATGGAGTAGTTGTTCCCGCCGATGGCGTCGCAGCTGTAGAGGGTGCCGAGCCAGTTGTCCGGGTCACCGTTGTCGCCGGTCCAGCCGATCAGGCTGACATCGTGCTCACCGTTCTTGGTGCGCTTGATGTATTCGCCCCACTCATAGCTGACGATCTTGACCTTGAGGCCGATCTTGGCCCAGTCGTTCTGCAGCATCTCGGCCATCAGCTTGGCGTTGGGGTTGTAGGGGCGCTGCACGGGCATGGCCCACAGGGTGATCTCGGTGCCGTCCTTGACGCCGGCGGCCTTGAGCAGTTCCTTGGCTTTTTCCGGGTTGTAGGCGGCGTCCTTGATGCTGTCGTCGTAGGACCATTGCGTCGGCGGCATGGCGTTGACCGCCAGTTGCCCGGCGCCCTGGTACACGGCATTCAGGATGCTCTGCTTGTTCACTGCCATGTCCAATGCCTGACGGACCTCGAGCTGGTCGAAGGGTTTATGGCGCACGTTGTAAGAGATATAGCCGAGGTTGAAGCCAGGTTTGGTCAGCAGTTGCAGGTTCGGGTCAGTCTTGAGGGCTTCGACATCGGCGGGGCGTGGATGCAGGGTGACCTGGCATTCGCCGGCCTTGAGCTTCTGCACCCGCACGGAGGCATCGGTGTTGATGGCGAAGATCAGTTGGTCCAGTTTGACCCGGCTCGGGTCCCAGTACTGTTTGTTGCCCACATAACGGATCTGCGAGTCTTTCTGGTAGCGCTGGAACACGAAGGGGCCAGTGCCGATCGGCTTCTGGTTGATGTCGCTGGGCCGGGCTTGCTTGAGCAACTGCTCGGCGTATTCGGCCGAGAGGATTGCGGCAAAGCTCATGGCGATGTTCTGCACGAACGCGGCGTCGACCGTGTTCAAGGTCATCACCACGGTGTAGGGGCCGGTTTTTTCGACCTTGGCGATATTCTTGTTCAGGCTCATCCCGTTGAAGTACGGAAACTCGGTAGGGTAGGCCTTGCGGAACGGGTGGTCGGGGTCAAGCATGCGGTTGAAGGTGAACAGCACGTCGTCGGCGTTGAAGTCCCGCGTCGGCTTGAATTCCTTGTTGCTGTGGAACTTCACCCCTTCACGCAGGTGAAACGTATAGGTCAGCCCGTCTTCGGAGATATCCCACTTGGTTGCCAGCCCTGGCACCACGTCAGTGGCGCCTTTTTCGAATTCGACCAGGCGGTTGTACAACGGCTCTGCGGCATCGTTGTCGGTGGCGGTGGTGTATTGCGCAGTATCAAAACCTGCCGGGCTGCCTTCGGAGCAGAACACCAGGCTCTTCTTCTCGGCGGCTTGGCCCATCGTGGCCACGGTCAGCAGGCTGGTGGCAAACATCGCGGATAGAACGGTGGTATGGCGCATGACAATCCCGATCCTTGTTTGTAGTTATCAACAGCGAACCACCTCTCTGGCGCACGGCCAGGGAGACATCACTGATCCCACACACAGCAAGTGCCTTTTCCCAGAATGATGCCTCTGCTGTCCTACGACGTTATGGGGCGCGGACATTGCAGTAAATGCGTCAATTCTGACTGGCCTTGTAGGTAACGGAGACACGGGTCGCAGTTCGTTGCTGTAGGACGCAACGCTTTCAATCGTGGTCTGTTTCCTATGGCCTGGGCAGATGGAATAACGGCGACGTTATGAAACGTCGCCGTTATTGATCCTTACTTGCCGCTGACGCTAACGCCGTAGAAGGAGTTCAAGCCAAACGGGCTGATCTTGAAGTCCTGTACGGTATTACGCATGGGTTGATACACCGTCGAGTGCGCGATAGGTGTCATCGGGACTGCATCTTTGAGGATATGTTGCGCCTGCTTGTACAGCTCGGTGCGTTTGGCGACATCCGATGTGGCCTTGGCTTCTTTTACGATGCCGTCGAATTTTTTGTCGCACCACTTGGAGAAGTTGTTACCCGACAGCGAGTCGCAGCCGAACAGTACGTTCAGCCAGTTGTCCGGGTCACCATTGTCGCCGCTCCAGCCAATGATCATGGCCTGGTTCTCGCCGCCTTTGGAGCGCTTGATGTACTCGCCCCACTCGTAGCTGGTGATCTTGACCTTCAGGCCGATCTTGGACCAGTCGTTCTGCAGCATCTCGGCCATCAGCTTGGCGTTCGGGTTGTACGGACGCTGAACCGGCATGGCCCACAGGACGATTTCGGTACCTTCCTTGACGCCGGCTTCCTTGAGCAGCGCCTTGGCTTTTTCAGGGTCGTACTTGGCGTCTTTGATGCTGGTGTCGTAGGACCATTGGGTCGGCGGCATGGCGTTGACGGCCAGTTGACCGGCGCCCTGGTACACGGAGTCAATGATCTGCTGCTTGTTCACCGCCATGTCCAGCGCCTGGCGTACGCGCAGGTCAGCCAGCGGGTTTGGCTGATCGCTGCCCTTGACCTTGTCCATGACGTTGTAGGCAACGTAGCCCAGGTTGAAACCGGCCTGGTGCGGCAGTTTCAGGTCCTTGTCTTCGCCCAGGGCCTTGAGGTCGGCCGGACGTGGGAACAGGGTGATCTGGCATTCGTTTTTCTTGAGCTTCTGGATACGCACCGACGGGTCAGTGGTGATTGCGAAGATCAGGTTGTCGATCTTCACATCTTCAGGTTTCCAGTAGTCCTTGTTGCCGGTGTAGCGAATGTTCGAATCTTTCTGGTAGCTCTTGAACACGAACGGGCCAGTGCCAACCGGCTTCTGGTTGATGTCGGCGGGCTTGCCTTCCTTGAGCAACTGCGCGGCATATTCAGCGGACTGGATCGACGCGAAGCTCATGGCCAGGTTCTGGATGAAAGCCGCATCCACGGTGCCAAGGGTGAACTTGACGGTGTGGTCATCGACTTTCTCGATGTTCTTGATGTTGGTGTCCATCCCCATGTCCGTGAAGTACGGGAACTCGGTGGGGTAGGCCTTACGGAATGGATCGTCTTTATTGATCATCCGGTTGAAGGTGAACAGCACGTCGTCTGCCGAAAATTCACGAGTCGGCTTGAAGTACGGGGTGGTATGGAACTTGACGCCTTCGCGAAGGTGGAAGGTATACGTCAGGCCATCCGGGGACACGTCCCAGCTGGTGGCCAGGCCAGGAACCACGGCGGTGCCGCCACGTTCGAACTGGCTCAGACGGTTGAACATGGTTTCGGCCGAGGCATCGAAGTCTGTTCCGGTGGTGTACTGGCCTGGATCGAAACCGGCCGGGCTCCCTTCGGAGCAGAACACCAGGTTAGTTGCCGCAAGGGCTGCAGGGGCGGCGGCCATAAGGCCCGCGCTCACTAATAACGGAAGGACTGCGTGTTTAAGCATGTTGGCCTCATGATTTGTTGTCATTTTTGGTGGTGAGGGCGACCTCGTGAGTCGGCCTGCGTATACTTATGCAGGCGCCATACCCAATGCAAGATGCAGAGCGGCCAGGAGCGGCAAACAGTCGTACGAACGTACAGGAATGTCGCAATTATGAAAGTTTCGACACAAATATGCCTGTTTGGAGGGTTTTTTCGGTGCAATAGGTGCACCAAAAAAGCCCAGCCGAGGCGTCTAGCGCACTCGGTTGGGGCGCTGTTGTTACTTATCTAGACCCACGCCATAGAACGGCGTGAGCCCAAAGGGGCTGATCTTGAAGTCACGCACTTCCTTGCGCAAAGGCTGGAAAACCGTCGAGTTCGCAATAGGCGTTATAGGTACTTGTTCGTTAAGGATTTTTTTGTGCCTGTTGATACCACTTGATGCGCTGCTCGCGGTCGTTGCTGACCTTGGCTTGCTGCACCAGTGTGTCGTAGGCCGGGTTACACCATTTGGCGTAGTTGCTGCCCTTGACTGCGGCACAACTGTAGAGCACGCCGAGCCAGTTATCCGGGTCGCCGTTATCACCGGTCCAGCCGTAAATCATTGCATCGTGCTCGCCATTCTTGGCGCGCTTGATGTACTCGCCCCACTCATAGCTGACGATGTTGGCCGTAATGCCGACCTTGGCCCAATCCTGTTGGATCATTTGCGCGGACATTCGCGCATTGGGGTTGGAGGCGCGCTGCACGGTCATTGCCCATAGATTGATGGTGGTACCTGGTGCAACCCCTGCTTCTTTTAGTAGCAACCGCGCCTTGGACGGGTCGTAGGGCGCGTCTTGGATTTTCGGGTCATAAGACCACTGCGCCGGAGGCAATGCGTTCTGCGCCAATTGTCCGGCGCCCTGGTATACGGCCTTGATGATCGCAGGCTTGTCGATGGCCATATCCAGGGCCTGACGCACCTTGAGCTGGTCGAGCGGCGGGTGGGTTACGTTGTAGGCCAGGAAGCCCAGGTTGAATCCGGCTTGCTGTAGCACGCGCAGGTTGGGGTCTTGCTTCATCACCTCGATATCGGCGGGGCGCGGGTAACCGCTGACCTGGCATTCGCCGGCTTTGAGCTTCTGCAGGCGCGCGGCGGCGTCCGGGGTGATGGCGAACACCAGGTTGTCGAGCTTCACGTCCTCGGGTTTCCAATACTGTTTATTGGCCGCATAGCGAATCTGCGCGTCTTTCTGGTAACGCTTGAACACAAATGGCCCGGTGCCGACCGGTTTTTGATTGATCTGCTCGGGCTTGCCTTCTTTCAGGAGCTGCGCGGCATATTCAGCCGATTGCACCGAGGCAAAACTCATGGCCAGGTTCTGTACAAACGCAGCATCGACATTATTCAGGTTGAAACGCACGGTGTGTTCGTCGAGCTTGTCGATGCTTTTGATCGTGGTGTTCAAGCCCATGTCGGTGAAGTAGGGCGATTCGGATGGGTAGGCCTTGCGAAACGGGCTATCGGCGTCCAGCAGCCGATTGAAGGTGAACAGCACATCATCGGCGTTGAAGTCGCGGGTCGGGGTGAAGTAATCGGTGGTGTGGAACTTGACGCCCTCGCGCAGGTGGAACGTGTAGGTGAGGCCGTCGCTGGAGACCTCCCAGCGGGTTGCCAGGCCGGGCTCGACTTCGGTGCCGCCGCGCTTGAACTGGGTCAGGCGGTTGAACACGGTTTCGGCGGATGCATCGAAATCGGTGCCGCTGGTGTACTGGCTGGGATCGAAGCCGGCGGGGCTGGCCTCGGAGCAGTAGACCAGGGTCGTGGCGGCCTGGGCCATTGGTATAAAGGCCAGGAGGCTGGCGGCGAGGAGCAGTGGCTTTTTCATGGAGACCCCTGAAATGGCAGGCATACAAAAGCTGCCCAAACGAAAACGGCGGTCACCGAGGTTACCGCCGTTCAAGCGGGTTAGGTAGGGGAGACTTCTATGCGGGTAGGCGCAGATTTGTCGATTGTAACGGGCAATCCATCCACCGCATTACTCTCACGAAGGGTGAACGTCCGGCTGGCTGTGATGCTCAAGTCTGAAGCGGGAATGGGCTCATCTCCGCCTGCATAAACGAGTTTCCATTGCGAGGTCACCGTGACTTTGGTCTCATTTTCCAAAGGCGAATAGTCGATGAAAAAGTGTCGGTCGCCAGCGCTGCTCAGGTAGTCGTCTTTTACCCGGGGGGGCTGCAATTCAAGCCACGCCGGAGCGGCAGAGCCTTGATGCGCTACCTCTGAAATCGCCGCCCGCATGTCGGGGTCGGGGATCGCACTTTCAAAGGTTTCGATTCCGTCATGGATAAGACCATCGACGACTGACTGCTCTGCATTATTGCCCGGAACATTAAGTCCTTTTATCTGCTGGGGTATGTCGATTTCAACGTCCTGCAAGCCCGGTCGCCTTATTGTGTAAGGGTTTCTGTTGATGTCTTTGATGAATTGGCCAGAGTAGACGCTGGTGCCGAACTTTGAAGGGGATGCCGCTTCCGAAGCGGAGACCGTGAAGTTTCTATCGTCTACTTCCCATGAAAGGACAGGGCGACTTTTAACCGTACCGTTTTCCTCATCAACGCTGACGCCAAATCTATACTGCGTCTGCTCCTCAAAGTTGAGGTATTTGTCGAGTGTGTCGGCGCCTTCCATTTTTGATCCGTCTAACTCAATAAAGTTGTCCGAAAAGCGGGAGGATGACTTTAAGTCGTTACTCGGGGTCGGCGAAATCGGACGTTGCCACGGCCACTTAATCCCGCCATCGCCCGGTGCGCGGGCCCACTCCTTCTCGCGCCCGGGTGTGATAACCATCAGTCCGTCACCGTCGGAATTGATGATTCTGGCAAAGGTGTCGCCTGTCCTGTAGCGACCTGATATTTCAAATATCCTGCTTGTTTCAGTTTCGTCGGTAAGGCGTACGAATTGACGCAGCGCTCCCTTGCTGTCGGTTATTCGATAGACACCCAGTGCGTCACGAGGCGCGTTCTTTATCAATTGCTCACCGTCAGGGACGGCATGGGGTGCCATTGGCAGCAGGGGTTGGGATCTTGGCAGGGGCGCTCCGGGCTCGTTGACAACACGTGTACCGCTGGATGGCCCGGGTGTGGGTTCGATGACACTGATTTCGGGCGGATCGAGTGACTCTAGATTCGGCAATTCTTTTTCGGTCGGTAATGCAAAAGGATCCTCGGGGACTGCGCTTGCCCCGGCTGAAAATAGCGTGTTCAGCAAACCATCGAATGCCTTGGACACTCCATCGCTGCGCTCGGCCTCGGTGTCGCCGGATGCTGCTTTTTCCGCGCCCAACCCCAGCTCGGTCAACCCTGCAAGCGCCGCCGCACCCGCAACCGGTGCTGCGATGGGCGCAAGCTTGGCCAGCAGACCCGCAGCCACGGTTATGTCGTTCAGCCAGGTGTCGCGGGTCACTTCGCTGTTGGATTTGATGACTACGTCTGTATCGCTGGTCATGCGTTGTTTGGCGGCGGTGGCCAATGTGGAAAATACGTCTGCCTCGATTTTTGCGTGGCTGTCATTGAGCACCGGGGTTTTCAGATCACCGGCAGCCATTTTTTTGAACAGGGCGTCCAGGCCATCTCGCGTGTCGCCTATTCCCGTGAAGCTCAAGCCAGGTATAAAGTCGATTCCCAGTTGCGGCAGGATGCCGGGCTTATGGTCCTGGCGATCAATCAATGAAAAATGTGCCAGCAGCGCCTGGCTTTTTTTCGGATACTGACTTTGCTCAATCACCCACTGATTGAGTTTTTTCAGGGAGTCGAAGCGCAGGAATGCCGGCTTTGCTCCCGGTATATAAAGTACCTGGCGACCTCCATCGTCAGCGCCGAACCGCACAATGTCGCTGGACTTAAAACCGTGGATGCTAAGGGCATGCACTTGAGTGTCGCCGTTTACCGGCGCTTGTGCCTTGAGCTGCTCCATGCTCAACGCAGCATTCTCGTCGAGCGGGAGATTGCCGGCGGCCGCCATCACCAAGCGGTAGTCACCTCGATTGAATCGATGCTCGGGTGCTTGTAAGGCTCGCTCGGCGGGTGATCGGGCTTCGGCCGTCTTCAATTGTTCGCGGGCCTGGAAGACGAACTCACCTTTGATCGCGGTCTGGTAGCCATCGGCATGCGTGTGCCAGAAGCTGTCGATTTTCTGGGTCATCTGGGCCTGGAAGTCGGTCTTCCAGCTTTCGTGCATCACTTGCGATGGCTTAAGGTCGATCTGATTGTGCTTGCCGTAGCCGTCTTTTTCGCTCTGTCCCGTAGATTGGGTATACAGACCCGCCTCGAGATCCAGGTTTCCGGGTACCCAATCGTGCTCGGAGAAATTCTTCAGCAAGGCGTCGGGCAAGCGCAGCGAAGACCAGGGCTCCTGGAACTTGTGCTCCCAGCCGGTCACTGTATCCGCGCTTTCGCCGCCCTTGAAGCGATTCAAGTAGACGGTATCTGAGTCGATTGGCTTGCCTGTGAGTTTGAGCAGCAGCGCGTCCGCCCATTTTTTGGCCTCTGCCCGCGTATTGGGGAGGTTTTTGGCAACGTCGACTGCCAAGCGCTTGTAGGCCAACGCCTGTGGTGCGCTGCTGTAATAGCGGGTCGCATTCTGTCTGTGTACCTGCAGCGCCTCTGCCGAGCGGCTGCTGGCAGGACGCAGGTGATCATCGGCGGGAATCGGATCGAAAGTGGTTTTATGCTCCAAATGCCTGATTTGTTCCCGAGCCTGGGACAGTGTTTGTGGAAGTTCCACGCCTTCAAAGTTTGCCACGACCTTTGCGCTGACTTGAATGGAGTCTTCGCGCAGCCTCACACGCAAATCACCATGATTGCCTGGAGCGATGATCCTGGCGGCTGCCAGCAGAGGCCCCGAAATCTGTCCCCAACCTGATGTGTCCGTGAGGTGGAAGGTTTTCGTTTCGCCTCTTACCTCGGCGGACAAGGTGCCTGTAGACGGGTTGATTGAGAGGAGGGTGTTCGGCTCGATCTGCTGTTCGCGCAGCCAGCCCTGCACAACAGGGTGTTCCAAATGCTCGCGATATACTCCAAGCCATTGGCCCAGGTTGCTCTGGGGCGGGACTGCTATAAGCCCGGCATTGTTATGCAGGACCTTGCGTTGGGCGGCTTCAAGGTAAGCCTTAAGCAATGCTGTCTCGGCAGGCCGGGCGATGTTTGCGGTGAGCGGTTGAGGCGCTTGTGGGGATTGCGTATCAGTTGTTGACCGCAGATCGCCGGGTACCTGCGGCAGCGATGAGGATGGTGTTGCATTGACTGATAGGGACATAAGTTTGGCTCTCACTGTGTGAATAAATGCCAGCACAGCCCTCCCTGGTAGCTATGGCAGTCATTGAGTCGTGAAGACCTTGAACGTAATTCCAGCGAGATATGCTGCCGGATATGACGTGGCGGCAGCGAACGCAAAAAAAGCGCAAGCCCTTGGGTTTGCGCCTTTGTCTTGTCTAAAAAAGTTACTGTAAAACTTCGATCACGCCATCGGCACTCATATTGACCTGGCGGGCCTGGCTCAGGGCCTGGTTCATGGTGGCGGGGGGGCGGCAGCGAGCTTGGCCGGGTCGGCATTTTGCGACTCGGTGTAGAGGGTCATGATCGTCTTGTCGCGAGCCACTTCCTGGCTGCCGTCAGCGCGCAGGTATACCTGATTGTAATATCAGTGCATCGGCGGCCATGGCCGGGAGGCTGGCAATTGCACTGGCGCTGAGGGCGATTTGACGACTACTCTTTCGATGGCGAGCATATTCTCGGTGTTACGGTTTTGGGAAGGTCTCGGGTTTATAAGTAAAAGCCCACCATTTCAACGGATTCCAATAAGGATTTTTCTTTGCCGGTCTGAAGTTTGTTTTTTTCGCCAGTTCTTTGGCAGCGTATTTTTCAGCTTCGGATCTAGCCAATGCCCTATCGGCGGCAGTCAGGGGGGTGGCTTGATTTTTTTCCAGGGCTTCCAGATAGGACTTTTCTACTTTTACAACCGCTGCATTTACATCTTCTGGTGTGAGGTTAGCGCTGAGGGTGCCACTATAGCCTTTGACCGGGCGCCCTATGAGCTTCTGAAATTCAGCTGCGAAGGAGGCATCTCCACCACTTGCAGAGTCACATGACAGCAGTCTTACATTGTCAAACGTCTCGGGGTGAATACCTTCGTTGTGAAGTGTCTGAAGTAACTCGTGTGGCGTATTGAGTTTTCCATTATATGAAACTTTCGAAATGCCAGTATCAGGGTCGACACTGCCGTGTACCAGTATGTTGAGTCGTTCTTGAGTACCTTTTTTGTTGAAATCAGTAAATGTGTAGAGTTTTTCGTTAAGGGTGTTTAGCTCATTGAGCTCTCCACTCAGGATTACGTTTTTTTCAGCACTGGAAAAAAGATCTTCGCCGGTGGGTAAGTTCTCGATGGAGTTTAGAAAAGCACGTTTACTATTTGGTGGTTCGATTGTCGGATGGGCACCTTCCGTTTCACTGGCGTGTGGCGTGCTCGGTTCGTTTGACGCTTTGTTGGCGACGGGGGTTATATCGCCCTCGTTGGAGGCGCTTACTTTTTTCACGAAATCAAAACGGTTGGCCTGCTCATTGTATTTCCAGCCGTACTGTTGGCTTTCGGCGGCGTTGAAATTCAAGGCCGGTTCACCCAGTCCTGCCTCTACCCCAGCCGGTATAACTTCATGCGCCAGCAGCAGGCCTGATATCACTACTCCGGCCCTGCCTCCAACGCGATCGCTGGCCGTCATGCCGTGGGCGGCGTCATGCTTGCCAAAAACAATATTGCCCGCGTTACCAAGGACGGGTACGTAGCCAAAGGTATCGCCCCATACTTCTTTTGCGGCCTTCCAGCCTTGCTCCATGGCGCCAAAAACCTTGGTTTGATCGTCCCATAGCGCGTTCTTGGCGTTCATCTCGTGATAATGCGAGGCAATACCTTTGTTCAGATTGCCAAATTTCAGTTCATAGTCACCGCCTCGCGATTGGGTATAATTAAACAATTCCCGAACGGGTACGGACTTGTCGGTTACCAAAGTGTCCCGCCCTGGGTAGTGGGATCTATTATCTCGGATCAGACTGTCGAGTACCGTCGCGGCCGGTGGCCAATGCGCGTCTTTTCCTCCTTGCAGGTCACTGGCATTGAAACGACTTATCAGTTGGTTACGATTGTCTTTGGCCCACGCCGCAAACTCCTCATCGCCCTTTATCTCGCTGACAGCGCCACTCCTCAAATCAAGCATGACACCCTGATTGGGCCGGTTGTTGTAATCGCCATTATAGGGCGTATAGGGAATGAATGCGTACCCACTCAGGGGGTAACCGTAGATATTGGGAATAATCACTTGCCCATTCTTATTCAGCGTGCGGCTAATCGCTTCTTGACCGGAAGAGCTTAACTTTTCAAAGGCCTCCTTATCGCTATGAAGACTCTGCAAAGCGCCCCGCGCTACATAGGCGTCTGCTTTGCCCGAGCGTTCAGGTATTACTGTTGATATTTTGGGTCGAGGTAGGAATGGGAGGTGGGGTATGAGAGGAAAGTCATCCGTAATCTCAATAAGGGTGTCGACCCTGGCGCTGCCACGCATTGGCGTGGCTATATCCTGCTCCCAGTGGTTTTGAAGTTGTTTGCCTAACGATTGCAGATCGTTAATCTTGCTCCGGTCTTTTGGGTCAATGACCATTCCATGGAAATTGACAATCCCGCCCCGTGCTGGTGTGTCGTGTTCAAGCACACCCGCTGCGATTTCCCATGCAGAGTAGGTACGGGTTTCGGTATCGGACAGATTTTCTCCGGTCCCCATACCGACGTAAGTGTCGAACCTTACGCTGATTTTTTCATGCGGATCGAACCCTGCAGCTAATAGACCCCCACTGAAGTAACCGGAGGGTTCCATAAATAGGCGCACGTTCTGGAACTTATTGTTTCTGTCGCCTTCACTGCCACTTTCGATATTTTTTATCTGCGTATTTACACGCGTGGCGTAAGCGTCAATGCGATCTTCGCGCTGCTTTAACGTATATCTGTCTCCGGGCGCTTGGACAGGGTCTGATCCATAAATGATTGCCTTGTAGTCATCGGAGTGGCGCTGGACCGTAGAGACAGTGTGGTCGGTTGTATAGGCTTCGTTATTGTTAAGCGATTTATCCGGTTTCTGTGCCTGCGCTTGTGTGTGTTCAGTAGGCCCAGGCGTGGGTGCCGGATAACGGATAATAGTAAACTGATTTAAGTTTTCCACTTTTGAGTACCTGGTTGGGATGATGGAGTGATTGAGTGTGAAGTGTGTGGCTGCTTGCACAGGAAAGTTCCACATCCTAATCAGAAAGTGTGGGTCTGGTACTTTGGTTATATTAGTTTCAGGTGTACGACGCCTGTTAAGGCTTTGCCAGACGACTTAAGTTGCGATGACGCTGAAACAGTGTGCAAAAAAATGGCGCAGGCTGTTAAGGCTGCGCCATTGTCTTTTTTCTATGTTTATTGCTGTACTTCAATCACCCCATCGGCACTCATGTTGACCTGGCTGGTACCGGCTTCCACTTCAGGTGTTGGCGCCGAATCGGCCATGGCCGCTTTCATCATCATCCCGCCACGGGCATAAGGCATTGGATAGCCGTTGGTGTTGAAGTTCAGATTGACGATCTTGTAACCCTTGCCACCCAATGCGTCAGTCGCCAGCTGGGCACGGGCCTTGAACGCTGCAACTGCATCCTTGAGCAGCGCATCTTCGCTGGCCTTGCGCGTAGCGTCGGCGATGGCGAAGTCCATGTTTTCCATTTTCAGCGTGTTCAGCAGTTCGCCGGTGAGCTTGGACAACGCCGGGAAGTCCGCGCTTTCCAGGCGCAGTTCGGCGCGTTCACGCCAGCCGGTGATCTTCTGGTTCTTGTTGTCGTAGATCGGGTAGCTGTTGCGGCTGCCCTGGCGCAGGGTCACACCTTTGACCTCGCGGGCCTGGCCCAGGGCCTGGTTCATGGTGGTGGTGATATCGGCAGCGAGCTTGGCCGGGTCGGCATTTTGCGACTCTGTGTAGAGAGTGACGATCATCTTGTCGCGAGCCACTTCCTGGCTGACTTCGGCACGCAGGGAAATCTGGTTGTAATGCAGTTCATCGGCAGCCATGGCCTGGAGGCTGGCCAGGGCGCTGGCGCTGAGGGCAAGGACAGCGGCACTGCGAGTGAAACGAGACATGGAAGCTCCTTGAGATAGTCGTGTTCGGTATGACTGTAGACGCTGGCGCCGGGTTCTTCGGGTTTACACAATAGCTACAAGTTATGGTGGGTCCGACGAACGGTCGTTTTCCCGCCCTGCGTCAAAGAGCCACATACGCCGTGCCAGCCGGCCTGCTTCGTTTATACTCGTGCCGATCCGCCTGCAGCGCTCACCGGGAGAGCTCATGCTCGCCGCCGTAAAACTGACTTCCGCCACCCGCCAGAACCTCTGGCGCCTGACGTTCATTCGCACTCTGGTATTGGCCGCACAGGCCGGTTCCGTCGGGCTTGCCTATTGGTTCGACCTGCTGCCGCTGCCGTGGCTGCAATTGGCTGTGACTCTCGGCTTTTCCTCCGTGCTCTGTGCGTTCACCGCTATCCGGTTGCGCACCACGTGGCCGGTGACCGAGCTGGAGTACGCGCTTCAGTTGGCGTGCGACCTGTTTATCCACAGTGTGTTGCTGTATTTCTCCGGTGGCTCCACCAATCCGTTTGTTTCTTATTACCTGGTGCCGTTGACCATTGCCGCCGTGACCTTGCCATGGCGCTACTCGGTGGTGCTGTCGGGCATTGCCCTGACGCTCTATACCCTGCTGCTGGCGCAGTTCTATCCGCTGCAAACCTTTCCGATTGCCCGGGAGAACCTGCAGATCTACGGAATGTGGCTGAGTTTTGCCCTCTCGGCTGCGGTCATTACCTTCTTCGCCGCACGCATGGCCGAAGAGCTGCGCCGCCAGGAAGAACTGCGCGCCATTCGCCGTGAAGAGGGCCTGCGTGATCAGCAACTGCTGGCCGTCGCCACCCAGGCAGCCGGCGCCGCCCATGAACTGGGCACGCCGCTGGCGACCATGAGCGTATTGCTCAAGGAAATGACCCAGGACCACCACGACCCGGCCTTGCAGGAGGACCTCAGCGTGCTGCAGGAACAGGTCAAGCAGTGCAAGCTGACGCTGCAGCAACTGGTGCGCGCTGCCGAAGCCAATCGCCGCCTGGCGGTCGAAATGCAGGATGTCACCCACTGGCTCGACGAAGCTTTGAACCGTTGGCACCTGATGCGTCCCGAGGCCAGTTACCGTTTCAATCTGCTGGGCCAAGGCAGCGTGCCGCGCATGGCGCCACCGCCGGACCTGACCCAGGCGCTGCTCAATCTTTTGAACAACGCCGCCGACGCTTGCCCCGAAGGATTGGGCGTGCAGTTGGACTGGGACGCAGAAAACATCACCATCAGCATTCGTGACCACGGCGCGGGCGTGCCGCTGGCCATTGCCGAGCAGATCGGCAAACCATTCTTTACCACCAAGGGCAAAGGCTTCGGCCTGGGCCTGTTTTTGAGCAAGGCCAGCGTGACCCGCGCGGGCGGCTCAGTGAAGCTCTATAGTCATGAGGAAGGCGGCACGCTCACCGAGCTGCGCCTGCCCCGTGTCGCACGAGGAGATATCGATGAGTGACGAGATCCAAGTCGAAGGCGAAGAACTGCCACACCTGTTGCTGGTAGATGACGACGCGACCTTTACCCGCGTGATGGCACGCGCCATGAGCCGGCGCGGTTTTCGCGTCAGCACCGCAGGCTCCGCCGAAGAGGGCTTGACCATCGCCCAGGCCGACCTGCCGGACTATGCTGCCCTCGACCTGAAAATGGACGGCGACTCCGGCCTGGTGCTGCTGCCGAGGCTGCTGGAACTCGACCCGGAAATGCGCGTAGTGATCCTCACCGGTTACTCCAGCATCGCCACCGCCGTCGAGGCGATCAAGCGCGGCGCCTGCAACTACCTGTGCAAGCCGGCGGACGCCGACGACGTGCTGGCCGCCTTGCTGTCCGAGCATGCCGACCTCGACACCCTGGTGCCGGAAAACCCGATGTCGGTGGACCGCCTGCAGTGGGAGCACATCCAGCGCGTGCTCACCGAACACGAAGGCAATATCTCCGCTACGGCCCGTGCCCTGGGCATGCACCGCCGCACGCTGCAACGCAAGCTGCAGAAGCGCCCGGTACGACGCTGAACGAAAACTGAACAACCTGCTTCAGGCTGCACGGATGCGCGAACCGATCACCTATGATCGGTTCAAACGCCTGTGATGTTTTTCCTACCGAGCCTGAACAATGAACCAGAACGCTGAGTACTCCGCGGTCAACGACGCGGTGCGGGGGCAATTCTTCCGCCGAACCTGGGCCATGATCACCCCGTATTGGCGTAGTGAAGAGAAGGGCAGGGCCTGGCTGTTGCTGGCTGCCGTGATTGGCCTGTCGCTGTTCAGCGTGGCGATCTCCGTATGGATCAACCACTGGTACAAGGACTTCTACAACGCTCTGGAGAAGAAGGACACCGAGGCCTTCTGGCAACTGATCGGTTATTTCGGCGGAATTGCGGCGGTAGCGATTCTCGGCGCGGTCTACCGTCTCTACCTGACCCAGATGCTGACGATCCGTTGGCGTGCCTGGCTCACCGAAAAACACTTCACCCGTTGGCTCGCGCACAAGAACTACTACCAACTGGAACAGGGCGGCTATACCGATAACCCGGACCAGCGGATTTCCGAAGACCTCAATAACTTCACCTCCGCCACCTTGAGCCTTGGCCTGGGATTGCTGCGTAATGTGGTCAGCCTGGTGTCGTTCTCGATCATCCTGTGGGGCGTGTCGGGCAGCATCGAATTGTTCGGCATCACCATCCCGGGGTACATGTTCTGGTGTGCGCTGCTGTACGCCGCCGTGGGCAGTTGGTTGACCCACCTGATCGGCCGTCGCTTGATCGGCCTGAGCAACCAGCAGCAACGCTTTGAAGCGGACTTGCGTTTCTCCATGGTGCGGGTGCGTGAGAACGCCGAGAGTATTGCCCTGTACAACGGCGAACCGAATGAAAGGCAACGCCTGAGCACACGTTTCGGCAAGGTCTGGCACAACTTTTGGGACATCATGAAAGTGTCCAAGCGCCTGACTTTTTTCACCGCCGGCTACAGCCAGATCGCGATCATCTTTCCGTTTATCGTGGCTGCGCCACGCTACTTCGCTGGCAAGATCGAGTTGGGCGAGTTGATGCAAATCAACTCGGCGTTCGGCAATGTGCAGGACAACTTCAGCTGGTTTATCAACGCTTATTCGGAACTGGCGACATGGCGTGCCACCAGTGACCGTCTGCTGAGCTTCCAGCAGGCCATGAGCGACAATGAGCAACGCGCCCCGGCCATCGATGTGCGCCATGAAGGCGAGCGCCTGGTGATAAAGGATCTTGGAATGGACTTGGCCGACGGTCGTCATCTGCTCAGCGACGCCAACATGACTGTGGAGCCTGGCCAGCGCGTAATGCTCAGCGGGCGTTCCGGCAGTGGCAAGAGCACCTTGTTGCGAGCGATGGGCCATCTGTGGCCGGCCGGTCATGGCAGCATTCGCCTGCCGGCGACGCGCTACCTGTTCCTGCCGCAGAAGCCTTACCTGCCGATTGGCACGCTTAAGGCCGTGTTGAGTTATCCACAGGACGACGGAGTCTATCCGCCAGAACGTTATGCACAGGTCCTGGAAACCTGTCGTCTGCCCCATCTGGTCGCACGGCTGGATGAAGCCAACCACTGGCAGCGCATGCTCTCACCGGGTGAGCAGCAGCGCCTGGCCTTTGCCCGTGCATTGTTGTTCGCGCCGCAATGGCTGTACATGGATGAAGCAACCTCGGCGATGGATGAAGAGGATGAGGCGACCTTGTACCAGGCGCTGATCGATGAGCTGCCGGGGTTGAGCGTTGTCAGCGTCGGCCACCGCAGCAGCCTCAAGCGCTTTCACGGGCGGCATGTGCGGATCGAGGGTGGGCGGTTGCAGGAGCAACAACCGGCCTAAGGCCGTGCAGGGTCAATTGTGGGAGGGGGCTTGCCCCCGATAGCTGAGTGTCAGTCAATGATGTTGTGATTGACCCACCGCCATCGGGGGCAAGCCCCCTCCCACATTGGATCTCCATTGTCGGGAAAATTCAGACCCAACAAAAAGCCCGGCTGATCATCGATCAGCCGGGCTTTTTTATTGCTTGAGGACGACTTACTTCTTCAAGCCGTAATGCTCATCCAGCATGCCTGGGGCGTTCGGCGTCTTTGGCGCGTAGTCCCGTGGTGGCTCCTGGTTTTCCCGCGGCGGGGTCAGGCGTTCCCGTGGGGTTTGCGGCGCATCGGAATGCAGCGCAGCCAGCAGGCGCTGGCGGGTGATGTCGTCGAGGGCCAGGCGATTAGCGCCATCGGCGAGATGATCCTGTACTTCCTGGTAGCTCTGGGTGAGCTTCTTGACCAGGGTCGCGGTGCTGTTGAAGTGGGTAACAACCTCGTTCTGATAACTGTCAAAACGTTCCTGGATGTCATCGAGCTGACGCTGCGTGCGGTTAGGCGCGGCATTCGGCAGCAAGCGAGCAACCAGGAATCCAATGGCGACACCGGCAACCAGGGCAAGAGTCGGCAACAACCAAACTAAGAGCGAGTGTTCCACGAGTCCTTCCTCTATAAACGGCTTTGCTTTACGTTAACGGCTCGGACCTGCGCTGTATACCGCGATTAAGCTCGCAATGATGCCATGCACAGACTTTTAGCTAGACGAGTCGACCCCTTGAGAGGTCACGGAGTTCATCCTTGCTCATGCGTGAAACCCCCGTTTTGATCGACGGCCCGGTGGGCCAATTGGAAGCCTTGTATCTGGATCACCCCGAACCACGTGGCCTGGCGCTGGTTTGCCACCCTAACCCGGTGCAGGGTGGGACCATGCTCAATAAAGTCGTTTCGACCCTGCAACGCACCGCCCGCGATGCCGGCTTGATTACGTTGCGTTTCAATTATCGTGGCGTCGGCGCCAGCGCCGGTACTCACGATATGGCCGCCGGTGAAGTGGACGATGCCGAAGCGGCCGCCACCTGGCTGCGGGAAAAGCACCCGGACCTGCCGATCACCTTGCTGGGGTTTTCCTTCGGCGGCTACGTCGCGGCCAGTCTTGGTGGCCGCCTGGAAGCCAAGGGCGAGAAGCTTGCGCACCTGTTCATGGTTGCCGCCGCCGTGATGCGCCTGGGCGATGCGGATGTGCTGCCTCAAGGCTGCCCATTGACCCTGATCCAGCCGGAAACCGACGAAGTGGTTGATCCGCAGTTGGTCTACGACTGGTCCGCCGCCCTGAAACGCCCCCATGAGCTGCTGAAAGTGGCAGAATGCGGACACTTTTTTCATGGCAAGCTGACCGATCTCAAGGATATGGTGCTGCCACGTCTTTCGAATTGATGACAAGCGATCCCCCATGACGACCCGTACCCGTATCCTCACCGGCATCACCACCACCGGCACGCCGCACTTGGGCAACTATGCAGGTGCGATTCGCCCGGCGATCCTTGCCAGCGAAGATGCCAATGCCGATTCCTTTTACTTCCTGGCCGACTACCATGCCCTGATCAAGTGCGATGACCCGCAGCGCATCCAGCGCTCGCGCATGGAAATCGCCGCGACCTGGCTGGCCGGTGGCCTGGATGTGAACCGGGTGACCTTCTATCGCCAGTCCGACATCCCGGAAATTCCCGAGCTGACCTGGCTGCTGACCTGCGTCGCCGCCAAGGGCCTGCTCAACCGCGCCCACGCCTACAAGGCGTCGGTGGACAAGAACGTGGAAAACGGCGAAGACCCGGATGCGGGCATCAGTATGGGTCTGTACAGCTACCCGGTGCTGATGGCGGCAGACATCTTGATGTTCAACGCGCACAAGGTGCCGGTCGGTCGCGACCAGATCCAACACGTGGAGATGGCCCGCGACATCGGCCAGCGCTTCAACCACCTGTTTGGCAATGGTAAGGAATTCTTCACCATGCCCGAGGCCCTGATCGAAGAAAGCGTCGCCACCTTGCCGGGTCTGGATGGCCGCAAGATGTCCAAGAGCTACGACAACACCATTCCGTTGTTCACCAGCGCCAAGGACATGAAGGACGCGATCTCGCGGATCGTCACCGACTCCCGCGCGCCGGGCGAAGCCAAGGACCCGGACAATTCGCATCTGTTTACCTTGTATCAGGCGTTTGCGACCAAGGCCCAGGAGCAGGAATTCCGTGGCGAGCTGCTGCAAGGCCTGGGTTGGGGCGAGGCGAAGAACCGCCTGTTCCAGTTGCTGGACGGCCAACTCGGTGAAGCCCGCGAGCGCTATCACCAACTGATGTCGCGTCCGTCGGACATGGAAGACCTGCTGCTGATCGGCGCCAAGAAAGCCCGCGCCGTGGCGGCACCGTTCCTGGCCGAGCTGCGCGAAGCGGTGGGCCTGCGTTCGTTCGTCAACCAGGCGGCAGCGCCGATCAGCACTAAAAAGAAAGCCGCGAAAGCCGCACGCTTTGTAAGCTTTCGCGAAGAGGACGGCAGTTTCCGCTTCCGCCTGTTGGCGGCTGACGGCGAGCAGCTGCTGCTGTCGCGCAACTTTGCCGACGGCAAGGCGGCGGGGGCGGTGACCAAGCAATTGCAAAGCGGCGACGCGCTGGATGTACGCACTGAGGCCCAGGGCTTCAGCGTTTGGCTGGACGGTGCAGCAGTGGCCGATAGCGCACCGTTCGCCGATGCAGCCTCCCGCGATGCCGCCATCGTCGCCTTGCGCGTGGCCTTGACCCCAACCGAGGATTAACCCGACCAAGGGTTGATTGCCATTATCCAGGGCCGTCGTTACAGTGACGGCCCGTTTTTGTTGCCTTGCTAACGAAATTATGACGCCCCTAGAACGATATCAAGCTGATCTGAAACGCCCTGAATTCTTCCATGACGCGGCCCAGGAAAATGCCGTGCGTCATTTGCAGCGCCTGTACGACGACCTCGTCGCGGCCTCGCAGAGCAAGCCAGGGATGTTCAGCAAGCTGTTTGGCAAGAAAGACCACACGCCGGTCAAGGGCCTGTACTTCTGGGGCGGCGTCGGCCGGGGCAAGACTTACCTGGTGGACACCTTCTTCGAAGCGCTGCCGTTCAAGGAAAAGGTCCGGACACACTTCCACCGCTTCATGAAGCGCGTGCACGAAGAGATGAAGACCCTGCCGGGCGAGAAAAACCCGCTGACCATCATCGCCAAGCGTTTCTCCCAGGAAGCGCGGGTGATCTGCTTCGATGAGTTCTTCGTCTCCGACATCACCGACGCCATGATCCTTGGCACCCTGATGGAAGAGCTGTTCAAGAACGGCGTGACCCTGGTCGCCACCTCGAACATCGTGCCCGACGGTTTGTACAAGGATGGCCTGCAGCGTGCACGCTTCCTGCCGGCCATCGCGCTGATCAAGCAGAACACCGATATCGTCAATGTCGACAGCGGCGTCGACTATCGTCTGCGTCATCTGGAGCAAGCCGAGCTATTCCACTTCCCGCTGAACGAAGCGGCCCACGAAAGCCTGAAAAAGAGCTTTCGCGCCCTGACCCCTGAATGCACCCAGGCGGTGGAAAACGACAAGCTGATGATCGAGAACCGCGAAATCATCGCGCTGCGTACCTGCGATGACGTGGCCTGGTTTGAGTTCCGCCAATTGTGCGACGGCCCGCGTAGCCAGAACGATTACATCGAGCTGGGCAAGATTTTCCACGCGGTGATCTTGAGCGGCGTCGAGCAGATGGGCGTTGCCACGGACGATATCGCCCGCCGTTTTATCAACATGGTCGACGAGTTCTACGACCGTAACGTCAAGTTGATCATCTCGGCGGAAGTCGAGCTCAAGGACCTGTATACCGGTGGTCGCTTGAACTTCGAGTTCCAGCGCACCTTGAGCCGCTTGCTTGAAATGCAGTCCCACGAATTCCTCTCGCGCGGACACAAACCGTAAGCAGTTTCCAGAGCTGTGGAGTTTTAATGGGGGAGGGGGCTTGCCCCCGATAGCAGTCTGTCAGCAAAAGATGCACTGACTGACACTCCGCTATCGGGAGCAAGCCCCCTCCCACATTTGCCCTGTGTCTGCCTGGAGTTATGCGGCTTGCTGGAACTGCTGCCGATACTGATTCGGCGACAGCTCCGTGTGCTGCCTGAACAAGCGCGCAAAGAAACTCGCATCGTCGTAACCCACCTCATAACTGATGGTCTTGATGCTCTTGCGGCTGCCCGAGAGCAGGCCTTTTGCCGTCTCGATACGCAGCCGTTGCAGGTAATGCAGCGGCTTGTCGCCGGTAGCGGTCTGGAAGCGCCGCATGAAGTTGCGGATGCTCATGCCGTGTTCCCGGGCGACGTCTTCGAAGCGGAACTTGTCGGCAAAGTGTTCCTCGAGCCAGTGCTGGATCTGCAGGATGATCACGTCCTGGTGCAGCTTCTGCCCCCCAAAGCCGATACGTCCCGGTGAATAGCTGCGCTGCACCTCATAGAGGATGTCCCGGGCCACGGCCTGGGCAATGCTGGCGCCGCAAAAGCGTTCGATCAGATAGATGTAGAGGTCGCAGGCCGAAGTGGTGCCGCCGGCGCAATACAGGTTGTCGGCATCGGTGAGGTGCTTGTCCTGGTTGAGCTGGACCTTGGGGAAGCGCTCGCTGAAGGCAGTGAAGAATCGCCAGTAGGTGGTCGCCTCCTTGCCATCGAGCAGCCCGGCTTCTGCCAGCCAAAACACCCCGGTGGCTTCGCCGCAGAGCACAGCGCCGCGGGCGTGTTGTTCGCGCAGCCACGGCAACACTTGCGGGTAGCGGGCGCACAGGCCGTCGAAGTCGTCCCAGAAGGCCGGCAGCACGATGATGTCGGCGTCTTCCAGGCCGCCGTCCACCGGCATGATCACATCGCTGAAGCTGCGCACCGACTGCCCGTCGGGGCTGACAAGGCGTGTATCGAACCCTGGGGTCAGGCCCAGGCCCTGCTGTTTGCCGTAACGCAGGCTGGCGAGGTGGAAGAAATCCTTGGCTTGCATCAGGGTTGAAGCGAATACCCGATCAATGGCCAAAATGCTGACGCGCCGCAAGGGCGTGGAGATTTGGTTAGACATAATTTCATTTATTCTTATAGGGGAAAGTGGTCACCAGACGGCTGGATCGTCTTATTTTTTGTCGCATGTGTCCAGTGTCCCGTGACGCCATCGCGGCATAGGCTCTGTGGGCTCATCCTTGTCCGACAATCCATGCAGGTGACCCATGATCCCCAGAACCTTGTTCAGCTCGGAGCACGAACTCTTCCGCGAGAGCGTGCGCACCTTTCTCGACAAACACGCCGCGCCCTTCCATGGCCAATGGGAAAAGCAGGGCCATATCGACCGTAGCCTGTGGAGCAAGGCGGGGGAGGCGGGCATGCTGTGCTCCCACCTGCCGGAGGAATATGGTGGCCTGGGCGCGGACTTTCTCTACAGCGCGGTGGTGATCGAAGAAATCAGCCGCCTGGGTTTGACCGGCATCGGCTTTTCCCTGCATTCGGACATCGTCGCGCCCTACATCCTGCATTACGGCAGCGAAGCGCTGAAACAGAAGTACCTGCCCAAGCTGATTTCTGGGGAGATGGTCACGGCCATTGCCATGACCGAGCCGGGCGCCGGTTCCGACCTGCAAGGGGTCAAGACCACGGCGGTGCTGGACGGTGATGAGTATGTGATCAATGGCTCCAAGACCTTTATCACCAACGGCTATCTGGCCGACCTGGTGGTCGTGGTGGCCAAGACCGACCCGAAGGCCGGCGCCAAGGGCACCAGCCTGTTCCTGGTGGAAGCCGGCACGCCCGGCTTCGACAAGGGCAAGCGCCTGGAGAAAGTCGGCATGAAGGCCCAGGACACCTCGGAGCTGTTCTTCCAGGACGTGCGGGTATCCAAGGAAAACTTGCTGGGCCAGGCCGGTATGGGCTTTGCGTACCTGATGCAGGAGTTGCCCCAGGAGCGTTTGACGGTGGCGATTGGCGCCTTGTCATCCGCGGAAGCGGCGTTGCAGTGGACCCTGGACTACACCCGCGAGCGCAAAGCGTTCGGCAAGGCGATTGCCGATTTCCAGAACACCCGCTTCAAGCTGGCGGAGATGGCCACCGAGATTCAGATCGGCCGCGTGTTTGTCGACAAATGCATGGCGTTGCACCTGGACGGCAAGCTGGATGTGCCTACTGCGGCGATGGCCAAGTATTGGGCCACGGACCTGCAATGCAAGGTACTCGATGAGTGCGTGCAGCTGCACGGCGGCTACGGCTTCATGTGGGAATACCCGATTGCCCGGGCCTGGGCGGACGCGCGGGTGCAGCGCATTTATGCGGGAACCAATGAGATCATGAAGGAGATTATTGCGCGGGCGCTTTGATCTTGCGGTGTTGCTGATGGCCTCATTGGGAGCAAGTCGAATCGTCGCACCGCCCTTCCCACATTTGACTGGGTTTATAAGTCCAAATGTGGGAGGGGGCTTGCTCCCGATAGCGGCCTAAAGGTCAATCAAGGCGCCGGATTCGGATGATCCTTCTGAATCGCCTCAATCCCCTCCAATACTTCTTTCGACAGTCTCAGATCAGCACTCGCAATATTGCTATCCAACTGCTCCAGCGTCGTGGCCCCAATAATATTGCTGGTCACAAACGGCTGCTGCGTCACAAACGCCAGCGCCATCTGCGCCGGGTCCAGGCCATGTTCCCGCGCCAACGCCACATAGCGGCTGCACGCCGCCTCCGACTGCGGGTTGAAGTAACGGCTGAACCGGCTGTACTCAGTCAGGCGTGCCTTGGCCGGCCGTGCGCCATTTTCGTATTTGCCGCTGAGCATGCCGAACGCCAGTGGGGAATACGCCAGCAAGCCGCACTGTTCGCGAATGGCGATTTCCGCCAGGCCCACCTCGAAGCTGCGGTTGAGCAGGTTATAGGGGTTCTGGATCGACACCGCACGGGGCCAGCCGCGGGCTTCGGCCAGGGCGAGGAACTTCATGGTGCCCCACGGGGTTTCGTTGGACAGGCCGATGTGGCGGATCTTGCCGGCCTTGACCTGCTCATCCAGGGCTTCGAGGGTTTCCTCCAGAGGAGTGAGGTCGTCTTCGTCCTTGTGCTTGTAGCTCAACTGGCCGAAGAAGTTGGTGCTGCGCTCCGGCCAATGCAGTTGGTAGAGGTCGATCCAGTCGGTCTGCAGGCGCTTGAGGCTGGCGTCCAGGGCCTGGGCAATGTGCTTACGGTTGTGGCGCAGATAGCCATCGCGGATGTAGTCGATGGTGTTGCCGGGGCCTGCGATCTTGCTGGCGAGGACCCAGTCGGCGCGGTCGCCCCGGCTTTTGAAATAGTTGCCGATGTAGCGCTCGGTGGTGGCATAGGTGTCGGACTTGGGCGGTACCGGGTACATTTCCGCAGTATCGAGGAAGTTGATCCCCGCCGCCTTGGCCCGTTCGATCTGCGCGAAGGCCTCTGCCTCGCTGTTCTGCTCGCCCCAGGTCATGGTGCCCAAGGCGATCGCGCTGACGTTCAGATCGGTGCGGCCCAGCTGTCGGTAATCCATCGGGTACTCCTTCGGGGAAAACAATCATAAAAGCAGGTTGAATTTTTTTTCGCAATCTGCATAATTGCCCACCTCTTTCTGCAGTGGAAGTGATGCGCCGCCTGCCGAAGAATCTTGCCGTTGAACGGACGCGCCGACCCGAGCCCCCGATAGCGTCTGTATCCGGCTGCCTTTGACTTGTCAAAGTAAGCACTATTCAGTAAGATCCGCCGTCTAATTTACAGGGCGGCCCCTGAGGCTATTAAAGAATGACAACTTTTACTGCAAAACCGGAAACAGTTCAGCGCGACTGGTTTGTCGTCGACGCCGCTGGTCAGACCCTGGGTCGTCTGGCCACTGAAGTCGCCAGCCGTCTGCGTGGCAAGCACAAGCCTGAGTACACCCCTCACGTTGACACCGGTGACTACATCGTGATCATCAACGCTGAGCAGGTACGTGTTACCGGCAACAAAGCGCAAGACAAAATGTACTACCGTCACTCCGGTTTCCCAGGCGGTATCAAGTCTTCCAACTTTGAAGGCCTGATCTCCAAGAAGCCTGAAGCCCCGATCGAAATCGCGGTCAAAGGCATGCTGCCGAAGGGCCCACTGGGTCGCGATATGTTTCGCAAGCTGAAAGTCTATGCGGGCGCTGTACACCCTCATGCTGCTCAGCAGCCCCAAGAACTGAAGTTTTAACGGAATAGTTCATTATGTCGGCGACTCAAAATTACGGCACTGGCCGTCGCAAAACCGCAACCGCACGCGTTTTCCTGCGTCCGGGCACTGGTAACATCTCGATCAACAACCGCTCCCTGGACAACTTCTTCGGTCGCGAAACTGCCCGCATGGTAGTTCGTCAGCCGCTGGAATTGACCGAGACCGTTGAAAAGTTCGACATCTACGTCACCGTTATCGGTGGCGGTGTAAGTGGTCAAGCTGGCGCAATCCGCCACGGTATCACTCGCGCTCTGATGCAGTACGACGAAACCCTGCGTGGCGCTCTGCGCAAAGCTGGCTTCGTGACTCGCGATGCTCGTGAAGTTGAACGTAAGAAAGTCGGTCTGCGTAAAGCGCGTAAGCGTCCGCAGTACTCGAAGCGTTAATTCGCTTTACGTTCCACAAAAACGCCCAGCCTCCTCACGGAGCTGGGCGTTTTTTATTGCCTGCGATTTATACATAAATTTGTGCGTGACAACTTGCCACATCCGTAGACCCCCTATACTACAAGGCCTGGGGGCGGAGGCCCGGGCAATTCCCTTGTCATACGTGGGGCTTTTCATTACCATCCGTCAAAATTTTTATAAGTAAAGTTTCAACACTTAGTAGACGCCTGATTTAACAGGCCAAAAAAGCTGATGGGAGAGGACTGAATGAGCAATGACGGCGTGAATGCAGGCCGGCGTCGCTTCTTGGTAGCAGCCACATCCGTGGTGGGTGCTGCAGGAGCGGTGGGGGCTGCGGTCCCGTTCGTGGGGTCATGGTTTCCCAGTGCCAAGGCGAAAGCCGCAGGTGCACCGGTGAAGGTGAATGTCAGCAAGATCGAGCCAGGGCAGCAGATGATTGCTGAGTGGCGCGGCCAACCGGTATTCATCGTTCGTCGTACCGAGGAAATCCTGGGGAATCTGAAGAAGATCGAGGGCCAGTTGTCCGACCCGCAATCCGAAAATTCCGACCAGCCCGCCTACGCCAAGAATGAAGTGCGTTCGATCAAGCCAGAGATTCTGCTGCTGGTCGGTCTGTGTACCCACCTGGGTTGCTCGCCTACCTTCCGCCCGGAAGTGGCCCCTGTCGATCTGGGCAAGGACTGGGTAGGCGGTTATTTCTGCCCGTGTCACGGTTCCCACTACGACCTCGCCGGCCGAGTCTACAAGTCCCAGCCCGCGCCCTTGAACCTGCCCGTGCCTCCGCATACCTACGAAACTGACGACCTCATAGTCATTGGCCTCGACAAGGAGAACGCGTGATGAGCAAGTTCATGGATTGGGTGGATGCGCGCTTCCCCGCCACTAAAATGTGGGAAGACCATCTCAGCAAGTATTACGCGCCAAAGAACTTCAATTTCTTCTACTTCTTCGGCTCCCTGGCCCTGTTGGTGCTGGTCAACCAGATCGTCACCGGCGTGTGGCTGACGATGAGCTACACCCCGTCGGCGGAGGAGGCGTTCGCTTCCGTTGAATACATCATGCGTGACGTCGAGTACGGCTCGATCCTGCGCCTGCTGCACTCCACCGGCGCGTCAGCGTTCTTTATCGTCGTCTACCTGCACATGTTCCGTGGCCTGCTCTACGGGTCGTACCAGAAGCCTCGCGAGCTGGTGTGGGTGTTCGGCATGCTGATCTACCTGGCGCTGATGGCCGAAGCCTTCATGGGTTACCTGCTGCCGTGGGGCCAGATGTCGTACTGGGGCGCCCAGGTGATCATTTCGCTGTTCGGTGCGATCCCGGTGATCGGCAACGACCTGACCCAGTGGATCCGCGGTGACTACCTGATCTCGGGTATTACCCTGAACCGCTTCTTCGCCCTGCACGTGGTGGCCTTGCCGATCGTGATCCTCGGCCTGGTTGTGCTGCACATCCTGGCGCTGCACGAAGTAGGCTCCAACAACCCCGATGGCGTGGACATCAAGAAGCACAAGGACGAGAACGGTATCCCGCTGGATGGCATTCCGTTTCACCCTTACTACACCGTCAAAGACATTGTCGGCGTGGTGGTGTTCCTGTTCGTGTTCTGCTCGATCGTGTTCTTTTTCCCGGAGATGGGCGGTTATTTCCTCGAAAAGCCTAACTTCGAGCAGGCCAACGCCTTCAAGACTCCCGAGCACATTGCACCGGTGTGGTACTTCACGCCGTTCTACGCGATCCTGCGCGCCATCCCTGACAAGCTGATGGGCGTGATCGCCATGGGCGCAGCCATCGCGGTGCTGTTCGTGCTGCCATGGCTCGACCGCAGCCCGGTCAAGTCGATGCGCTACAAAGGCTGGCTGAGCAAGATCTGGTTGTGGGTGTTCTGCATTTCGTTCGTGATCCTGGGCGTACTCGGCGTATTGGCGCCAACCCCTGAGCGTACGTTGTTGTCGCAGGTCTGCACCTTCCTGTACTTCGCCTACTTCATTCTGATGCCGTTCTATACCCGGCTCGAGAAGACCAAACCGGTTCCGGAAAGGGTGACTGGCTGATGAAAAAGTTATTCGTTGCATTCGTGCTTGCGGCCCTGCCGCTACTGTCCTTCGCCGCCGAACATGGCGCGCAGCTGGAAAAGGTCGATATCGATGTGTCTGACAAAGCCGCCATGCAGGATGGGCTGCGTACATTCACTAACTACTGCATGGGTTGCCACAGCGCCAAGTTCCAACGTTACGAGCGGGTCGCCGATGACCTGGGCATCCCCCATGAAGTGATGCTCAGCCACGCGGTGTTCACCGGTGCGAAGATCGGCGACCACATGAGCATCGGCATGCAACCGGCCGACGCCAAGACCTGGTTCGGCGCCGCACCGCCAGACCTGACCCTGGTGGCCCGCGTGCGCGGCACCGACTGGCTCTACGGCTACCTGAAATCCTTCTACGAAGACCCTGCACGCCCTTACGGCGTGAACAACAAAGTCTTCCCGAATGTCGGCATGCCGAACGTTCTGGTCGGCCTGCAGGGTCGCCAGGTGGTAGGATGCAAGCAGGTTCAGGTCGTTGAAGACGGCAAGAAGCAATATGATCCGTTGACCGGTACGCCTCTGACCCATGAAGCATGCGATCAACTGACCATCGTGCCCAAGACCGGTACGCTGAATGAAGAGCAGTTCGACGAGAAGGTCAAGAACCTGGTGACCTTCCTGGCCTACTCGGCCAACCCGGTCAAACTGCAGCACCAGCGCATCGGTACTTACGTCTTGCTGTACCTGGCTTTCTTCTTCGTATTCGCTTATCTGCTCAAGCGCGAATACTGGAAGGATGTGCATTGATCCAACCGTAAGCAATTGCTGTTAATCTTGCGCGCCCAGCGGCGTCCCTGAATACGTAGCGACCGGTTGAACCGGACGTTACAGGGATGCTCTCTGGGCGCGCTCGTTTTTGAGCTTTCGATAATTTCAACAAGCGAGGAGGACCGCCATGGGCGTGACCAATCGGTTGGCCTGTTACTCCGACCCCGCCGACCACTATTCCCACCGAGTACGCATCGTGCTCGCAGAGAAGGGTGTCAGCGCCGAGATCATCAGTGTGGAGGCGGGCCGTCATCCGCCGAAACTGATCGAAGTGAACCCTTACGGCAGCTTGCCCACCCTGGTCGATCGTGACCTGGCGTTGTGGGAGTCAACCGTGGTGATGGAATACTTGGATGAGCGTTACCCTCATCCGCCTTTGCTGCCGGTATACCCGGTGGCGCGCGCCAATAGCCGCCTGCTGATCCATCGGATCCAGCGCGACTGGTGCGGGCTGGTGGATGTGATTCTGGATTCGCGTTCAAAAGAAGCCGCTCGGGTGCAGGCGCGCAAGGAATTGCGCGAGAGCCTGACCGGCGTTTCGCCGTTGTTCGCCGACAAACCTTTTTTCCTCAGTGAGGAACAAAGCTTGGTGGATTGTTGCCTATTACCCATACTTTGGCGCTTGCCGATCCTGGGCATTGAACTGCCACGGCCGGCCAAGCCGTTGCTTGATTACATGGAGCGCCAGTTTGCGCGTGAGGCTTTCCAGGCAAGTCTGTCTGGTGTCGAACGCGATATGCGCTAAGGCTTAAGGAGCCGTTGATGAACTCCAGTCGACCTTACCTGGTCCGCGCGCTCTATGAGTGGATTGTGGACAACGATTGCACCCCGCACATGCTGGTCAATTCCGAATTTCCTGCGGTTCAGGTACCGCAGGGTTTTGCCAGTGACGGACAAATCGTGCTGAACGTATCGCCCAGTGCCGTGCGCCACCTGCACATGGACAACGAAGCGGTGAGCTTCGAAGGGCGTTTCGGCGGTGTGCCCCATACGCTGTTCGTGCCAATCGGTGCCATCCTCGGGATTTATGCCCGGGAAAATGGCCAAGGCATGGTGTTCGATCTGGAGTCGCCTTTCGAGGACGGCGAAACGATCGAAGGTGAAGGCGGTGATGATGTGCCGCCACCGGATACCGAGCCGCCGCGCCCTAGCGGTCGGCCGAGCTTGAAAGTGGTGAAGTAGGCGGATTACGCCTCCAGGCCCATGTGAAAAATGCCTCGACTGCTGTCGGGGCATTTTTTTTGCGCGAAGGATATGGATGAAAGTCGCGCCGGAACGGTGATCGTACAACCACCATGGGCTATGATGCGGTCTTTAGTTCGCCGAGAAAGATGGTTCATCATGGAAAACGCCAGCGCCGCTCCACGTCTTCCCCGCAAGCGCCGCAGCCTTGCCCAGGAATTGGTCACGGTGTTGTCCGAGCAGATCCGCGACGGCCAGCTCAAGCGCGGCGACAAGCTGCCCACCGAGTCGGCGATCATGGACGCCCATGGCGTCAGCCGCACTGTGGTGCGTGAAGCCATCTCGCGTCTGCAAGCGGCGGGGCAGGTCGAGACCCGCCACGGTATCGGCACCTTTGTGCTGGACACGCCAAGCCCCAGCGGTTTCCGCATTGACCCGGCCACCGTGGTGACGTTGCGTGATGTATTGGCGATCCTCGAGCTGCGTATCAGCCTTGAAGTGGAGTCCGCGGGCCTTGCAGCCTTGCGTCGCAGCGATGCACAGCTGGCCGCCATGCGTGCGGCCCTCGATGCCCTGAATGAAAGCGCGGCCCATGCCGGCGATGCGGTAGCTTCGGACTTTGCCTTCCATCTGGAAATTGCGTTGTCTACCGGCAACCGTTACTTCACCGACATCATGACCCACCTGGGTACCAGCATTATTCCACGCACGCGTCTGAATTCGGCGCGCCTGGCCCATGATGACCAACAGCACTACATGAGTCGCCTGAGTCGCGAACACGAAGAGATTTATGAGGCGATTGCACGCCAGGATTCGGATGCGGCACGCGCGGCCATGCGTCTGCATTTGACCAATAGCCGCGAACGGCTGCGCCATGCCCATGAAGAGGCCGAGGCGCAGCGCGGTTGAAGGCTGATTCGCCGCGATCCAAATGTGGGAGGGCCGGTGCGACGATTCGACTTGCCCGCGAAGACGTCGGCCCAGCAAACATTGATGTCGGTTGACCCACCGCTATCGGGGGCAAGCCCCCTCCCACAGTTGATCTCCATTGCCTGGATGATTGCGGCTACTTAGCTGGTGGGTTGATTGGGCTTGTAGTCCTTAAGCAACAAGTACGTACTCCAACCCCACCAATCATTGGTCCAGTGCTTGTCGTTCAGGTCATTGACGTCCTTGCGCCGCAGCACCTTGTCTCCCTCCATTTTGAACAGTGGCGAGAAGTTGTTCGCCGGGTTTTGCGCCGCGTTCAAGTCGGGCACATACAGTGGTGCCTTGAAGCTGGCTGGGGAGGGCGCGATACCGCTGATGAAAGTCTCGAAGATCTCATCAGCCGAAGCCTGTACTGCGCGTTTGACCTGCATGCGGTTGTCCGCGTCGATGTCATCGAAGTAGCGTTTATCCCCATAGGCATGCCATTGATCGCCCATGGCATTGCGCACCTTGAGCCCGAACTTGCTGTCTTCATCGTGCATGAAACGGCTTATCAGCGAACCCAGTTCGCCCGGCGTCACTACCGCTGCCAGTTGCTTGCGCGGTACGCGCAGGTGGCCGGCGGAAAACAGGTCAGTCAAGAAATGATCAGCAAAGCTGTTCATCGCATAAGCCAGCTCGAGGGCCTGATCGGTGCCGGTTTGATGGGCCGCGACGGCCTGTTGCAGCGCTGCCGTGTGGCCGGCCAGGTACGCCGACAGGGCCCACCCGCCGAAGTGGTCGGCGTTGTCCGCCGCCAGCTTCAGGTAGCGCCCCAGGGGGATGAGGGCTGAAACAGCACTGCCACCGCCGGTGATGCGGTTCCACTCCTCGGACAACGTATCACCCAAGGCGTCATAGGCTTCGTGGGGCTGCTTGCCGTCCTTGATCGCCTGCTTGACTGCGGCGGTCTCCTTTTGCATCACCGCCAGGATCTTGTGGGCTTCTTCCCGGGAGGCGGGTAGCACTGCCAGAGAGTTGAAGGCCGCATTGAAACGTTGCACGCGCTCGGCAGGGGAAGCGCCATCGCTGATAGCTTGGCCAGGAATGCCATAGAAATCGCCGCCCAGGGCGATCACTTGGCCGTAGGTCAGTGCGAGCCCGTTGGGCAGGTGCAGTTCGACTTGGTGGGCGGGGATCGCCGGCGCGTCCGTGGCGAAATGTAAAAGGGTTTCATCACCGATGGCGGTGTGCTCACCCCCTTCGAAACGTAGGGTCGGCGCTTGCTTTTGCGGTGCAGCGAGTTCTAGACCTGACATGTTAGCTCCTTGCTATGTCGTAGGAATCTTCCTTGATGGCTGTATGTATATACAGCTATTTTGAGAATAAAGGAGAAATTTCCTACGTCAAGTGGCATCGTTAAACGTGCCGGCTTTGCGATGAGCAGCGATGAATTGCAGTTGACGAATCTTTTTATGGTTGTACGATGACGTACGACATCACCAAAACCAACAACAACCTTTCGTTAGAAAGTCTTCGCCCAGGGTGTTCGAATAATGAATCCACAAGAACTGAAGTCCATCCTCTCCCACGGTCTGCTGTCTTTCCCGGTGACCGATTTCACTGCCCAGGGTGATTTCCACCAGGCGGGCTATATCAAACGCCTGGAATGGTTGGCCCCGTATGGCGCCACCGCCTTGTTCGCAGCGGGTGGCACCGGTGAGTTTTTCTCCCTCGCCGCGAGCGAATACTCCCAAGTGGTCAAAACCGCCGTTGATACCTGCGCCACCAGCGTGCCGATCCTGGCCGGTGTGGGCGGTGCGACCCGTCAGGCCATCGAGTACGCCCAAGAGGCCGAACGCCTCGGCGCCAAAGGCTTGCTGCTGCTGCCGCACTACCTCACCGAAGCCAGCCAGGACGGGGTGGCTGCACACGTTGAAGCGGTGTGCAAGTCGGTCAAGATCGGCGTAGTGGTCTACAACCGCAATGTCTGCCGCCTGACTGCGCCACTGCTGGAGCGCCTGGCCGAGCGCTGCCCGAACCTGATCGGCTACAAGGATGGCCTGGGTGATATCGAGTTGATGGTGTCGATCCGCCGCCGCCTCGGCGACCGTTTCAGCTACCTCGGCGGCCTGCCGACTGCAGAGGTTTATGCCGCGGCCTACAAGGCCCTGGGGGTTCCGGTGTACTCCTCGGCAGTGTTCAACTTCATCCCGAAAACCGCGATGGATTTCTACCACGCCATTGCCCGCGAAGATCACGCCACCGTCGGCAAGATCATCGATGACTTCTTCCTGCCGTACCTGGACATCCGCAACCGTAAAGCCGGTTACGCAGTGAGCATCGTCAAGGCCGGTGCGAAAATCGTCGGTTATGACGCCGGGCCGGTGCGCACGCCGCTCACCGACCTGCTGCCGGAAGAGTACGAAGCCCTGGCCGCGCTGATCGACAAGCAAGGCCCGCAGTAAATTATCCACAAGGCCGCTGAGCAATCAGCGGCCTTTTGCGTCAGGAGAAGATTCGTGTCCCAAGCAAAGCGTTTTGAGAACTACATCAATGGCGAATGGGTAACCGGCGCCGAATACTGCGCCAATATCAACCCGTCGGATGTGTCCGATGTCATTGGCGACTATGCCAAGGCGGATGTGGCCCAAGTCAACGCGGCCATCGACGCCGCCCGCGCCGCGTTCCCGGGCTGGTCGACTTCCGGTATCCAGGCGCGTCACGATGCCCTGGACAAAGTCGGCAGCGAAATCCTCGCCCGTCGTGAAGAGCTCGGCACCCTGCTGGCCCGTGAAGAGGGCAAGACCCTGCCCGAGGCCATTGGCGAAGTGACCCGGGCCGGCAATATCTTCAAGTTCTTCGCCGGTGAATGCCTGCGCCTGTCGGGTGATTACGTGCCGTCGGTACGCCCGGGCGTCAACGTTGAAGTCACTCGTGAAGCCCTTGGTGTGGTCGGCTTGATCACCCCGTGGAACTTCCCGATTGCCATTCCCGCCTGGAAGATCGCCCCGGCCCTGGCCTACGGCAACTGCGTGGTGATCAAGCCCGCCGAACTGGTGCCGGGTTGTGCCTGGGCCCTGGCGGAAATCATCTCCCGTGCCGGTTTCCCGGCCGGTGTGTTCAACCTAGTGATGGGCAGCGGCCGTGTAGTCGGTGATGTGTTGGTCAACAGCCCGAAAGTCGATGGCATCAGTTTCACCGGCTCCGTCGGCGTGGGCCGTCAGATCGCCGTCAGCTGTGTATCGCGCCAGGCCAAGGTGCAGTTGGAAATGGGCGGCAAGAACCCGCAGATTATTCTCGATGACGCCGACCTCAAGCAGGCCGTCGAGTTGTCGGTACAGAGCGCGTTTTACTCCACCGGCCAGCGTTGCACCGCGTCGAGCCGTTTGATTGTCACTGCGGGTATTCACGACCAGTTTGTGGCGGCCATGGCCGAGCGCATGCAGTCGATCAAGGTCGGCCACGCGCTGCAAAGCGGCACCGACATCGGCCCGGTGGTTTCCCAGGCCCAGTTGGACCAGGACCTGAAATACATCGACATCGGCCAAAACGAAGGTGCGCGGCTGGTGAGTGGCGGTGGCCTGGTGACCTGCGACACCGAAGGCTATTACCTGGCGCCGACACTGTTTGCCGACAGCGAAGCTGCCATGCGTATCAGCCGCGAAGAAATCTTCGGCCCGGTGGCCAACGTGGTACGCGTGGCGGACTACGAAGCGGCACTGGCCATGGCCAACGACACCGAGTTCGGCCTGTCGGCGGGGATTGCCACCACCTCGCTGAAATACGCCAACCACTTCAAGCGCCACTCCCAGGCCGGGATGGTGATGGTCAACCTGCCGACCGCGGGTGTGGACTACCACGTTCCGTTCGGCGGCCGTAAGGGCTCATCCTACGGTTCGCGTGAGCAAGGTCGCTATGCGCAAGAGTTCTACACCGTGGTGAAAACCAGCTACATCGGTTCGTAATACCCGTTTCACTGTCGGAGCGAGTTTGCTCGCGAAGAACGTCAACGATTACGCGAGCATTCAGGATGCACGCGGCGCCTGCGTGTTTTTCGCGAGCAAGCTCGCTCCTACAGGGGGCGGCACCGACATAACTATTACCCGCAAAAAAAATAATTAGTGGGAGTACTTCTACATGCAAGCGACCAAGCCGACCCATGTCCGCTATTTGATCCTGCTCATGCTGTTCCTGGTGACCACGATCAACTACGCCGACCGGGCCACCATCGCCATCGCCGGTTCCAGCCTGCAAAAAGACCTCGGCATCGACGCGGTCACCCTCGGTTATATCTTTTCCGCTTTCGGTTGGGCCTACGTTGCCGGGCAAATCCCCGGCGGCTGGTTGCTCGATCGCTTCGGTTCGAAAAAAATCTATGCCCTGAGCATTTTCACCTGGTCCTTGTTCACCGTGCTGCAAGGCTATGTCGGTGAGTTCGGTGTCTCCACCGCCGTGGTCGCGCTGTTTATGCTGCGCTTTATGGTGGGCCTGGCCGAGGCACCCTCGTTTCCGGGAAATGCCCGCATTGTTGCGGCGTGGTTTCCGACGGCTGAACGCGGCACTGCATCGGCGATCTTCAATTCGGCGCAGTACTTCGCCACGGTGTTGTTCGCGCCATTGATGGGTTGGATCGTCTACCGCTTTGGCTGGCAGCATGTGTTTATCGTGATGGGCGTGATCGGCATCGTGTTCTCGTTGATCTGGCTGAAAGTTATCCACAGCCCGCGCCAGCACCCGATGATCAACGAGGCCGAGTTCAATCACATCGCCGCCAATGGCGCGATGGTCGACATGGACCAGGACAAAGGAAAGGGCAAGAAAACCGACGGGCCGAAGTGGGATTACATCCGTCAACTGCTGACCAACCGCATGATGCTCGGTGTGTACCTGGGCCAGTACTGCATCAACGGCATCACCTATTTCTTCCTCACCTGGTTCCCGGTGTACCTGGTGCAGGACCGTGGCATGACCATTCTCAAGGCCGGTTTCATTGCCTCGTTGCCGGCGATCTGCGGCTTTATCGGCGGGGTGCTTGGCGGGGTGATTTCCGATTACCTGCTGCGCAAGGGCCACTCCCTGACCTTTGCCCGCAAGGCGCCGATCATTGGCGGCCTGCTGATTTCCAGCAGCATCGTGGCGTGCAACTACGTGGACATCGAATGGATGGTGGTGGGCTTCATGGCGCTGGCCTTCTTCGGTAAAGGCGTTGGCGCATTGGGTTGGGCGGTGGTGTCCGACACCTCGCCGAAACAGATCGCCGGCCTCAGTGGCGGCTTGTTCAACACCTTCGGTAACCTGGCCTCCATTACCACGCCGATCGTGATCGGCTACATCATCAGCACCACCGGCTCGTTCAAGTGGGCCCTGGTGTTCGTTGGCGCCAATGCCCTGGTGGCGGTGTTCAGCTATCTGGTGATTGTCGGCCCGATCAAGCGCGTGGTGCTCAAGGAGCCGCCCACCAAAGGCCCGGAGTTGACCAACCTTTCCCAAGCGCATTCCTGAGGTTCGTGTGATGCAGTTGATTGAACATGCCGACTCGCCGCGCTCCATCCGTTTGCACGAGCGCGACAACGTAGTGATCGTGGTGAACGACCAGGGCGTGCCGGCGGGCACTGAATTTCCCGACGGCCTGGTCACCGTGGATTTTATTCCCCAGAGCCACAAGGTGACCCTGGAAGATATCCCCGAGGGCGGCCGGATCATTCGCTACGGCCAGACCATCGGTTATGCCTTGGCGCCAATACCCCGTGGCAGTTGGGTGCAGGAGGATCAGCTGCGCATGCCGACCGCGCCACCCCTGGACAGTTTGCCGCTGTCCACCGAGGTGCCTGAAACCCAGGCACCGTTGGAGGGGTTTACCTTCGAGGGCTATCGCAATGCCGATGGCACGGTGGGCACGCGCAATATCCTCGGCATCACCACCACCGTGCAGTGCGTTACCGGTGTGCTGGACCATGCGGTCAAGCGCATCAAGGATGAGTTGCTGCCCAAATACCCGCATGTTGATGATGTAGTAGCTCTGACCCATAGCTACGGCTGCGGCGTGGCGATTACGGCGACGGACGCCTATATCCCGATCCGTACGGTGCGCAACCTGGCACGTAACCCGAACCTGGGCGGCGAAGCCTTGGTGATCAGCCTGGGCTGCGAGAAATTGCAGGCCGGGCAGGTGATGCACGACAACGACAGCTCCGTGGACCTGAGCGAGCCATGGCTGTACCGCTTGCAGGACTCCAGCCACGGTTTTACCGAAATGATCGAACAGATCATGGAACTGGCCGAAGTGCGCTTGAAAAAACTCGACCAGCGTCGCCGGGAAACCGTACCGGCCTCCGAGTTGATCCTGGGCATGCAGTGCGGCGGTAGTGATGCGTTTTCCGGCATCACCGCCAATCCGGCGCTGGGGTATGCCTCTGACCTGCTGCTGCGGGCTGGGGCGACGGTAATGTTTTCCGAAGTGACGGAGGTGCGTGATGCGATCTACCTGCTCACGTCACGCGCGCAAAACGAGGACGTCGCCCGCGAGCTGGTCAGGGAAATGGACTGGTACGATCGTTACCTGGCCAAGGGCGAAGCCGATCGCAGCGCCAATACCACACCGGGGAACAAGAAGGGTGGGCTGTCGAATATCGTCGAGAAGTCCTTGGGCTCCATCGTCAAATCCGGCAGCAGCGCGATCAATGGCGTGCTCGGCCCGGGTGAGCGCTTCAAGGGCAAAGGGCTGATCTTCTGCGCTACACCTGCCAGTGATTTCGTGTGCGGCACCTTGCAACTGGCGGCCGGGATGAACCTGCATGTGTTCACAACCGGGCGCGGCACGCCCTATGGGTTGGCGATGGCGCCGGTGGTAAAGGTCTCGACCCGTACCGAGCTGGCCCAGCGTTGGCCGGACCTGATCGATATCGATGCCGGGCGCATTGCTACCGGGCGTGCGAGTATCGAAGAACTGGGCTGGGAGTTGTTCCACTTCTACCTGGATGTGGCCAGTGGCAGGAAGCAGACGTGGGCGGAGCATCACAAACTGCATAACGACATTACCCTGTTCAACCCGGCGCCTATTACCTGAGACCGAGGCGCCTGCATCGGGGGCAAGCCCCCTCCCACATTCGATCGGGTGAACGCGGTCGAGGTGGGAAGGGGGCTTGCCCCCGATTGCGGTAGACCAGACGACACGGGCTGCATGGCTTATCATTAGCCACCTACCGACGCCCACCAAGGTTCTCCCCGGCATGCTGGCAATTTTCCTCACCACCCTCACCATCACCGCGCCGGTGTTCGCCATGCTGTTCCTCGGTGTGCTGCTCAAGCGCATCCAATGGATTAACGACAACTTTATCCATACCGCTTCGTCGCTGGTGTTCAACGTCACCATGCCGGCGCTGTTGTTCCTGGGCATCCTGCATGCCGACCTGCACGCGGCGCTCAAGCCGGGTTTGCTCATCTACTTTTCAATCGCCACACTGCTGAGCTTCGCCCTGGCCTGGGGCTGGGCGATCTTTCGCTGCAAGCGCGAAGACCGTGGGATCTATACCCAAGGCGCATTTCGTGGCAACAACGGCGTGATCGGCCTGGCGCTGGCGGCCAGCATGTACGGCGACTACGGTATCTCCCTCGGCGCGATCCTCGCGGCGCTGGTGATCCTGTTCTACAACACGCTGTCGACCATTGTGTTGGCGGTGTACAGCCCGGTGATCAAGTCCGACCCATGGAGCATCTTCAAGAGCGTGGTGGCCAACCCGCTGATCATCAGCGTGATCGTCGCCGCGCCGTTCGCTTACTTGCAGATCGGCCTGCCCGGCTGGCTGGAAAAGTCCATGCAGTATCTGGCCGACACCACGTTGCCGTTGGCGTTGATCTGCATCGGCGGCACCTTGTCCCTGGCGGCATTGCGCAAAAGCGGCAACATGGCGCTGAGCGCAAGCTTGATGAAGATGGTCTGGCTGCCGGTAATCGCGACCCTGGGCGCCTGGCTATTGGGGTTCCGCGGGCCGGAGCTGGGGATCCTGTTCCTGTACTTCGGCGCGCCGACTGCCGCCGCGAGCTTCGTAATGGCCAGGGCGGCGCAAGGCAATCATGAGCTGGCGGCGGCGATCATTGTGATCACCACACTGATGGCGGCGGTGACCACCAATATCGGGATCTTCGTGTTGCAGGCAGGTGGCTGGATCTAGGCGTCTTTCTGGTAGCTGTCGATCACTTCCTGCGCGGCCCGAAACGCGTCAATCGCCGCCGGCACCCCCGCATACACCGCGCAATGCAGCAGCGCTTCGCGTATCTCTTCGACCGTGCAGCCATTGTTCAAGGCACCGCGCACGTGGCCCTTGAGTTCCTGTGGGCACTTGAGGGCGGTCAGGGCGGCGAGGGTTATAAGGCTGCGGGTCTTGAGCGGTAAGCCTTCGCGGTTCCATACGCTGCCCCACGCGTGCTCGTTGACGAAATCCTGCAGCGGCTGGGTGAACGCTGTGGCATTGCCCAGGGCGCGGTCGACGAACACATCGCCCATGACTTGGCGACGCACTTCAACTCCTGGCCTTTTCTGATCGTTCATTGCGATTCCCTCTTGTGTTGGCGATGCCAGGCGCGCAGTGAGGTAAGCAACAGCAAAATCACCAACGCCGGCAGGACGTAATACAACATCAGCTGTTCAAGCTTGTTGGCCAGGGGCATGCCGGTGGTGAAGGCCATCACATGCAGGCCGTACGCCAGATATAGCCCCAGCAGCACCAGCCCTTCGATACGCGTCACCCGGTAGCCGGTATAGAACACCGGCAGGCACAGGATGATGGCGCCGAGCATGACCGGCAAATCAAAATCCAAGGCATTGGGGGATACCGACAGCGGCGACGGCGCCACCAGCGCGGTAAAGCCCAGCACCCCCAGCAGGTTGAACAGGTTACTGCCGATCACGTTGCCCACCGCAATTTCCCGTTCGCCCCGCAACGCGGCGATCAGTGACGTGGCGAGGCAGGGCAGCGAGGTGCCCACGCCAATCAGCGTCAGGCCGATGACCCGCTCCGACAAGCCCAGGTCGCCCGCCACGTCCACCGCTGCGCCGAGTAGCAGATGCCCGGCCAATACCAATATCAGCAGCCCGCCGAACATCAGCAACACACTGCTCAGCCAGGGTGCCTTGGTGACGGTGTCCAGGCTTCGCGGACGGCGCGAATGGCGCGTCTGGTAATGCAGCACGCCCAGGTAGGCCAACAGCGCCACCAGCAATACGCCGCCATCCAATGGCGTGAGCATTTCGTTGGCCGCCAGGATAAACACCAGCAGGCCGGCGAAGATCATCACCGGGATATCCACGCGCACCAGTTGCCGCGATACGCGCAAGGGAATGATCAGCGCCGACAGGCCCAGGGTGACGAGGATATTGAAGATGCTGCTGCCAATCACACTGCCTACGGCAATGTCGGTATTGCCGGCCAATGTGGCCTGCAGGCTGACGGTCATCTGCGGTGCGCTGCTGCCGAAGGCGACGATGCTCAAGCCGATGATCAGCGGCCGCACCTTGAGGCTGGCCGCCAGGCGCACGGCGGCGCGTACCAGGATTTCAGCGCCGGCGATCAGCAGCAACAGGCCGCCAACCAGTTCGAGCAGGCTCCAGGGCGAAAGGGCGTTCAACGCGAAAATGCTCAAGGCTGCCTCGTCAGTTGTTCAGGGCTTGCACGCGAACCCGTGCGGTACCGCTGCCCAGCATACGCAGTTGCTCGGCAGCCTTGCGGGAAAGGTCGATCAGGCGCCCGCGGGTATGCGGGCCGCGGTCATTGATGCGCACCACCACCGATCGGTCGTTGTCGAGATTGGTCACCTTGACCTGGGTGCCGAAGGGCAGGCGCCTGTGGGCGGCGGTCAGGGCGTTCTGGTTGAAAGGTTCACCGCTGGCGGTTCGCTTGCCATGGTGCTTGGCACCGTAATAGGAGGCGGTGCCGGTTTCGTCGTAGCCTTTGGGGTCGATGAGGCCGCTGGCGCAACCGGCCAGCAGGGAGGACAGGGCCAGGAGGCCGAGTAGACGCTTCATTGTCAGGAAATCCCCAATAAAAAATGTGGAGAGGGGGCTTATGTGGGAGGGGGCTTGCTCCCGATAGCGGTGAAGCAGTCAACACATGCGTTGACTGAAACGCCCTCATCGGGAGCAAGCCCCCTCCCACACAGGTTGGAGCCAGACCTTGAAGTCTGCTCCAACCATTTCACGGCTATCAGCCTTCGAGCTTGCTTTTGAGCAGTTCGTTGACCTGTTGCGGGTTGGCCTTGCCTTTGGAGGCTTTCATCGCCTGGCCGACAAAGAAACCGAACATCTTGCCGCGCTTGGCTTCGTCTGCAGCGCGGTATTGCTCGACCTGTTCGGCATTCGCCGCGAGCATCTCATCAAGCACGGCCGAGATGGCGCCGCTGTCGGTGACTTGCTTGAGGCCGCGCTTGTCGATGATCTCGTCGGCGCTGCCTTCACCTGCGGCCATGGCTTCGAACACGGTCTTGGCGATCTTGCCGGAGATGGTGTTGTCCTTGATGCGCAGCAGCATGCCGCCCAGTTGTTCGGCAGTGACCGGTGCTTCGTCGATTTCCAGGCCCTGTTTGTTCAACAGGCTGCCCAGCTCAACCATCACCCAGTTGGCCGCCAGCTTGGCGTCGCCGGCAATGCCTACGACTTTCTCGAAGTAGTTGGCTTGCTCACGGCTGGAAGCCAGTACGCTTGCATCGTAGATCGACAGGCCGAACTGTGCCTGGAAGCGCTCGCGTTTTTGCTGTGGCAGTTCCGGCAGAGTGGCGCGGATGTCATTGAGGAACGAATCCTCGAGCACCACCGGCAACAGGTCTGGATCGGGGAAGTAACGGTAGTCGTTGGCTTCCTCTTTGCTGCGCATGGCGCGGGTTTCGTCTTTGTTCGGATCGTACAGGCGAGTTTGCTGGATCACCTTACCGCCGTCCTCGATCAGTTCGATCTGGCGACGCACTTCGCTGTTGATCGCCTTCTCGATGAAACGGAACGAGTTGACGTTCTTGATCTCGCAGCGGGTGCCGAACTCGACCTGGCCCTTTGGCCGGATCGACACGTTGCAATCGCAGCGCAGCGAGCCTTCGGCCATGTTGCCGTCGCAGATGCCCAGGTAGCGCACCAGCGCATGGATGGTCTTGACGTAAGCCACGGCTTCCTTGGCGCTGCGCATGTCTGGCTCGGAGACGATCTCCAGCAATGGCGTGCCGGCGCGGTTCAGGTCGATACCGGTGGCGCCCGGGAATTCTTCGTGCAGGCTCTTGCCGGCGTCTTCTTCCAAGTGGGCACGGGTTACGCCGACGCGCTTGATGGTGCCGTCTTCCAGTGCGATGTCCAGGTGGCCCTTGCCGACAATCGGCAACTCCATCTGGCTGATCTGGTAGCCCTTGGGCAGGTCCGGGTAGAAGTAGTTCTTGCGCGCGAACACGTTGTGCTGGCCGATCTCGGCGTCAATCGCCAAGCCGAACATCACGGCCATGCGCACCGCTTCCTGGTTCAGCACCGGCAGCACGCCGGGCATGCCCAGGTCGACCAGGCTGGCCTGCGTGTTGGGCTCGGACCCGAACGTGGTGGCGCTACCGGAGAAAATCTTCGATTGAGTGGCGAGCTGGGTATGAATCTCCAGCCCGATCACAACTTCCCATTGCATAGTGTTCTCCTCAGAAGCCGGTAGGGGTGCGGGTGTGCCAGTCGGTGTGCAACTGGTACTGGTGCGCCACATTGAGCAGGCGGCCTTCCTGGAAATACGGGGCGAGCAATTGCACGCCGACCGGCAGGCCATCGACGAAACCGGCGGGCATGGACAAGCCCGGCAAGCCCGCGAGGTTGGCGGTGATGGTGTAGAGGTCTTCCAGGTACTCGGCGATCGGGTCGCCGGTCTTGGCGCCGATCTTCCAGGCCGGGTTTGGCGTGGTTGGGCCGAGGATCACGTCGACTTCTTCAAAGGCAGCCATGAAGTCGTTCTTGATCAGGCGACGGATCTTTTGCGCCTTGAGGTAGTACGCGTCGTAGTAGCCAGCCGACAGGGCGTAGGCACCGACCATGATCCGGCGCTGGACTTCACTGCCGAAGCCTTCGCCACGGGAGCGTTTGTACAGGTCGGTGAGGTCTTTCGGGTTTTCGCAGCGGTAGCCGAAGCGCACGCCGTCGAAGCGCGACAGGTTGGAGGAAGCTTCTGCCGGCGCGATCACGTAGTAAGCGGGAATCGCGTGCTGGTTGTTCGGCAGGCTGATTTCCTTGATCACCGCGCCGAGCGTTTCCAGTTCCTTGATGCTGTTTTGCACCAGGTCGGCGATGCGTGGGTCGAGGCCGGCGCTGAAATACTCTTTCGGCACGCCAATGCGCAGGCCCTTGATCGAGGTGTTCAGGCTGGCGCTGTAGTCCGGCACCGGCTCGTCGATGCTGGTGGAGTCCTGTTTATCGAAGCCTGCCATGCCTTGTAACAATATCGCGCAGTCTTCGGCAGTGCGTGCCAACGGGCCGCCCTGATCCAGGCTGGAAGCGTAGGCGATCATGCCCCAGCGGGAAACGCGACCGTAGGTCGGCTTCAGGCCGGTGAGGTTGGTGAAGGCCGCCGGCTGGCGGATCGAGCCACCGGTGTCGGTAGCGGTGGCAGCCGGGAGGAAGCGCGCGGCAACGGCCGCGGCCGAACCACCGGACGAGCCACCCGGCACATGTTCCAGGTTCCACGGGTTTTTCACCGCGCCGTAGTAGCTCGACTCGTTGGCAGAACCCATGGCGAACTCGTCCATGTTGGTCTTGCCCAGGGTCACGGCCCCGGCGGCGGCCAGCTTGGACACTACGGTGGCATCGTAGGGTGCCTTGAAGTTGTCGAGCATCTTCGAGCCGCAACTGGTGCGAATGCCCTGGGTGCAGAACAGGTCCTTGTGGGCGATCGGAGCGCCCAGCAGCGCGCCATTTTCACCGTTGGCGCGACGGGCGTCGGCGGCCTTGGCCTGGCTCAATGCCAGCTCCTCGGTGAGGCTGATGAAGCTATTGACCTTGGGATCGTGCTCGGCGATACGCGCCAGCAGGGTCTGGGTCAGTTCTTCGGAAGAAAACGTTTTGTCGGCGAGACCGCGGGCGATCTCGGCCAGAGTCATGTGATGCATGAAAGGCTCTTTCCCTTTAGTCGATGACTTTCGGAACCAGGTACAGGCCGTTTTCGACCGCTGGCGCGATGGACTGGTAGGCCTCGCGATTATTTTGCTCGGTCACGACGTCTGCGCGCAGGCGCTGGCTGGCTTCCAGTGGGTGAGCCAGGGGCTCGATGCCGTCGGTATTCACGGCCTGCATTTGGTCGACCAGCCCGAGGATGCTGTTCAGGGCTGCGGTGGTCTGTGGAAGATCGGCATCATTCAGGCCAAGCGAGGCCAGATGTGCGATTTTTTCCACGTCGGAGCGTTCAAGCGCCATGGGATTCTCCAGTGGAAAACAGAACGGAGGGCGTCCGTGTGTTAGATTGTCGGAACACTACCGCATTTCTACGGTCATAAGGCCGCGATTGTGGGGGTTGGTGCACAGAAAGTCGGCCAATTTAGCACATTGGCGCCTTGCCCAAAATCCCTGTCGTTGTTAGAGTTTGCCGCACTTTTTTACCCACGCGTTGCCTAGGGTCCCTTTCCCATGTTCAAGAAACTGCGTGGCATGTTTTCCAGCGATCTTTCCATTGACCTGGGCACTGCCAACACCCTTATTTACGTGCGCGAGCGCGGTATCGTCCTGAATGAGCCATCGGTTGTGGCCATTCGGACCCATGGTAATCAGAAAAGTGTCGTTGCCGTTGGCACCGAGGCCAAGCGCATGCTCGGCCGTACACCAGGCAATATTGCTGCCATTCGTCCGATGAAGGATGGCGTGATCGCCGATTTCAGCGTCTGCGAGAAGATGCTGCAGTACTTCATCAACAAGGTTCACGAAAACAGTTTCCTTCAGCCCAGCCCTCGTGTGCTGATCTGCGTCCCGTGCAAGTCCACCCAGGTGGAGCGTCGTGCCATCCGTGAGTCGGCCCTTGGTGCCGGTGCCCGCGAAGTGTTCCTGATCGAAGAGCCGATGGCGGCCGCGATCGGTGCCGGCCTGCCGGTTGAAGAAGCCCGCGGCTCGATGGTGGTGGATATCGGTGGTGGTACGACCGAAATCGCCCTGATTTCCCTGAATGGTGTGGTGTATGCCGAATCCGTACGCGTCGGCGGCGACCGCTTCGACGAAGCGATCATCACCTATGTGCGTCGTAACTACGGCAGCCTGATCGGCGAATCCACCGCCGAGCGCATCAAGCAGGAAATCGGCACCGCTTACCCGGGCGGCGAAGTTCGCGAAGTCGATGTTCGCGGTCGCAACCTGGCCGAAGGCGTTCCACGTGCCTTCACCCTGAACTCCAACGAAGTGCTGGAGGCTCTGCAGGAGTCCCTGGCCACCATCGTTCAGGCCGTGAAGAGCGCCCTGGAGCAATCGCCGCCGGAGCTGGCGTCGGATATAGCCGAGCGTGGCCTGGTGCTGACCGGTGGTGGCGCCTTGCTGCGCGACCTCGACAAGTTGCTGGCCCAGGAAACCGGCCTGCCGGTGATCGTCGCTGAAGACCCGCTGACCTGCGTTGCCCGCGGCGGTGGTCGTGCACTGGAAATGATGGATAAACACACCATGGACCTGCTTTCCAGCGAATAAGACACCTGGAAGGTTCATGCATGGTCGGCAGGCAGCACTTTGCAGTGCTGCCTGTTGGCGTTTATCTTCTTCAATCTGCATCCAGGCCGGTTTGATGCCGTATGAATAAAGAGAACATTTGCCTGGGAGGAGCGGCCTATTAAACCGCTTTTCGCCAAAGGCCCCTCATTGGGCGTGCGCTTACTGGTGCTGGTCGTGCTTTCGGTCGCGCTGATGGTGGTCGATGCCCGCTTTGCACTGCTCAAGCCTGTGCGTAGCCAGATGTCGCTGGTGTTGATGCAGACCTACTGGATCACCGACCTGCCGCAACGTCTCTACCAGGGCGTGGCCAGCCAATTCGGCAGCCGCACCGAGCTGGTTGCCGAGAACGAAAAACTCAAGACTGAAAACCTGCTGCTGCAGGGGCGCATGCAAAAGCTGGCGGCCCTCACCGAGCAGAACGTTCGGCTGCGCGAGTTGCTCAACTCTTCGGCACTGGTCAACGAAAAGGTCGAAGTGGCCGAGTTGATCGGCATGGACCCCAACCCCTTTACCCATCGCATCATCATCAACAAGGGTGAACGCGACGGCGTGGTCCTCGGCCAGCCGGTGCTCGACGCCCGTGGCCTGATGGGCCAGGTGGTGGAGTTGATGCCCTACACCTCGCGGGTATTGCTGCTGACCGACACGACCCACAGCATTCCAGTGCAGGTCAACCGCAACGGTTTGCGTGCGATTGCCAGCGGCACCGGTAACCCGGAACGCCTGGAATTGCGCCATGTAGCCGACACCGCGGATATCAAGGAAGGCGATCTGCTGGTCAGCTCCGGCCTGGGCCAGCGTTTCCCGGCCGGCTACCCGGTGGCGACGGTCAAGGAAGTGATCCACGATTCCGGCCAGCCGTTCGCTATTGTGCGGGCCGTGCCGACTGCCGCGCTCAATCGCAGCCGCTACCTGCTGCTGGTGTTCAGCGACAACCGTACCCCGGAAGAGCGCGCCAACGACGCCGCCCAAGCCCAGGAGGCGGAAGACAAGCAGAACGGCACTGTGCCGGTCGTGCCGGCCACGGTGCCGAAACCGGCGTTCGTCGGCCCGCCAGCCCCTGCTACCGTACCCGCAGCGGCGGCGCCTGTGGCAACGCCGGCCAAACCGGCTACGCATAACGCTCGCCCAGCCAAGCCGGCTGCGTCTAAACCGCCGGCCACGACGCCAACCGCCACTGCGGCCCCCACACGGCAGAGGGAGGAATAATGGCTAGTACTCATTCGCGTAATGGCTGGATCGTCTGGCTGACCTTCGCCATTGGCCTGTTACTCAGCGTTTCGCCACTGCCGCAATTCATGGAAATCCTGCGCCCGCTCTGGCTGGCCTTGCTGTTGGCGTTCTGGTCGCTGAACCTGCCGCACAAGGTGGGCATGGTCACGGCGATGTGCCTGGGCTTGGCGGAGGATGTGCTCTATGGCACCTTGCTGGGCCAGAACGCGTTGATCCTGACCCTGATTACCTTCCTGGTGCTGTCGTTGCAGCAGCGCTTGCGCATGTTCCCGATGTGGCAGCAGTGCCTGGTGATCCTGGTGATCTTCGGCCTGGCGCAGTTGGTCCAGTTGTGGCTCAGTGCCTTGACCGGCAATCGCCAGCCGACCCTGGCGTTGGTCTTACCGGCCCTGGTCAGCGCATTGCTGTGGCCCTGGATCAGTTTTGGCCTGCGTGGGCTGCGCCGTCGCTATAAAATCAATTGAATGGTTGCGAGGCTCTGCCTGGTTATCAAACCCCACAGGGAGAGGCTGCAATGAATTCGCTTTATCTGGCCTCGGGTTCCCCGCGGCGACGTGAGCTGTTGAACCAGATCGGTGTGCCTTTCACCGTGGTCAGCGCCGCTATTGATGAAACGCCTCTTACCCACGAACCCGCCGTTACCTATGTCGAGCGTCTTGCGCGCGGCAAGGCAACGGCGGGTTTTGTTGCGCTTGGGCAACCCTCGGGCGCCTGCGTATTGGGCGCCGATACGGCGGTGATTATTGACGGCCAGATCCTGGGCAAACCCGTGGACCAGGCCGATGCGCTGGCAATGCTGATGGCCCTTTCCGGCCGCGAGCATGAAGTGCTCACTGCGATTGCCCTCACCGACGGCCAGCGCTGCGAAACCCGATATGTAAGCAGTCTTGTACGTTTTCGCCAGGTTTCTGTCGAAGAGGCTACAACCTACTGGCACAGTGGCGAACCCCAGGACAAGGCCGGCGGCTATGCTATCCAGGGCCTGGGTTCGGTGTTCGTTGCCGGCCTCAATGGCAGTTATTCTGCGGTGGTTGGCCTGCCGGTGTGCGAAACCGCGCAACTGCTCGCCCAATTCGGCATACCCTGTTGGCAAAACCTTACCGTGCGCTGAACGCCGTATTCCAGCGCCAAGCCTTGAGCGACCGGTCACTATTGTGAAAACGCCTGAACGAGACCCAGCCATGAGTGAAGAGATTCTGATCAATATCACGCCGATGGAATCGCGCGTGGCGGTGGTAGAGAACGGTGTTCTGCAAGAAGTGCATGTCGAGCGCACCCAGAAGCGCGGGATCGTCGGCAATATCTATAAAGGCAAGGTGGTGCGCGTATTGCCGGGCATGCAGGCGGCATTCGTCGATATCGGCCTGGACCGTGCAGCATTCATCCATGCTTCGGAAATTTCCCTGCGTGAAGGCCCGGCAGTGGAGAGCATCAGTGCCCTGGTGCATGAAGGGCAGAGCCTGGTGGTGCAAGTCACCAAGGACCCCATCGGTTCCAAGGGCGCACGCTTGACCACTCAGCTGTCGATTCCATCGCGCTACCTGGTGTACATGCCGCGCACCGCCCATGTGGGCATTTCCCTGAAGATCGAAGACGAAGCCGAGCGCGACCGACTCAAAAAGGTGGTCAGCGATTGCGTCGCCGCTGAGGGCATCAAAGAAGCGGGTGGTTTTATCCTGCGCACCGCCGCCGAGGGCGCCGGAGCTGATGAAATCCTTATGGATATCCGCTACCTGCGGCGCCTGTGGGACCAGATCGACGCACAGATCAAGACCATCGGCGCTCCCAGCGTGATTTATGAAGATCTCGGCCTGGCGCTGCGCACGCTGCGTGACCTGGTCAGCCCGAAGATTGAGAAAATCCGCATCGACTCGCGGGAAACCTTCCAGCGCACTACACAATTTGTTGCCGAGCTGATGCCGGAAATTGCCGACCGCCTGGAGCATTACCCCGGCGAGCGGCCGATCTTCGACCTGTATGGCGTCGAAGACGAAATCCAGAAAGCCCTGGAGCGCAAAGTGCCGCTCAAGTCCGGCGGCTATCTGGTGGTGGACCCGGCCGAGGCCATGACCACCATCGACGTCAACACTGGTGCATTCGTAGGCCATCGCAACCTTGAAGAGACCATCTTCAAGACCAATCTTGAAGCCGCCACCGCTATCGCTCGCCAGCTGCGCCTGCGCAACCTCGGGGGCATCATCATCATCGACTTCATCGACATGGAAGATGAAGAGCACCAGCGCCAGGTGCTGCGTACCCTCGAGAAGCAGCTGGAGCGCGATCACGCCAAGACCAACATCATCGGCATCACTGAGTTGGGCCTGGTGCAAATGACCCGCAAGCGCACCCGCGAAAGCCTGGAGCAGGTGCTGTGCGAGCCGTGCAGCAGCTGCCAGGGCCGCGGTAAGTTGAAGACGCCGGAAACCGTTTGCTACGAGATTTTCCGCGAAATCCTGCGCGAGGCGCGCGCCTACCAGGCTGAAGGTTATAGAGTGCTTGCCAACCAGAAAGTGGTCGATCGCCTGCTGGACGAAGAGTCCGGCAACGTTGCCGAGCTGGAAAGTTTTATCGGTCGCACGATTCGCTTCCAGGTTGAAACCATGTATTCCCAGGAACAATACGACGTGGTGCTGCTCTGATCCCCAATTGCGTGTTTTATCCGAGACCGGCAGACCTTGATCTGCCGTCCGCCAACTGTTTTTTGAGGGTCGCCTGACATGGAGCGTCTGATACGCTTTTTTGCCGCTTTGACCCGCTGGAGCCTGGGCCTGTGCGCGTTGCTGCTGGTATTGGCGGCGGTATACGTGAGCCTGGGGCGTGAATTGACCCCTCTGGTGGCTGAATACCGCGCCGAAATCGAAGCCAAGGCCCAGACTGCCGTGCAGACGCCTTTGCATATCGGCAGCCTTGAAGGCCGCTGGAGCGGGTTTGCCCCGGTATTGCTGGCCCACGATGTCATGGTTGGCGAGGGCAGCAATGCCTTGCGCCTTGACCAGGTGGAAGTGGTGCCGGATATGTGGGCCAGCCTGATGGCTCGCCAAGTGCGTCTCGCCCACCTGGAAGTCAGTGGCCTGCAACTGAGCGTCAAGGAAGACAAGGGTGGGCGCTGGACGCTGCAAGGCTTGCCGGTGCAGGACGATCAGCCGCTGGACCCGCAGCAGTTGCTGACGCGCATGCAAATGGTCAAGCGCGTGTCGGTGCTGGACAGCCAGGTCACCTTGCAACCCTTCGACCAGGCACCAGTGACCGTAACGTACGTGGGCCTGAGCTTGCACACCGGCATGAGCCAACAGCGCCTGGATGCACGCCTGACCCTGCCCGACGGCCAACCGCTTGCTGTCAGCCTGCGTAGCCGCATCCGCGCCAGCCAATGGAAAGACGCCGAGGTCGATGCCTACCTGAGCCTGCCGCAAAGCGACTGGGCCAAGTGGATTCCCGCCAAACTGACCCGGCAATGGAAGCTCACCCAGTTCAGGGCCGGTGGCGAGTTTTGGCTCAGTTGGGCCAAAGGCACCGTGCAAAGCGCTGCGGTGCGCCTCAATTCCCCGCAAGTGAAGGGCAGCTACGCCGACCGCAAGCCTGTGCATCTGGAAAACCTGGCCCTGACCGCCTACCTGCAACGCAGCGACAGCGGCCTCAAGGTGCTGTTTGACTCGCTGGCGATGACTATCGGTGAGACCCGCTGGGAGTCGCGCCTTCAATTACAGCAGAGCCTGGCGACCGATAAGGCTCAGGAAGTGTGGAACCTGCAGGCCGATCGTCTCGACCTGACACCCATCACGCCACTGCTCAATGCCTTGGCGCCGTTGCCGGAAGGCTTTGCCAAGACCGTCGAGCACTTGAAGGCCACGGGCCTGCTGCGCAATGTGCTGGTGGACTTCAGACCCCAGGACACCACCGACCAGAAAGTCAGTTTTGCCGCAAACCTTGAGCGTGTAGGCTTCGACGCGTATTTCGGCGCGCCGGCCGCGCGCAATGTGTCTGGCAGCATCAGTGGCGACCTGGGCCATGGCGAGCTGCGCATGGACAGCAAGGACTTTTCCCTGCACCTGGACCCGATCTTCGCCAAGCCCTGGCAGTACATCCAGGCCAATGCACGCCTGACCTGGAAACTGGATAAACAGGGTTTCACCCTGATTGCCCCGTATATCAAGGTGCTGGGGGAGGAGGGCAAGGTTGCTGCAGACTTCCTGATCCGCCTGCACTTCGATCATAGCCAGGAAGACTACATGGACCTGCGGGTCGGGATGGTCGATGGCGATGGCCGTTTCACCCCCAAGTACCTGCCCGCCGTGTTGAGCCCGGCGCTGGATGAGTGGCTGCGTACGGCAATCCTCAAGGGCGCCGTGGATGAAGGGTTCTTCCAGTATCAAGGCTCCCTGAACCACGACGCGCTGCCGGCGTCGCGCAACATCAGTCTGTTCTTCAAGGTGCATGATGCCGAGCTGGCCTTCCAGCCGGGTTGGCCCCATGTTAACAAGGTCAACGGTGAAGTCTTCGTCGAGGAAAGCGGTGTGCGCATCCTGGCAAGCAAGGGCCAGTTGCTCGATACCCAGGTTAAGGACGTCTACGTCAACATTCCCCACGCGCCGGCCGGCCAGGACAGCCACCTGCTGCTCACCGGCGGGTTCTCCGGCGGCTTGGGCGATGGCTTGAAAATTCTCCAGGAAGCGCCCATTGGCACCGCGTCCACGTTCGCTGGCTGGAAAGGCGAGGGCGGCCTGCAGGGCAGCCTGGACCTGGACGTGCCCCTGGCCAAGGGCACCGAGCCCAAGATCGTGGTTGACTTCAAGACTGACAAGGCGCGCTTGCAATTGGCCGAGCCGACCCTGGACCTGACCCAGCTCAAAGGCAATTTCCGTTTTGACAGTGCCAAGGGCCTGAGCGGGCAGAACATCTCGGCCCAGGCCTTCGACCGGCCGATCACTGCGCAGATTTTTGCCGAAGGCAAGCCGGGCGATATCAGCACCCGCGTGACCGCCAACGGCCAGGTAACGGTCAAGCGCCTCACGGATTGGTTGAACGTCAGCCAGCCACTGCCGGTGTCCGGGGATATCCCCTACCAGTTACAAGTCATCCTGGACGGCGCAGACAGCCAGTTGATGGTCAACTCCAATCTCAAGGGCGTCGCCGTGGACTTGCCGGCGCCATTCGGCATGCCGGCCAGCCAGGGGCGCGACAGCACCTTCCGCATGACCTTGCAGGGGGCTGAGCGCCGTTACTGGTTTGATTACGGCGAGCTGGCAAACTTTACCTTTGCTGCGCCGCCGGACAAATTTAATGACGGGCGCGGCGAATTGTTCCTCGGCAATGGCGATGCCGTGCTGCCCGGTGCGAAGGGGCTGCGCATTCGTGGTGTGTTGTCGGAACTGGATATCGACCCATGGAAAAAACTCGTGGATCGCTACGCGGGGAATGACCCGGGCGGCAATGCCAAGCAGTTGCTCAGTGGCGCCGATTTCAAAGTGGGCAAGTTGACCGGGTTCGGCACCCAGTTTGACCAGGTCAGCTTGCAGCTGGATCGCAAGCCCGCTGCCTGGGGTCTGCAATTTGATAGCCAGCAGGCCAAGGGCACGGTGAATCTGCCCGACGCCAAGGGTGCGCCGATTGCGGTCAATCTCAACTATGTAAAATTGCCCGCAGTGGACCCGACGATACAGGCGGACGAAAACGCGCCCGATCCGCTGGCCGATATCGACCCCAAGAGCATTCCTGCACTGGATATCGCCATCGACCAGCTCTTTCAGGGGCCGGACCTGGTGGGAGCGTGGTCATTGAGGATCCGTCCGACCGCCAAGGGCATGGCCTTCAATAACCTCGACCTGGGCCTCAAGGGCATGCAGCTCAAGGGTGCCGGCGGCTGGGAAGGGGCGCCGGGCGCAAGCAGCAGTTGGTACAAGGGCCGCCTGGACGGCAAGAACATTGCCGATGTGCTCAAGGGCTGGGGTTTTGCCCCGACGGTGACCAGCGAAGATTTCCATCTGGACGTGGATGGCCGTTGGCCGGGTTCGCCGGCCTGGGTTGGGCCCAAGCGCTTCTCCGGCAGCCTGGATGCGGCATTCCGTAAAGGCCAGTTCGTCGAAGTGGAGGGGGGCGCGCAGGCGTTGCGGGTGTTTGGCCTGCTCAACTTCAATTCCATTGGCCGGCGTTTGCGTCTGGACTTTTCCGACCTGCTTGGCAAGGGCTTGAGTTACGACCGGGTCAAGGGCTTACTGGCCGCCAGTAATGGCGTGTTCGTGACCCGTGAGCCCATCACCATGACCGGGCCCTCTACCAATCTGGAGCTCAACGGTACCCTGGACCTGGTGGCTGATCGCGTCGACGCCAAGTTGCTGGTGACCTTGCCGGTGACCAACAACCTGCCCATCGCGGCGCTGATTGTCGGTGCACCAGCTATTGGCGGCGCGTTGTTCCTGATCGACAAACTGATCGGTGATCGGGTTTCGCGCTTTGCCAGTGTGCAATACAAGGTACAGGGCCCCTGGAAGGATCCGAAAATCACCTTCGACAAGCCATTTGAAAAGCCAAACTGAGAGCCTGTGGAGTAGCATGGCCCCATGCCCTGTATGGAGTGTCGGCCCATGTCTTTTGCAGTAATCCAAATGGTCAGCCAGAGTGACGTGCTGGCGAATCTCACCCAGGCGCGCCGCCTGCTGGAGCAAGCGGCGGCGGGTGGCGCGAAACTCGCGGTACTGCCGGAAAACTTCGCTGCGATGGGTCGCCGTGACGTGGCCGATATCGGCCGCGCCGAGGCCCTGGGTGAAGGCCCGATCCTGCCATGGTTGAAACAGGCCGCCCGTGACCTCACCTTATGGGTAGTGGCCGGTACATTGCCGTTGCCGCCCAAGGACCAACCCAACGCCAAGTCCAACGCTTGCTCGCTGCTGATCAATGATCAGGGTGAAATTGTCGCTCGTTACGACAAGCTGCACCTGTTTGATGTGGACGTCGCGGATGCTCGTGGTCGTTATCGCGAATCCGACGACTATGCTTTCGGAAGCAATGTGGTGGTGGCGGATACGCCAGTGGGGCGTTTGGGACTGACGGTGTGCTACGACTTGCGCTTCCCCGAGCTGTATAGCGAATTACGCGCTGCGGGGGCTGAATTGATTACCGCGCCCTCGGCCTTTACGGCGGTGACCGGGGCCGCCCATTGGGATGTGCTGATTCGGGCGCGGGCCATCGAAACCCAGTGCTACCTGCTGGCGGCCGCTCAAGGTGGCGTGCACCCAGGCCCACGGGAAACCCATGGCCACGCGGCGATTGTCGACCCTTGGGGGCGGGTGCTGGCACAACAGGATCAAGGCGAAGCGGTGTTGCTGGCCGAACGCGATAGCAGTGAACAGGCGTCGATAAGGGCGCGCATGCCGGTGGTCAGCCATCGGCGCTTTTTCTCGCAGGGCGCGTAGCGGCCTGCTTCAGAACGATGAATTTAAGGCCAAACCTATGAGCGAGTTGTTGTCCTCAGTCAGTGAACACCTCCTGGCACCCGGTGGCGTGACCATCGAAAGTCTGCAAACCGTGCTGGGCGATCTGGCCGGGCCGGGCATCGATGCCGCCGACCTGTATTTCCAGGGGCAGATCTCCGAATCCTGGTCGCTGGAAGACGGCATCGTCAAAGAAGGCAGTTTCAACCTTGACCAGGGCGTCGGCGTGCGTGCGCAATCCGGTGAAAAAACCGGCTTTGCCTACAGTAATGCGATTACCCTGGAAGCCCTGGGCCTGGCGGCGCGTGCGGCACGTTCGATTTCCCGTGCCGGCCAGAACGGTACGGTGCAGGCGTTCAGCACCCAGGACGTGACGCAGTTGTACGCGCCGGATAACCCCTTGGAAGTGATCAGCCGTGCCGAAAAGGTCGAGCTGCTCAAGCGTGTCGACGCGGCCACCCGCGCCCTGGACTCGCGTATCCAGCAAGTGACCGTGAGCATGGCTGGCGTGTGGGAGCGCATCCTCGTCGCCTCCACCGACGGCGGGTTGGCGGCGGATGTGCGGCCGCTGGTGCGTTTCAATGTGAGTGTGATCGTCGAGCAGAACGGTCGCCGCGAGCGTGGTGGCCATGGCGGTGGCGGGCGCACCGACTACCGTTACTTCCTCGCTGACGACCGTGCCATGGGCTATGCCCGTGAGGCGCTGCGCCAGGCCCTGGTGAACCTGGAAGCGATTCCGGCGCCCGCCGGTACCTTGCCGGTGGTGCTGGGCTCGGGTTGGTCCGGTGTGTTGCTCCACGAAGCCGTGGGCCACGGCCTGGAGGGCGACTTTAATCGCAAGGGCAGTTCCGCCTACAGTGGGCGCATGGGCGAAATGGTTGCATCCAAGCTGTGCACCATTGTCGATGACGGCACCCTGGCCGGTCGCCGGGGTTCGTTGAGCGTCGATGACGAAGGGACGCCGACCGAGTGCACCACCCTGATCGAAAATGGCGTGCTCAAGGGCTATATGCAAGACAAGCTCAACGCTCGACTGATGGGTGTGGCGCGCACCGGTAACGGCCGCCGCGAATCCTATGCGCACCTGCCGATGCCGCGCATGACCAACACCTACATGCTTGGCGGCCAAAGCGATCCGGCGGAAATCATCGCCTCGGTGAAACGTGGCATCTACTGCGCCAACCTCGGCGGTGGCCAGGTGGATATCACCAGCGGCAAGTTTGTGTTCTCCACCAGCGAGGCGTATTTGATCGAAGACGGCAAGATTACTGCGCCGGTCAAAGGGGCGACACTGATCGGTAACGGGCCGGAAGCCATGAGCAAGGTGTCGATGGTCGGTAATGACCTGTCGCTGGACAGCGGCGTGGGCACGTGCGGCAAGGATGGGCAGTCGGTGCCGGTAGGCGTAGGCCAACCAACCCTGAAAATTGACGCGATCACCGTGGGTGGCACGGGGTCGTAAAGGATGGAGCTTCGGGTGGCGCAGGCCGCCACCCGGGGAAGAGGATCAGCGCAGACCGCGTTGAGTCTCGTCCAGCTCACGGATGTACTTGAAGATTTTACGGCTGGTGGCCGGCGCCTTGTTATGCGCCAGTTCGTGTTGGGCCTGACGGATCAGGGAGCGCAGTTGCTGGCGGTCCGCGTCCGGGTAGTCCAGCACGAATTTCTCCAGCACGGCGTCATCGCCCGCGATCAGGCGGTCACGCCAACGTTCCAGGTTATGGAAACGTTCGTTGTACTGGCGAGTGGAGGCATCAGTTTGATCGAGCAAGGCCAGAATCGCGTCAATGTCCTGATCGCGCATCAGTTTGCCAATAAACATGATGTGCCGTTTACGCGCGATATTCGCGCTGTGCTTGGGCGCATCCGCCAAGGCCCGGCGCATTTCGTCGGTCAGTGGCAGTTTGGCAATCAACTCTTTTTTGAGCGTTGTGAGGCGCTCGCCCAGGTCAACCAGCGCATGCAGCTCGCGCTTGACCTGGGTTTTGCTTTTCTCCCCATCGAGGGAGTCGTCGTAAGAATCAACCATGGTGGCAGTCCGCAAAGAAACGCCGCCATGATAACCAGTCGGGGGCCGCTTGTCCGGCCCGGTCGCTCGATGGCCTTAACCGAAAGCAGAATTTGAGTGGAGAAAACCATGAGTGCAGCCCAAAGCGTCGGTCCGCAAGCGTTACCGGCACTGCAGGAACAAGTCGAGCAGATCCTTGCCGAGGCCAAGCGCCAGGGGGCCAGTGCCTGTGAAGTAGCGGTGTCGCTGGAGCAGGGGTTGTCGACGTCGGTGCGCCAGCGGGAAGTGGAAACCGTCGAGTTCAATCGCGACCAGGGGTTCGGTATCACCTTGTACGCAGGCCAGCGCAAAGGCTCGGCAAGCACCTCGGCCAGTGGCCCGGAGGCCATTCGCGAGACCGTTGCCGCAGCACTGGCGATTGCCAGGCACACGTCCGAAGATGAAAGCTCGGGGCTGGCCGATAAGGCGCTGATGGCCAGGGACGTACAGGATTTTGACCTGTTCCACGCCTGGGACATCACCCCCGAGCAAGCCATCGAGCAGGCGCTGGTCTGCGAGGCGGCGGCCTTCGATACCGACGCCCGGATCAAGAATGCCGACGGCACTACGCTGAGCACCCACCAGGGCTGCCGCGTTTACGGCAACAGCCATGGCTTTATCGGTGGATATGCTTCGACGCGTCACAGCCTCAGTTGCGTGATGATCGCCGAAGCCAACGGCCAGATGCAGCGCGATTACTGGTACGACGTGAATCGCCAGGGCGATTTGTTGGCGGACCCCGTCAGCATTGGCCAGCGTGCTGCGCAACGTGCCGCCAGCCGTCTCGGTGCGCGCCCGGTGCCGACGTGCGAAGTGCCGGTGCTGTTTTCCGCAGAGCTGGCCGGTGGTTTGTTCGGTAGCTTCCTCGGCGCTATTTCCGGGGGCAACCTGTATCGCAAGTCTTCGTTCCTTGAAGGCGCAATCGGCCAGAAGCTGTTTCCAGAGTGGCTGACCATCGACGAGCGCCCACACCTGATGCGAGCCATGGGCAGTTCGTCGTTCGACGGCGATGGCCTGGCGACCTATGCCAAGCCATTTGTCGAAAAGGGCGAGTTGGTCTCCTATGTATTGGGCACTTATGCCGGTCGCAAGCTTGGCCTGCCAAGCACCGCCAACTCCGGCGGCGTGCATAACCTGTTCGTTACCCATGGTGATGAAGACCAGGCTGCGTTGCTGCGGCGCATGGGGCGTGGGTTGCTGGTCACCGAATTGATGGGCCACGGCCTGAATATGGTCACCGGTGATTACTCTCGCGGCGCGGCGGGGTTCTGGGTGGAAAATGGCGAGATTCAGTTCGCCGTCCAGGAAGTGACGATTGCCGGCAATATGCGCGATATGTTCAAGCAGATCGTTGCCGTGGGTAATGACCTGGAACTGCGCAGCAATATTCGCACAGGTTCAGTGCTCATCGAGCGGATGACTGTCGCTGGCAGCTAATCCCCCTCCAACACTCAATAAAAGGCGCGCCATCCTTTGGATGGCGCGCCTTTTTTATGGCTTGGTCATGGCAGGATCAATCTGCCACACTTGTTTTGATTCTCAATATCATTTAATAATGAATATCATTACCGAGTGAGTGTGGATCATGAGTTCTGTCCTGCATGAGGATCCTTACCTGGAAAGCTGGCGTTGGATGAGCCGCCAGATTCGCTGCGGCCTCGATCCTGATGAACCGCGGCTGATCGAGCATTACCTCAATGAAGGTCGATACCTGGCGTGTTGCACCGCGACCCATCCGTGGACGATCGCCGAAACCTCATTCCGCCTGCTGATCGACACCGCCAGCGATATCGCGCTGCCCTGGCATTGGCGCTCCATGTGCCTGGACCAGGCCTGGCGCCCGCTGCGCGACCTGGAACGACTCTCCCATTGCCCCTGCCGCCTCAAGCGCTGGCAGTCCTTTGCCTGGCAACTGGCGACCTGCCAATTGCTGCCCTCCATTTCTGTGTCTGACCTTGTGCAAGGATCTTCCGATGAGTAATACCCGTATCGAACGCGACAGCATGGGCGAGTTGAAAGTCCCGGCAGAAGCCTTGTATGGCGCCCAGACCCAGCGTGCGGTGAACAATTTTCCCATCAGTCATCAACGCATGCCGGCGCAATTCATTCGCGCCCTGATCCTGGCCAAGACCGCCGCGGCCAAGGTCAACGTTGACCTCAAGCAAATCAGCGAAGGGCAGGGCAAGGCCATTGTCGATGCCGCCCAAGGCTTGCTGGAAGGCGACTACATGCAGCACTTCCCGGTGGATATCTTCCAGACCGGTTCCGGCACCAGCTCCAATATGAACGCCAATGAAGTGATTGCCACCCTTGCCAGCCGTTTGCTCGGCGAGGCGGTCAACCCCAACGACCACGTCAATTGCGGCCAAAGCAGCAACGACATCATCCCCACCACCATTCACGTCAGTGCTGCGTTGGTCCTGCATGAACAAACGCTGCCGGCCCTGCTGCACCTGGTGCAGGTAATCGAGCAAAAGGCCGAAGAGGTTCACCCGTTCATCAAGACCGGCCGTACTCATCTCATGGACGCCATGCCAGTACGCATGAGCCAGGTGCTCAATGGCTGGGCGCAGCAGCTCAGGGCCAATATCGGTCACTTGCAGGACCTGCTTGCGGCCTTGCAAGCGCTGGCCCAGGGCGGCACCGCCGTGGGCACCGGGATCAACGCGCACCCCGAGTTTGCCGGGCGCTTCAGCCAGCAACTGAGCCGCTTGACCGGGGTGAAGTTCACTCCAGGCACGAACCTGTTTGCGCTGATTGGCTCCCAGGACACCGCCGTTGCCGTTTCCGGCCAGTTGAAAGCCACGGCCGTCTCGCTGATGAAGATCGCCAACGACCTGCGCTGGATGAACTCCGGCCCACTCGCCGGCCTCGGTGAAATCGAGCTGGAAGGCTTACAGCCGGGCTCGTCGATCATGCCGGGCAAGGTCAACCCGGTGATCCCGGAAGCCACAGCCATGGTAGCCGCCCAAGTCATCGGCAATGACACGGTGATCACCGTGGCCGGTCAATCGGGCAACTTCGAGCTGAACGTGATGCTGCCGATCATCGCCCAGAACCTGCTCAGCAGCCTTGAATTGATCGCCAATTCCAGCCGTTTGCTGGCGGACAAGGCCATTGCCAGTTTCAAGGTCAACGAGGCCAAGCTCAAGGAGGCGCTGTCGCGCAACCCGATCCTGGTCACCGCACTCAACCCGATCATTGGTTACCAAAAAGCCGCTGAAATCGCCAAGAAGGCTTATCAGCAAGGCCGCCCGGTGATCGATGTCGCCCTCGAGCACACCGACCTGCCACGCAGCCAACTGGAAGTCCTGCTGGACCCGGAAAAGCTCACGGCCGGCGGCGTGTAACCAACGACCCTGCTTTGGAGGCTCACTATGGAGCACTGGAAACGCACGATCGAACGAGCCAATCGCTGTTTTATGGCGGGCGAGCTGGTTGACGCCCGCGAGGCCTATCTGCAAGCCCTGGCCCTGGCCCAAGTGTTGTTCGAACGCTGGGCGGATGCCGACTAAGCAGTGGCGGCTTGCGTCATTTCCCATCACAACCTGGCGGACTTGCACTTGCGCCTGAACCAACCAGAGGAAAGCGCGGAATACCTCTGTGCCATCCACCAGCGCCTGTTGCAGACCATGCAGGACCCCCGCCTGCACCCGCAATTACGCGAGGCAGCATTGCGCCAGAGCAGCAAGACCTATGTCGAACTGTTGAACTTCATCAGCGATCACGGCGAGTACCCGCGTACCCATCGCTTGTTGGGCGCTGCTGCGCCGCAATCGACCACGTCTCAATACGGAGCACATTGATATGACCTATACCTTGCCGGCCTTGCCCTACGCCTACGACGCCCTCGAGCCGCATATTGATGCGCAAACCATGGAGATTCATTACACCAAGCACCACCAGACCTATATCAACAACCTCAACGCTGCAGTCGAGGGTACTGAGTTTGCCGGTTGGCCGGTGGAAAAGCTGGTGTCCAGCGTCCAGCAACTGCCGGAAACGCTGCGGGCCGCGGTGATCAATCAAGGTGGCGGGCATGCTAACCATTCATTGTTCTGGGCCGTCATGTCGCCCAGCGGCGGCGGTAAGCCAGAAGGTGCGCTGGGTAATGCTATCGACGAACAACTGGGCGGCTATGATCGTTTCAAGGAAGCCTTCACCAAGGCAGCCTTGACCCGCTTCGGCAGCGGTTGGGCCTGGCTCAGCGTCACCCCGCAAAAAAAACTGGTGGTGGAAAGCAGCGGCAACCAGGACAGCCCACTGATGACTGGCAATACGCCGATCCTGGGCCTCGACGTGTGGGAGCATGCTTACTACCTGCTGTACCAGAACCGTCGCCCGGAATATATCAATGCCTTCTACAGTGTCATCAACTGGCCGGAAGTTGCCGCACGCTACCAGGCCGCCCTGGCCTGAAATTCCTCCATAACAAGATCTAAGGCCGACTATGGGTACTGAAACACTGGCGATCAGTAGCGTGCGAATGTTTCGTTACGCGTTTGGTTCGCTGTTGCTATTGGCCGGTACTGCGTTGCTGGTGGCCCATGGGCTGGCCTGGTTGAACCTGGAGCCCCGCATCCTGCGGGCCTTGCAGGGTGGTGCGATTTGCGCGCTCGGCACGGCGCTGGGCGCGGTACCTGTGCTGGTGATTCGGCGCATGCCGGTAGCGCTGAGCGATACCCTGCTGGGCTTCGGTGCCGGTGTGATGCTGGCGGCGACCGCTTTCTCCCTTGTGGTGCCGGGTATCGCCGCGGCTGAAAGCCTGGGGCTCTCGCCCTGGGGGGCGGGTGGGTTGATCAGCTTCGGCATTATGCTGGGGGCGTTCGGTCTGTACCTGGTCGATCGAAAGGTCTCCGGTGCCAGCCCGGAAATGCTGGTGGGCACACCGGATAAACCGGTGATCCCGCCGCGCATCTGGCTATTTGTGTTTGCCATCATCGCTCACAATATTCCAGAGGGTATGGCTGTGGGTGTCTCGGCGGGTGGTGGCATGCCAGATGCAGACAGCCTGGCCATGGGCATTGCTTTGCAGGACGTACCGGAGGGCCTGGTGATTGCGCTGGTGCTGGCTGGGGCGGGGATGTCGCGGGTCAAAGCGTTTCTGATCGGCGCGGCGTCAGGCTTGGTCGAGCCGGTATTCGCGGTGCTTTGTGCCTGGTTGGTGAGCCTGGCCGAGGTGCTATTGCCCTTGGGCCTGGCGCTGGCCGCCGGTGCGATGCTGTTGGTGGTGACCCACGAAGTGATCCCCGAATCGCGGCGAAATGGTCACGAAAAGCTCGCCAGCCTCGGGCTGTGTATCGGGTTTTGCCTGATGATGGTGATGGATACGGCGTTGGGATGAGGCTCGCTGCTACTTCAGAGGTTATTCGCCTTCGTCGAAGTAGTTATTGATCAACTCAACCAATGCCGCCATCGCTTCGTCTTCTTGCTCGCCTTCGGTCTTCAGGTGAATCTTGGTGCCCTTGCCGGCCGCCAGCATCATCATCGCCATGATGCTCTTGCCATCGACCATGGATTCCGGTGTACGACCAGCGCGGATCTGACAAGGGTACTTCCCGGCCACGCCGACGAATTTGGCCGAGGCCCGGGCGTGCAGGCCCAGCTTGTTGATGATTTCAATTTCCCGAGCCGGCATCGCAGTGGTGTTCCTTTCAGCTAAGGTCGCGGTGGCGGACCTGGACGTTCTTGAGGGTTTGTTGCAGCACCTGGCCCAGCCGTTCCGTCAGATAGACGGAGCGATGGTGGCCGCCAGTGCAGCCAATGGCAATGGTGACATAGGCGCGGTTGCTCGCGGCAAAGCGCGGTAACCATTTGAGCAGGTAGCTGGAGATGTCCTGGAACATCTCTTCTACATCCGGTTGCGCGGCCAGGTAATCGATCACCGGTTGGTCCAATCCGGACTGATCACGCAGTTCTGGCTTCCAATAGGGATTGGGCAGGCAGCGCACATCAAACACCAGGTCGGCATCCACCGGCATGCCACGTTTGAAACCGAATGATTCGACCAGGAACGCAGTTCCGGGCTCTGGCTGGTTCAGCAGGCGCAGCTTGATCGCATCGCGCAGCTGATACAGGTTCAGATTGGTGGTGTTGATCTTAAGATCAGCCAGATCAATGATCGGCCCCAGCAACTTGGTCTCGTCCTGGATGGCTTCGGCCAGGGAGCGGTTGGCGCTGCTGAGCGGGTGGCGGCGACGAGTTTCTGAGAAACGTTTGAGAAGCGTTTCTTCGTCGGCATCCAAGTACAGTACATCGCAATGAATATGCTTGGCGCGCACTTCTTCCAGCAGTTCCGGAAACCGCGAGAGGTGGCTGGGCAGGTTGCGGGCATCGATAGACACAGCGACCAGGGGTTGCGCCAATTCAGTATGGATCAGTGCGCGTTCCGCCAGCTCCGGCAGCAGGCCGGCGGGCAAATTGTCGATGCAATAGAAACCGTTGTCCTCAAGGACGTTGAGGGCGGTGCTTTTACCTGAGCCGGAACGGCCGCTGACGATGATCAAACGCATGATTACTGCCCGTTTTGTTCATCCAGGACGACCTGATACAGGGCCTGATTGGTCTTGGCACTGCGCAGTTTTTCGCGTACTTCCTTGCGATCAAGCATGCTGGCGATCTGCCTTAGCAGTTCCAGATGCGCATCGGTGGCGGCTTGCGGGACCAGTAATACGAACAGCAGGTCGACCGGGGCACCGTCGATGGCGTCGAAATCGATCGCAGCTTCCAAGTGCAGCAGGGCGCTCACGGGTGTATCACAGCCTTTGAGGCGGCAGTGAGGGATGGCGATGCCGTTGCCAAAACCGGTGGAGCCGAGTTTTTCACGGGCAATCAACGCCTCGAAGACATCTTGCATCTCCAGACCCGGCACTTCGCGGTGGATCAGGTTGGCAATTTGTTCGAGGGCTTTTTTCTTGCTGCCGCCCGGCGCGTTCACGAGGGAACGGCCGGGGGTCAGGATGGTTTCAAGTCGGATCATGGGGGGAGAGTTAACGACCTGTGCCTTGGAGCAGGCTCAGATTCTTTTCCTTATGCTTTTTGAGTTGGCGGTCGAGCTTGTCGGTGAGCAAGTCAATCGATGCATACATGTCTTCATGCTCGGCATTGGCAACCACTTCACCACCAGGTATCTGGAGGGTCGCTTCGATCTTCTGCTGAAGCTTGTCAACCTTCATGATGACCTGCACGTTGGTGATCTTGTCGAAATGTCCTTCAAGCTTCCTCAGCTTCTGCTCGACATAGTCGCGCAGTGGAGGGGTGACTTCTACATGGTGTCCACTGATGTTGACTTGCATACAGCTTCTCCTTCGTTGCCAGTGCATAAAGCGGCAGGCAAGACGCCTGCCACTGGAACGCTATGGCCCGCCCGTCACATCAAACGCTTACGCTCGCTGGAAGGCGCGATCCCGAGGGACTCGCGGTACTTGGCGACGGTTCGACGGGCGACCTGAATGCCTTGTGCCTCCAGTAAACCAGCGATCTTGCTGTCACTCAACGGCTTTTTCTGATTTTCCGCGGCAACCAGTTTCTTGATGATCGCGCGGATCGCTGTGGACGAGCATTCACCGCCTTCGGAGGTACTGACGTGGCTGGAGAAAAAGTATTTCAGCTCATAAATACCCCGTGGGGTATGCATGAATTTCTGCGTGGTCACCCGGGAAATCGTCGATTCATGCATGCCGACCGCTTCGGCGATATCGTGCAGGACCAAAGGCTTCATGGCTTCGTCGCCGTATTCCAGGAAACCGCGCTGGTGCTCGACGATCTGGGTCGCCACCTTCATCAGGGTTTCGTTACGGCTTTGCAGACTCTTGATGAACCAGCGCGCTTCCTGCAACTGGTTGCGCATGAAGGTGTTGTCGGCGCTGGTATCGGCGCGGCGCACAAAACCGGCATATTGCGGGTTGACCCGCAGGCGGGGCACCGACTCCTGGTTCAGCTCCACCAGCCAACGCTCGTTGTCCTTGCGCACGATCACGTCGGGGACGACGTATTCGGCTTCGCTGGACTCGATTTGCGAGCCCGGGCGCGGGTTGAGGCTCTGCACCAGCTCGATGACCTGGCGCAATTCATCTTCCTTGAGCTTCATGCGGCGCATCAGCTGGCTGTAGTCGCGGCTGCCCAGCAGGTCGATATAGTCCGACACCAGGCGCTTGGCTTCGGCCAGCCAAGGCGTCTTGGCCGGCAACTGGCGCAATTGCAGCAGCAGGCACTCGCTGAGGGTGCGGGCGCCAATGCCGGCGGGCTCGAATTGCTGGATGCGATGCAGGACGGCTTCGATTTCGTCCAGTTCGATGTCCAGCTCCGGGTCAAAGGCTTCAAGAATCTCGTCGAGGGTCTCGTCCAGGTAGCCCTGGTTGTTGATGCAGTCGATCAGGGTGACCGCGATCAGGCGATCGGTGTCGGACATCGGTGCCAGGTTCAGTTGCCACAACAAATGACTCTGCAGGCTCTCGCCGACAGAGGTACGGGTGGTGAAGTCCCACTCGTCATCGTCATTGCTCGGCAGGCTGCTGGCGCTGGTCTGGTACACGTCTTCCCACGCGGTATCCACGGGAAGCTCGTTGGGAATGCGTTCGTTCCATTCGCCGTCCTCGAGGTTATCCACCGTCGGGGCGGTTTCCTGGTAGGAGGGTTCCTGCACGTCGGGGTTGGGTTTTTGCTCGATGTTATCGGCCAGCGGGTCGGCATTGTCGAAGTCGTCGCCTTCTTCCTGGCGTTCGAGCATCGGATTGGACTCCAGGGCCTCCTGGATTTCCTGTTGCAGGTCCAGGGTCGACAATTGGAGCAGGCGGATGGCCTGTTGCAGCTGCGGTGTCATCGTCAGCTGCTGGCCCATTCTCAGGACTAGCGATGGTTTCATGGCAGGGGCTTAACACCTTATTCGCCGGCGCAATGCGCCATCCACGACAGGGCGCGTGAGCGCCAAACATAAGCAAATTATATGCCTGATCTCGGGGGCTTTGCCTAGAGCGCGGTAACAATAAAAAAGCCAAGGTTTCTATTGACTCCTGCGCGCTCCAGGAAAATCCGCGATACCACCGTGCCTACAGGCGGAACTCGTGACCCAGGTACACTTCCTTGACCAGCTCGTTGGCCAGGATAGTCTCGGCATCGCCTTCGGCAATCAGTTGGCCGTCGTTGACGATATAAGCCGTTTCGCAGATATCGAGTGTCTCGCGCACGTTATGGTCGGTGATCAGCACGCCAATGCCCTTGGCCTTGAGATGGTGGATGATCTGCTTGATATCGCCCACCGAGATCGGGTCGACACCGGCAAACGGTTCATCCAGCAAGATGAACTTGGGCGCGGTCGCCAGGGCGCGGGCGATTTCCACGCGACGACGCTCGCCACCGGACAGGCTCATGCCGAGGTTGTCGCGAATATGGTTGATGTGGAATTCCTGCAGCAGGCTTTCCAGCTCTTTGCGGCGACCATCGCGATCGAGCTCCTTGCGGGTCTCCAGGATCGCCATGATGTTGTCGGCCACCGACAGTTTGCGGAAGATCGACGCTTCTTGCGGAAGATAGCCGATACCGGCGCGGGCACGTCCGTGCATTGGCTGGTGGCTGACGTCCAGGTCGTCGATCAATACGCGGCCCTGGTCCGCCTGGACCAGCCCGACGATCATATAGAAGCAGGTGGTCTTGCCGGCACCGTTGGGGCCGAGCAGGCCGACGATCTGGCCGCTGTCGATCGACAGGCTGACGTCGCGTACCACCTGGCGGCTTTTATAGGCCTTGGCCAGGTGCTGGGCTTTCAGGGTCGCCATTACTCGGCCTTCTTCTTCGGCTGGATAACCATGTCGATACGCGGACGAGGTGCGGTGACCTTGTTGCCATTGGCGCGGCCGGCCTGGGCGACCTGGGGCTGGGTGTTGTAGACGATCTTCTCGCCTTCGGTCGAGTTACCGTCGGCGCTCAGCACCTTGGCCTGGTCGATCAGTACAATGCGATTTTGCTGGGCATGGTATTGAATGGTCTTGCCGTAGCCCTTCATCGGGCCTGGATCTTCTGCCTTCTGCTTCTGTTCGAAGTAAGCGAGGTTGCCCACTGAGGTCACGACATCGATATCGCCGGCCTGGGTACGCGTCAGTGTCACCGTATTACCGGTGATCTTCATCGAGCCCTGGGTGATGATCACGCCGCCGGTATAGGTGGCGACACCTTGCTTGTCATCCAGCTGCGCATCGTCAGCCGAGATGTGGATCGGTTGCTGGCTATCGTTCGGCAGAGCCCAGGCGCTCACGCTTCCCAGTGCTGCGCCCAGACCGAGCAAAATAGGGAGGGTTTTAACGAGCCTCATACTGTCCTCTTACGTTCGATAGCAGGTGTATCCTGCTTTCTTTCAAATACGCTTTCATTCCCTTGCCAGTCGATACACCGCCAGCGCCGTCGATTCTAACGTCTTGCTCGGTCTGCGCATATTGCTTCTGTGGGAATACCGTCATGCGACTGCTGGTAATGATGGTGTCGCGGTTCTGTGCGTCTGTACGTGCGACGCGTACCGAGTCGATCAGTTCAACTTCGGTGCCGCCGGAATTGACCTCGCCACGCTTGCTGGTGACGTGCCACGGGAAGTCGGTTCCGCGATAAAGGTTCAAGTCCGGATTGGTCAGCAGGCTGATGTCGGAGGCCTTGAGGTGTTCGACTTTATCGGCCGTCAACTCGTATTGAACCTTGCCGTCCGGCATGAATTGTATGCTGTAGGCATTTATCGAGAAATTGTCGATGAGCCCCTCGTCAACCTGCGCAACAGGCTTGTCGAGAAAGCGCCCCGGGCTGATATTCCAGTAGCCCACCGCCAGGAGCAGCGCGGCGATGACCCCGAATAACAGGAAGTTGCGGATCTTTTTACTCAGCATATAACGCTCTATAGGTAGGCGGCGTGGGCCGCTTCAAGACTGCCCTGGGCACGCAGGATCAACTCGCAGAACTCCCGGGCAGCACCTTCGCCGCCACGGGCGGTGGTGGTGCCGTGGGCATGTTCGCGCACAAACGCCGCGGCATTCGCAACGGCCATGCCCAGGCCCACCCGGCGAATCACCGGCAGGTCAGGCAAGTCGTCACCCAAATAGGCGACCTGTTCATAGCTTAGGTTGAGTTGGCCAAGAAGCTCGTCCAGCACTACCAGTTTATCCTCACGGCCCTGATACAGGTGAGCAATCCCCAGGTTTTGTGCGCGGCGTTCCACAACCGGTGTCTTTCGACCGCTGATAATCGCCGTTTGCACACCGGTCGCCATCAGCATCTTGATGCCCTGGCCATCGAGGGTGTTGAACGTCTTGAATTCGCTGCCATCTTCGAGGAAGTACAGGCGGCCATCGGTCAGCACGCCGTCAACGTCGAAAATCGCCAGCTTGATGTTTTTACCGCGTTGCAACAGGTCGCCGTTCATCTACATCACTCCTGCGCGCAGCAAGTCGCCAAGGTTAAGGGCCCCGATAGGGCGATCATCATTGTCGACGACGATGAGCGCGCCGATCCGGTGGTCTTCCATGATTTTCAAAGCTTCAGCCGCGAGCATTTCAGCGCGGGCGGTCTTGCCGTGAGGCGTCATTACCGCATCGATGGTCGCGGTATGGATATCAACGGTGCGGTCCAGGGTACGACGCAGGTCGCCGTCGGTGAATACCCCGGCCAGGCGACCATCGGGTTCGACGATCGCCGTCATGCCCAGGCCTTTGCGGGTCATTTCCATCAGCGCATCCCTGAGCAGGGTGCCGCGTGGGACGCTTGGCAGTTCGGCGCCGGAATGCATGACATTTTCCACTTTAAGCAACAGGCGACGGCCGAGCGCGCCGCCTGGGTGGGAAAATGCGAAGTCTTCGGCGGTAAAACCGCGGGCCTCCAGGAGCGCCACGGCCAATGCATCGCCCATGACCAGCGCAGCAGTGGTGGAGGAGGTGGGCGCCAGGTTCAGCGGGCAGGCCTCGTGGGTCACGTGCACGTTCAGGTTGACATCGGCAGCCTTGGCCAGCGTCGATTCCGGGTTGCCGGTGAGGCTGATCATCTGGATGCCCAGGCGCTTGATCAGGGGCAACAGGGTCACGATTTCGTTGGTGGTGCCGGAATTGGACAGCGCCAGGATCACGTCATCCTTGGTGATCATGCCCATATCGCCGTGGCTGGCCTCGGCCGGGTGCACGAAAAACGCGGTGGTCCCGGTACTCGCCAGCGTCGCGGCGATCTTGTTGCCAATGTGGCCGGATTTGCCCATGCCGACCACGACAACACGGCCCTTGCTGGCCAGGATCAGCTCGCAGGCGCGCACGAAATCCGCATCGATATGGGCCAGCAAGCCTTCTACGGCTTCAAGCTCGAGGCGGATGGTGCGTTGTGCGGATTGGATAAGCTCGCTGGATTGGCTCATGTCTGAATCGTATAGCCTGACGAAAAGTCGGCGATTATAGCTGTAATGATCAATACGCTCACGTAAGTTCGTCAGGGTTTGTGCGCGGGGTACATGAAAATCACCGTCCTTAACATAGCAGGCAACGTTTTTCCCCTGTCTCAAATCTGAACGAGCGCTGTTCCGGCCTTGGGGGCTCTGCACCAGCAGTGATATAGTTCGCCGCCAGTTCGGTCCACCCAACCCATGTGCCTAACTATTGCGCATCCTTTGCAAACCAAAGTCGCACACATGGTGTCTGAGTGAAAGGCTGCATCCCAAGGAGATTAGATGAGTGCCGATAACGCCTACGCGGTCGAGCTGAAGGGTCTTTCCTTCAAGCGCGGGACGCGCAGCATCTTCAATAACGTCGATATTCGCATTCCTCGCGGCAAGGTCACGGGCATCATGGGGCCTTCCGGTTGCGGCAAGACCACCCTGTTGCGCCTGATGGGCATGCAATTGCGGCCTAGTGCGGGCGAAGTGTGGGTCAACGGTCAGAATCTGCCGACCCTGTCGCGCAGCGATCTGTTCGATGCTCGCAAGCATATGGGCGTGCTGTTCCAAAGCGGCGCGCTGTTCACCGACCTCGATGTTTTCGAAAACGTAGCCTTCCCGCTGCGGGTGCACACCCAGCTGTCCGATGAAATGATTCGTGACATCGTGTTGCTGAAACTGCAGGCCGTGGGCCTTCGCGGTGCCATCGACCTGATGCCGGACGAATTGTCCGGCGGCATGAAGCGCCGTGTCGCGCTGGCGCGAGCCATCGCCCTCGACCCGCAGATCCTCATGTACGACGAGCCGTTCGTTGGCCAGGACCCGATCGCCATGGGCGTGCTGGTGCGCCTGATCCGTCTGCTCAACGACGCACTGGGGATCACCAGTATCGTGGTGTCCCACGATTTGGCCGAAACCGCGAGCATCGCCGACTACCTGTATGTAGTGGGCGATGGCCAGGTGCTGGGGCAGGGTACGCCTGAAGAGTTGATGAACGCCGATAACCCGCGCATTCGCCAATTCATGACAGGCGATCCCGATGGCCCGGTGCCTTTTCACTTTCCGGCAGCGGACTACCGCTCAGATCTTCTGGGGAAGCGCTGATGCGCAAGACATCTCTTATCGAGAAGGTTCGCCTTTTCGGTCGCTCGGGCATCGACATCGTCGAAGTCCTTGGGCGTTCGACCATTTTCCTGTTCCACGCCCTGCTGGGCCGCGGTGGCATCGGCGGCGGCTTTGGCCTGCTGCTCAAGCAGTTGCATGCAGTCGGGGTGATGTCCCTGGTGATCATCGTAGTCTCCGGGATGTTCATCGGCATGGTGCTGGCGCTGCAAGGCTTCAACATCCTGTCCAGCTACGGTTCGGAGCAGGCGGTAGGCCAGATGGTGGCCCTGACCCTGCTGCGTGAGCTGGGTCCGGTGGTGACCGCTTTGTTGTTCGCGGGGCGTGCAGGTTCGGCGTTGACTGCCGAAATCGGCAATATGAAGTCCACCGAGCAGCTGTCCAGCCTGGAAATGATCGGCGTGGACCCGCTCAAGTACATTGTTGCCCCGCGCCTGTGGGCCGGTTTCATTTCCCTGCCATTGCTGGCGATGATTTTCAGCGTGGTGGGTATCTGGGGCGGTTCGTGGGTGGCGGTTGACTGGTTGGGCGTCTATGACGGTTCCTACTGGGCCAACATGCAAAACAGCGTGACCTTCACCGGTGACGTGCTCAACGGCATCATAAAGAGCATTGTCTTTGCCTTTGTGGTCACCTGGATTGCCGTATTCCAAGGCTATGACTGCGAGCCCACCTCAGAAGGGATCAGTCGCGCCACCACCAAGACCGTTGTGTACGCCTCGCTGGCGGTACTGGGCCTTGACTTCATTTTGACCGCCTTGATGTTTGGAGATTTCTGATGCAAAACCGCACTGTGGAAATCGGTGTCGGCCTTTTCTTGCTGGCTGGCATCCTGGCTTTACTGTTGTTGGCCCTGCGAGTCAGCGGCCTGTCGGCCAGCCCCACCGCCGATACTTATAAACTTTACGCGTACTTCGACAATATCGCCGGTTTGACGGTCAGAGCTAAAGTGACCATGGCCGGCGTTACCATCGGCAAGGTCACGGCAATCGATCTGGACCGCGACAGCTTCACCGGGCGAGTGACCATGCAGTTGGACAAGAAGGTAGATAACCTGCCGACTGACTCCACGGCATCTATCCTCACCGCGGGTCTGCTGGGCGAGAAGTACATCGGTGTCAGCGTGGGCGGGGAAACAGCCCTGCTCAAGGATGGTTCGACCATCCACGACACGCAGTCGTCGCTGGTGCTTGAAGACCTGATCGGTAAATTCCTGCTCAATACGGTCAATAAAGACGCCAAATGAGGAATCTATTCATGATCTCTACCTTGCGACGTGGCCTGCTGGTACTGCTTGCAGCGTTGCCGCTGATGGCCAACGCGGCAGGTTCTGCGCACGATTTGGTGCAGGACACGACCAGCAGGATGCTGGCCGACCTGAAGGCCAACAAAGAGCAGTACAAGCAAGACCCTTCCCGGTTTTACGAAGCACTCAACACGATTGTTGGCCCGGTGGTCGATGCCGAAGGCATTTCCAAAAGCATCATGACCGTCAAGTATTCGCGCAAGGCAACTCCGGCGCAAATGCAGACGTTCCAGGAAAATTTCAAGCGTGGCCTGTTCCAGTTCTACGGCAACGCTCTGCTGGAATACAACAACCAGGGCATCGTCGTTGACCCTGCCAAGGAAGAGTCGGGCGACCGTGCCGAGGTCGGCATGAAAGTCTCGGGCAGCAATGGCGCGATCTATCCGGTGTCCTACACCCTCACGAAAATCAACGGTGAGTGGAAGCTGCGTAACGTAGTCATCAACGGCATCAACATCGGCAAGCTGTTCCGTGATCAGTTCGCCGATGCGATGCAGCGCAATGGCAATGACCTGGACAAGACCATCAACGGTTGGGCCGGTGAAGTTGCCAAGGCCAAGGAAGAAACCGACAAAGCTGCCGGGAAGCCTGCGCAATGACCGAGTCGGCTGTTCGTATCGGCGACGCCGGCGAGCTGTTCCTCAGCGGCGTGCTGGATTACCGTACGGGGCCTGACCTGCGCAAGCAGGGCCAGGCGCTGATCAAGGCCAGCAAGGCGCCCGAAGTGGTGCTCGATTGCTCGGCGGTGACCAAGTCCAGCAGTGTCGGCCTGTCGTTGCTGCTGTGCTTCATGCGCGATGCCGAAGCGGCAAAAAAGCCGCTCAGTATCCGTGCCTTGCCTGAAGACATGCGCGAGATTGCCGAGGTTTCCGGCCTGACCGAGCTGTTGGCACACCCTTAATACACATTTATCAGAAAAGCCCTCCGTCAGAGTCCTGCTATGCGGGGTTCGCAGGCGCGGGGCTTTTTTGTATGATGTGCGACCCGTGCGCACTGGGCGCCGATAGAGGTTGAGCATGCAGGCCAACGAAGTTAAAAGCTTCCTTGAAGGAAAGCTGCCCGAAACGAGCGTTGAAGTTGAAGGCGAAGGCTGCAACTTCCAGCTGAATGTGATTAGCGATGAACTGGCGGCGTTGAGCCCGGTCAAGCGTCAACAGCAGATCTATGCCCATTTGAACCCGTGGATCACCGATGGCAGCATCCACGCGGTCACTATGAAATTTTTCAGCCGCGCGGCCTGGGCCGAGCGCACCTGAGCCCCCAAGGCGTCGAGATTCTTATGGATAAATTGATTATTACCGGCGGTGCCCGCCTCGATGGCGAGATCCGCATTTCCGGTGCGAAAAACTCCGCCTTGCCGATCCTGGCAGCAACCCTGCTGTGCGACGGCCCGGTGACGGTGGCCAACCTGCCGCACCTGCACGACATCACCACCATGATCGAGCTGTTCGGGCGCATGGGCATTGAGCCTGTGATCGACGAGAAACTGTCAGTCGAAATCGACCCGCGTACCATCAAGACCCTGATCGCTCCGTACGAGTTGGTGAAAACCATGCGTGCGTCGATCCTGGTACTCGGCCCGATGGTTGCCCGTTTCGGTGAAGCCGAAGTGGCCCTGCCTGGCGGTTGTGCCATTGGTTCGCGTCCGGTCGACCTGCACATCCGTGGCCTGGAAGCCATGGGCGCGACCATCGACGTCGAAGGCGGCTATATCAAGGCCAAGGCGCCGGAAGGCGGCCTGCGTGGTGCGAACTTCTTCTTTGATACCGTCAGCGTAACCGGTACCGAGAACATCATGATGGCCGCTGCCCTGGCCAAAGGCCGCAGCGTGCTGCAAAACGCCGCACGTGAGCCGGAAGTGGTCGACCTGGCCAACTTCCTCAACGCCATGGGTGCGAAGGTTTCCGGTGCTGGCACCGACACCATCACCATTGATGGTGTAGAACGTCTGCACACCGCCACCTATAAGGTCATGCCGGACCGTATCGAGACCGGCACCTACCTGGTTGCCGCTGCCGTGACCGGTGGTCGTGTAAAGGTCAAGGATACCGACCCGACCATCCTTGAAGCCGTCCTGGAAAAACTCAAGGAAGCCGGCGCAGAAATCACTACCGGCGAAGACTGGATCGAGCTGAACATGCACGGCAAGCGGCCAAAGGCCGTCAACGTGCGTACCGCTCCATACCCGGCCTTCCCGACCGACATGCAGGCGCAGTTCATCTCCCTGAACGCGATTGCCGAAGGCACCGGTGCCGTGATCGAGACCATCTTCGAAAACCGCTTCATGCATGTGTATGAATTGCACCGCATGGGCGCCAAGATCCAGGTCGAAGGCAATACCGCCATCGTCACCGGCATCGACAAGCTCAAGGGCGCGCCAGTGATGGCAACCGACTTGCGTGCCTCGGCCAGCCTGGTGATCTCGGCACTGTGCGCCGAAGGCGACACCCTGATCGACCGTATCTACCACATAGACCGTGGTTACGAGTGCATCGAGGAAAAACTGCAGATGCTCGGCGCAAAAATCCGCCGCGTACCGGGCTAACCCCCGCTGCACTGTAGGAGCGAGCTTGCTCGCGAAAAACTCATGTACAGCGCGTTGACTCTGAGTAAACGCGTTATCGTTGACGTTCTTCGCGAGCAAGCTCGCTCCTGCATACACTGGTTTGTTTCAAATCGAGGCTGTAATGGCCTCGATCTGTGTCCGGCGCCATTTGCGACCGGGCCGCAATAGCCTGATAAAGGACTGACGTTCCCATGTTGACCATCGCACTGTCCAAGGGCCGCATCCTTGACGACACGTTGCCGCTTCTGGCTGAAGCTGGCATCGTGCCGACCGAGAATCCGGACAAGAGCCGCAAGCTGATCATCCCCACGACCCAGGACGACGTGCGCCTGCTGATCGTGCGGGCTACCGACGTGCCGACCTACGTTGAACATGGCGCCGCCGACCTGGGGGTGGCCGGCAAGGACGTACTGATGGAATACGGCGGCCAGGGCCTCTACGAGCCATTGGACCTGCGTATCGCCCTGTGCAAGCTGATGACCGCCGGCCGTGTCGGCGATGTCGAGCCCAAGGGCCGCCTGCGAGTGGCAACCAAGTTCGTCAACGTCGCCAAGCGCTACTACGCCGAACAAGGCCGCCAGGTCGATATCATCAAGCTCTACGGCTCGATGGAGCTGGCGCCGCTGATCGGCCTGGCCGACAAGATCATCGACGTGGTCGACACCGGTAACACCCTGCGTGCCAACGGTTTGGAACCGCAGGATTTCATTGCCGACATCAGCTCCCGCCTGATCGTCAACAAAGCGTCGATGAAGATGCAACACGCCCGCATCCAGGCGTTGATCGACACCCTGCGCAAGGCAGTGGAGTCTCGACACCGCGGTTGACTCACCTGCGTAGCCCAAAGGCTGCGCCCGTCTATCCGCCTCATAGCCAGAATTCTCAGGTGCCCAAGCGGAGCGAACGGTAGTTTAGGGCGCCTGAGTTTTTTGCCAATCCTATGAGGCCCTCGCTATGACCACGTCCACTGCAATTGCCCGACTCAACGCTGCCGACCCGGATTTCGCCCATCATCTGGATCATCTGCTGAGCTGGGAAAGCGTGTCCGACGATTCGGTCAACCAGCGAGTGCTCGATATTATCAAGGCCGTGCGCGAGCGCGGTGACGCGGCGCTGGTGGACTTCACCCGTCAGTTTGATGGCCTGGACGTCAAGTCCATGGCTGACCTCATTCTGCCCCGCGAACGCCTGGAGCTGGCGCTGACACGCATCACCATCGCGCAGCGCGAAGCCTTGGAAGTGGCAGCGACTCGGGTGCGTAGCTACCACGAAAAACAGAAGCAGGACTCCTGGAGCTACACCGAAGCCGACGGCACGGTATTGGGCCAGAAGGTCACGCCGCTGGATCGCGCCGGTTTGTATGTGCCCGGCGGTAAAGCCTCGTACCCGTCGTCGGTGCTGATGAATGCGATCCCGGCCAAAGTGGCGGGCGTGACCGAAGTGGTCATGGTGGTGCCGACTCCGCGTGGTGAAATCAACGAGTTGGTACTGGCTGCCGCCTGCATCGCCGGTGTCGACCGCGTGTTCACCATCGGTGGCGCACAAGCCGTCGCGGCACTGGCCTATGGCACCGAAAGCGTGCCGAAGGTCGACAAGGTGGTCGGCCCCGGCAATATCTATGTCGCCACCGCCAAGCGCCATGTATTTGGCCAGGTCGGCATCGACATGATCGCCGGCCCCTCGGAAATCCTCGTGGTGTGTGATGGCCAGACCGACCCGGACTGGATCGCCATGGACCTGTTCTCCCAGGCCGAGCACGACGAAGACGCCCAGGCGATCCTGGTCAGTCCCGACGCCGAGTTCCTCGACAAGGTTGCCGCCAGCATTAATAAGCTGCTGCCGACCATGGAGCGTGCCGAGATCATCGAGAAGTCGATCAATGGCCGCGGTGCGCTGATTCTGGTGCGTGACATGGAGCAGGCCATCGAGGTGGCCAACCGCATCGCGCCGGAGCACCTTGAGCTGTCCGTAGCGGACCCACAGGCTTGGTTGCCGTCGATCCGTCACGCCGGGGCGATCTTCATGGGGCGCCACACCAGCGAAGCCCTGGGCGACTACTGTGCCGGGCCGAACCACGTGCTGCCGACTTCGGGCACCGCGCGCTTCTCGTCGCCACTGGGGGTGTATGATTTCCAGAAACGCTCGTCGATCATCTTCTGCTCGCCCCAAGGCGCTTCCGAACTGGGCAAGACCGCTTCGGTGCTGGCCCGTGGTGAATCCCTCAGTGCGCACGCACGCAGCGCTGAATACCGCATCGTCAAGGGAGAGTAAGGCATGAGCAAATTCTGGAGCCCTTTCGTCAAGGACCTCGTGCCTTACGTACCCGGTGAGCAACCGAAGCTGACCAAACTGGTCAAGCTCAACACCAATGAAAACCCTTATGGCCCATCGCCCAAGGCGCTGGCGGCCATGCAGGCTGAGCTGAACGACAACCTGCGCCTGTATCCGGACCCCAACAGCGACCTGCTCAAACAAGCCGTGGCCAGATATTACGGGATCGACGCCGGCAAGGTGTTCCTCGGCAACGGTTCCGATGAGGTCCTGGCGCACATCTTCCATGGTCTGTTCCAGCACGATCTGCCGCTGCTGTTCCCGGATATCAGCTACAGCTTCTACCCCGTGTACTGCGGCTTGTACGGCATCAAGTTCGACGCCGTGCCGTTGGATGAGCAGTTCCAGATCCGAGTGGCGGACTACGCCAGGCCCAACGGCGGGATCATCATCCCCAACCCGAACGCGCCGACCGGCTGCGTACTGGCGCTGGATGCGGTGGAGCAGCTTCTCAAGGCCAGCCCGGACTCGGTCGTCGTGGTCGATGAAGCCTATATCGACTTCGGCGGCGAGACCGCCATCAGCCTGGTAGACCGTTACCCGAACCTGCTGGTGACCCAGACCCTGTCCAAATCGCGCTCACTGGCCGGTTTGCGTGTGGGCCTGGCCGTGGGCCACCCAGACCTGATCGAGGCGCTGGAGCGGGTCAAGAACAGCTTTAACTCCTACCCGTTGGATCGCTTGGCGATTGTCGGTGCGGCGGCGGCGTTCGATGACCGTGAGTATTTCGCGAAGACCTGCCAGTTGGTGATCGACAGTCGCGAGAAGCTCGTTGCGCAGTTGCAGGCTAAAGGCTTTGAAGTGTTGCCATCAGCGGCCAACTTCATCTTCGCTCGCCACCCGCAACACGACGCGGCCGGCCTGGCGGCCAAGTTGCGTGAGCAAGGGGTGATCGTGCGGCACTTCAAGCAGGAGCGGATTGCCCAGTTCCTGCGGATCAGCATCGGTACGCCTGAGCAGAACCAGGCGCTGATCGACGGGCTCGGCGAGCTTTAACAGACGCTGAAAATCAAATGTGGGAGGGGGCTTGCCCCCGATGGCGGTGGATCAGTCGATTAGATGTCGACTGACACTCCGTCATCGGGGGCAAGCCCCCTCCCACATTCAGTTTTGCGGCGTTAGTTAAAGAAGCGGCTCATCCGGCTTCTTGTTCTTCCAGCCATCATTGCCCGGCAGCAGCAAATTCAGGCCAATCGCCACCACCGCACACAGGGCGATGCCCTTGAGGCCGAAATCATCCGGGCCGGTGCCGGTGCCGACCAGCACACCGCCAATCCCGAATACCAGGGTCACCGACACAATCACCAGGTTGCGCGCTTCACCCAGGTCGATCCTGTGGCGAATCAGCGTGTTCATCCCCACTGCGGCAATCGAGCCGAACAGCAGGCACAGAATCCCGCCCATCACCGGTACCGGGATGCTCTGCAGCAGTGCGCCGAACTTGCCGATAAACGCCAGGCTGATGGCAAATACCGCCGCCCAGGTCATGATTTTCGGGTTGTAGTTCTTGGTCAGCATCACTGCGCCGGTCACTTCGGCGTAGGTGGTGTTCGGCGGGCCGCCAAACATCCCCGCTGCCGTGGTGGCAATGCCGTCACCCAGCAGCGTGCGGTGCAGGCCGGGCTTTTTCAGGTAATCGCGGCCGGTCACGCTGCCTACTGCAATCACACCGCCGATATGCTCGATCGCCGGGGCCAGGGCCACTGGGACGATAAACAGGATCGCCTGCCAGTTGAACTCCGGCGCGGTGAAATGGGGCAGGGCGAACCAGGGCGCAGCGGCGATCTTTGCGGTGTCGACCACGCCAAAGTAGAACGACATGGCAAACCCCACCAGCACACCGGAAATGATCGGCACCAGGCGGAAAATGCCCTTGCCGAACACCGCAACGATCAAGGTGGTGAGCAGCGCCGGCATCGAGATCAGCATCGCCGTCTGGTAATGGATCAACTCGGCACCGTCGCCTGACTTGCCCATGGCCATATTGGCGGCAATCGGCGCCATGGCCAGACCGATGGAGATAATCACCGGGCCGATCACCACTGGCGGCAACAGCCGGTCGATAAACCCGGTGCCCTTGACCTTCACGGCCAGGCCCAGGAACGTGTAGACGAAACCGGCCGCCATCACCCCACCCATGGTTGCCGCCAGGCCGAACTGGCCCTTGGCGAGAATGATCGGGGTGATAAAGGCGAAACTCGATGCCAGGAAGACCGGCACCTGCCGCCCTGTCACCACCTGGAACAGCAACGTGCCCAGGCCTGCGGTGAACAGTGCGACGTTTGGATCAAGACCTGTGATCAGCGGCATCAACACCAACGCGCCAAATGCTACGAAGAGCATCTGTGCGCCAGACAGGATCTGGCGCCAAAGCGGGTCGTTGAATTCATCCTGCATGCTCACGCGTCCTTCTGCTTGGTGCCGAAGATCTTGTCACCGGCATCGCCCAGGCCCGGGATGATGTAGCCGTGCTCGTTCAAGCGCTCATCGATGGACGCGGTATAGATCTGCACATCCGGGTGGGCTTTCTCGACGGCGGCGATACCTTCGGGCGCGGCCACCAGCACCATGGCGCGGATGTCCTTGCAGCCGGCTTTTTTCAGCAGGTCGATGGTCGCGACCATGGAGCTACCGGTGGCGAGCATCGGGTCGATGATCATGGCCAGGCGTTCGTTGATTTCCGGGACGAGTTTTTCCAGGTAAGTGTGGGCCTGCAAGGTCTCTTCATTGCGGGCTACGCCCACGGCGCTGACCTTGGCGCCCGGGATCAGGCTGAGGACGCCTTCGAGCATGCCGATACCGGCGCGCAGGATCGGCACGACGGTAATTTTCTTACCGGCGATTTTCTCCACTTGTACGGGACCGGCCCAACCGGGGATCTCGTAGGTCTCCAGGGGTAAATCCTTGGTGGCTTCGTAAGTGAGCAGCGCTCCGACTTCCTGAGCAAGCTCACGGAAATTCTTCGTGCTAATGTCGGCACGGCGCATAAGGCCGAGTTTGTGTCGGATCAGCGGGTGGCGGATCTCGCGAGTGGGCATGGGAAAGGCTCCGGCGGCGGGCAAAAAAACCGGCCTAGATTAATCTATCCGAGGGTGTTGTCCTATAGACATCAAGTACGTTAGTCCATAAAGGCTTGATTGGAGCGCACGAGAAGCGTACCTTCGCCCGCTTTTCTTGCCACAGCACCCCCTTGGAGAGCGCCATGTCTGCTGATCTCGAGCATATCCGTCAAATCATGCACGAGGCTGACTGCCTGTACACCGAAGCGCAAGTCGAAGCAGCGATCGCCAAGGTAGGCGAACACATCACCCGCGAAATGGCCGACACCAACCCGGTGGTCTTCTGCGTGATGAACGGTGGCCTGATCTTCGCCGGCAAATTGCTCACCCATCTGCAATTCCCGTTGGAAGCTTCCTACCTGCACGCTACCCGCTATCGCAATGAAACCAGCGGCGGCGACCTGTTCTGGAAGGCCAAGCCGGAAGTCTCGTTTATCGACCGCGATGTGCTGATCATCGATGACATTCTCGATGAAGGCCACACCCTGGGTGCGATCATCGACTTCTGCAAACACGCCGGCGCACGTAAAGTGCACACTGCTGTGCTGATCGACAAAGACCACGACCGCAAGGCCCGCCCTGAGCTGAAAGCCGACTTCGTCGGGTTGCCGTGCATCGACCGCTATATCTTTGGTTATGGCATGGACTACAAGGGTTACTGGCGTAACGCCAATGGCATTTTTGCCGTTAAAGGAATGTAAATGATGGCCCGCTTTCTTGATCAGACCCTGTTTGCTGAGTTGGCCGAGAAAGCGGCCGCTAATCCCCGTGGCCGTCAGAACGTCAACTTTCATGAGATGCAAGAACCTTGTCATCGCATGGCAGTTGGCTTGCAGCCCAACACTTATGTGCAGCCTCATCGCCACCTGACCGCTGATAAAGCTGAAACCCTGCTGGTGCTCAAAGGCCGCCTGGGCATCCTGATTTTCAGTGACGCGGGCGAGGTGTTGAGCAAGCGTGTACTTCAGGCTGGAGGAGAGTGTCAGGGTGTTGACCTGTCGCCAGGTGTGTTTCATGGCCTGGTGGTGCTGGAGCCGGACAGCGTGATGTTTGAATGCAAGGCTGGCCCTTACCGTCCGGTTGGTGAAGGTGAACTGGCGAGCTGGGCGCCTCGTGAAGGCGAGGCGGGTATGGCTGAGTATCACCGCTGGATGCTTGCCCAGTTCGATTAATCCACTGAGATCCAAATGTGGGGGAAGCGGTGCTTTCTCGCCGCTTCCGAAGCCTGCGTCCCGCAGGTAGACTTCAAGCCCCGTGTAAATGTCTGCAGGCTGGAGTCGGTAATGCGTAAAGATAAGAAACAGGTGATTGGTGACGAGATCGGCGACGAGCAGATCAAGTTGTTCCTGGACTTCGAACCGGTTGATGCCACCTCGCCGTCCCTGCACAAACTGATCAAGGCCTATCGCGGCCTGCGTATCGACGACTTCGAACGGTTCCTGGGCTTTTTCAAGGAAGCAGGCTGGGACCTGGATGGCAAGGACGAGCACGGCCAGACCTTCGTTGACATGATCAAGGACCAGCGCAACGCCGCCGAATACATCGAACTGATCGACAACGCCCGCGGTTGATTATCCGAAGCAAAAAAAAACGCCCCGAGGGGCGTTTTTTTTAGCGCTCGTTCCCACGCTCTGCGTGGGAATGCATCCTGTGACGCTCTGCGTCACGACCTCACGCGTAGCTTTCAGCCTCGTTGCTTTGCTCCACCAGCTCAAGACTGATGTTGTTCTGCGTGTTGATCTTGCGATACAGCTCGGCATCGGTCTCCAGGATCTTTTCCCGTGCCGGGAAGATCTCGTGCAGCTTGGTCGCCCATTCACCGGCCGCTTTTTGCGGGAAGCAGCGCTCAATCAGTTCGAGCATGATCGACACCGTGACCGAAGCGCCCGGGGACGCGCCCAACAGCGCCGCCAGTGAACCGTCCTTGGCCGCCACCAGCTCGGTGCCGAATTGCAGCACGCCGCCTTTCTTCGGGTCTTTCTTGATGATCTGCACCCGCTGGCCGGCCACTTCCAGGCGCCAGTCTTCGGCTTTCGCCTCAGGGTAGAAGCGGCGCAGGGATTCCAGGCGCTGTTCCATGGACTGGCGCACTTCGCTGACCAGGTACTTGGTCAAGTCCATGTTGTCCCGCGCCACGGCCAGCATCGGGCCGATGTTGCCGGCGCGAATTGACATCGGCAGGTCAAGGAACGAGCCATGCTTGAGGAACTTGGTGGTGAAACCGGCGTAAGGCCCGAACAGCAGGGATTTCTTGCCGTCCACTACGCGGGTGTCCAGGTGTGGCACCGACATGGGCGGCGAGCCTACCGCGGCCTGGCTATACACCTTGGCCTGGTGCTGCTTGACCACTTCCGGGTTGTCGCAACGCAGCCATTGGCCGCTGACCGGGAAGCCGCCGAAGCCCTTGCTTTCTTCGATGCCCGAGGCTTGTAGCAACGGCAGCGCCGCACCGCCGGCGCCGAGGAATACGAACTTGGCGTCGACATCACGGCTGTTGCCGCTGTTGACGTCCTTGATACTCACGGTCCAGCCGGCGCCGTTGCGCTTGAGGCCAGTGACGCGTTTGCAATACTTGACCTGGGCATCGGCCGAGCTGGTCAGGTGGCCAAGCAACTGATTGGTCAGTGCGCCAAAGTTGACATCAGTGCCGTTCATCACGCGAGTGGCGGCGATTTTTTCGTCGAGCGGGCGGCCCGGCATCATCAGCGGCATCCACTCGGCCATTTCGCTGCGGTCTTCGGTGTAGTGCATGTCCGAAAACGCGTGATGCTGGCTGAGGGTCTCAAAGCGCTTTTTGAGGAAGGACACGCCTTTGTCGCCCTGCACGAAACTCAGGTGCGGAACCGGGCTGATGAACGACTTCGAGGAGCCGAAAGTGCCCTTCTTGGTCAGGTACGCCCAGAATTGCTTCGACACCTCGAACTGAGTGTTGATGTGCACGGCTTTCTTGATGTCGATGGAGCCATCGGCGGCCTGCGGCGTGTAGTTCAGCTCACACAGCCCGGCGTGGCCGGTACCCGCGTTGTTCCACGGGTTGGAACTCTCCGCGGCACCCGAATCCATCAGCTCAACGACTTCCAGCTTGAGGCCGGGGTCGAGCTCCTTGAGCAGTACGGCCAGGGTGGCACTCATGATGCCGGCCCCTACCAGTACTACGTCGACTGCTTCGTTATGCGCCATTTAACGCGTCTCCAAAATCTGCAGCACCAAATTGACGGCATGGCTGCCAGGAGTGACGGGGCGGTTCACGTGTTGCCCCAGGTTACCCATGGCCAGGATCGCCATGTCCGTTTCGCAATTCTTTGCAACTTCAGCACACGCTTCCTGCCGGGCTAATCTGCCTATGAACGCATTCATGGGCGCCTGTGGCAATTCGACTTATGGTCAAAGCGTGCGATTCGTGCAACCAATCCGTAGCGGACAGGCTCAAGCTCCGGTTTTTGAAGAAAGCTCGATCCTGTGTAATTGGGCTGCCCCAGACGCTGATGGTGCTTGTACAAACGCCAAACTATTCATTTGCTCGCCACACTCTTGTGAAGTTGTGAAAACCCGTTTTTTCACGCTCTTTTGAAGACGTGAACCTCAAAAAAGGGCTGCCCAGCCTGGCACCTGGCCCGCAAACCTCTGCCGACATGCGGCAAAACGGGCAAACAACTCAAGTGGCCGAGCGCAATGGCAGCTCTGGCAGATTCGACAAAGACGGGTGGTTTGCAAAGGAAACAGCAAGCACGCCAGCCTCACTCGATCTGTGTGGGCGGCTCTCTGTGGGCGATTTTGGGGGCTAATGCCTGGGCATTAACGATGCTGCGAGGCCCGATCAGGAGACGTCCTTATAATCGGGGGGAGATTGTAGCGAAGAACGCCAAGGAAATGGGCGTGTTTTATGACTTTTATTAGCGCCTCGGTCAGGAGGCCAACACTTGCCGGTGCCGTGCGCGAAAAACCTGTGGGCTGACCCGGGCGCAGGCCGGCAGTGGGCGGTGCATCCAGCCCAGGTGAATCTCTGTCACTTCGACCCAGCCTTCACCGACCGGCGGCAGGCTGCACTGCTTGAATGCCTGGCAATGGCCTTGGGCATCGAGCAGGGCGAAGTGGCGGTGACGGGTGTGTGACATGAACAGGGTCTTGAGAAGGCGCATGGCTGTGTACCTATTGCGTTACATGCTTGAAGATTGCCAGTGTGGCATGACATTGGGGTGACGAATTTATGCGAATTTGTAATTTGCACCCTGCCTTCAGCCGCCGTTCAGGATCGCTGGTGAGTGGCGCGCGTGCACCGTTATACTGGCGGCCTGTCTGCACCCAGTCCTGGAGAAATGAGTATGTTGCAACGCCTGTTGTTCGGTTTGATCACTGTGACCAGTTTGACCCTGGTTGGCTGCGCCAACAGCCCGCAACAACTCAGCCCGCAGCCTAAAGTCACTGCGCCATTGGCCGCGGTAGGCCATGGCCAGCCGGTGTCGGTGCGAGTGGTAGACGGTCGCCCGTCGCCGACCCTGGGTTCGCGTGGCGGCCTGTACCCTGAGACGGCGCTGATTTCGGTGACCGGCCAGGACGTGCTGCCCAAGTTGCAGGCCCAGGCTGAAGCCGCCGTGCGCTTGCTGGGCTTTACCCCGACCAACTCCCCAGGCGTGCCGCAACTGACCGTGACCCTGGCCGAGCTGAAATATCAGTCGCCCAAGGAAGGCCTGTATGTGACTGAAGCGTCCATCGGTGCGACCTTCAAGTCCGACGTCAGCGCCGGTACCCGTCGCTATAGCGGCCGCTACGCCGCCTCGCTCAACCAGCGCTTCGGGATGTCGCCCAACCAGGAAACCAACACCAAGTTGGTCAGCGACGTGCTCAGTGATGCATTGACCCGCCTGTTCAAGGACCCAAGCATCGGCCAATTGCTCAGCGCACAATAAGCTGTCTGCAAAAAACCGGGCTCATCGCTGAGCCCGGTTTTTTTATGCCTGCGGTTTGGTCATGCCGCAGTATCGACATAAAAGTCCAGCACACTCACACCGGTAAGCAAATCCAGTTCCGGCAGGTCGGCATGCTGGTGCCCGCCGAGGGCGCAATACACCAGCCAGTGGCGGTCCTGGACGTTGAACGCGAGGCTACCGATCAGTGCCTCTTGCTCATCGCTTTGGGCGATCAGATACAGTCGGTCCTGGTTTTGCGCATGCAACATGACAAGCTCCTCAAGCGTCGAAGGGCAACAGGGTGGCTTGTTAAGGTGACGTTCAGGTGACGCTGTAAATTACTGGATACATTAGCCGTCAATGGGGAGGGAGTATCAAAGGCGCAGGAGGCGACTATCGTTCAGCTTTGTATCTGGACTGATACCCGAACACTGATCCGCCGAGGTTTGCGATGGCGCTGCCTGCACTGTTCATCAATGCTGTTGCCCTACTGGTTGCCTGCTCGGGCGCCCTGGTGCTGTTCATCACCCGCCTGCACGCGCAACGCGCAATGGCCGACCTCGCCATGCGTAGCGAAGAGCGTGCGATTGACCAGCCGATGCTCTTTTTGGACACCCGCACCGAGCGGGCGCATCGCCAGGCTTACCGGGTTGGGTTCGCAGGCCTGGGGCTGGCGCTGGCCCTGTCCTGGTTTAGCACCCACGTGTAAGCACACCGCAATACAAATGTGGGAGGGGCGGTGCGACGATTCGACTTGCCCCCGATAGCGGTGGGTCAGATACAGATAAGCTGACTGGCGCACCGCTATCGGGAGCAAGCCCCCCCCACATTTGGATCAGTGTTTACAGGGGAATCCCTGCCTTGACCCGATACTGATTGCGCACCGGCGTCGCATATTGCACCACCAGATACGGGCGGTGTTCGGCCGGGCATTCGTTCAGACGCCGTTCCCATTCCGCCTTGGCTTTGGCCAGCTCATCGGCCGGGAACACATCGGCAGCCTTGGGCACCTGCAACTGCGGGTCGGCCTCACTCCACTGCGCGTACGCCAGGTAATGCACCGGGAACAGCCGGTAACCGCCGAGGATCTGTCGATCCATTTCCACTGCCAGCAGCTTGGTATCTTCGAAGCGCTCGGTGATCGGCGGCGCAAAATTCACATGCACCCGGCCCTTGTAGCCGGTGATGCCCAGGGCAATGCTCACATCGTCCTCACCCGGTGCCTTACTGTAGGTGCCGGTGGTCGCGCGGATATACAGCTCGCGGGCCTTGGCGGCATCGCAAGGGTCGTACTCGTAGCTGATGGACACCGGCGTCAGGTTCAACGACTGGATGACTTCGGCAAACGGCTCGTCCTTGCGGCTGACATGGAACATCTTGAGGATTGCCGATTCAGTGCGGTCATCGCCATCCTTGGCCCGGCCTTCGGCCTGGGCAATCCAGATCGACTGGCAGTCGTTGCGGATCGAATGGTTGATATAGGCCGACAGCAGGTTATAGGCCGCCATCTTCTCCTTTCGCCCGGTAATCGAACGGTGCACGATAAAGCTCTTGTTCAAGCGCATCAGGTCGCTGACAAACGGCTTTTGCAGCAGGTTGTCACCGATGGCGATGCGTGGCGTCGGCAGGCCGGCGTGGTACACGGCATAGTTGACGAAGGCCGGGTCCATCACGATGTCGCGGTGGTTGGCCAAAAACAGATAGGCGGTGCCGGATTTGAGCTGTTCGACGCCGGTATAGGTCACGCCGTCGGTCGCCCGGTCAATGGTATGGTCGACGTAATACTCGACTTTGTCCTGCAGCGTGGCCACGGTGGTGACGCCGGCAAACTCGCGGCGCAATTTGCGCGCGATCATCGGCTTGAGCAACCAGCCCAGGGCGCCTGCAAAGCGCGGGAAGCGGAAGTGGGTCAGGATGTCCAGAAAGGCCTTGTCACTGAACAGACGCGCCAGCACTGCCGGGACTTCGCTGTCGTTGTAAGGTCGGATGGTATCGAATTCGCCCATCATGCTCTCTTGTTAGAAACGGCTAGGGTAAGTAAAGGAAATAACAGGAGCGGCGTGAGTAAACTGGCTCAGCCGGAAATAGCCCTGTAAATAGACCGGCGATTATACGCACAAGTCACCTTGGAGACCGCGATGCTGGAAACTGCGCTGTACGATTGTCCTTATTGTGGCGAAGCGGTCGAGACAACGGTGGATTTGTCTGGTGGTGACCAGTCCTATATAGAAGACTGCCAAGTGTGTTGCCGGCCGATCACGTTCGACCTGCAAGTCCATGGTGACGAGTGGATGCTTGAAACCCGCAACGAAAATGAATGACAGGTACGCGCCCATGCAGCGAATCTACGAACCGGAAAACCTGATGGAAGGCGAGCTGCTGCAACAGATGCTTGCCAGCGAAGGTATCGAGGCGCACCTGGTGGGCCGCCATTTGCTCGGTGGCACCGGCGAACTGCCGATCTTCGGCTTGCTTGGGCTCGAAGTCGACAATGACCAGGCTGCCAGCGCCCGCGAGCTGATCACCGCCTATATCGGTGCGCAACCGCTGCCCGGCGATGAACCCGACAGTTTCCCCGACGTATTGGTCTGTTAGGCTGTCGGTCGGTTTACCCCAAGAGTCGTGTTGCCCCATGTGTGGACGTTATGCCCTGTTTCGCTGGAACCCCGCCTTTGCTGCCTTGCCCGGCTTCCCTGCCGATCAGCAGGCCCAGTGGAACATCTCTCCCAATGATTCGGTGCTGATCCAGCGTCTGAACGAAGGCCAACTCACCCTGGCCCGTGCCCGTTGGGGCCTTACGCCGCCCTGGCTCACCGACCTTTCCCGCACCCCGGCCCACGCCCGCGCCGAAACCTTGGCCGAGCAACCGATGTTCCGCGAAGCCTTTCGCCAGCGCCGCTGCCTGCTGCCGGCCAACGGTTTCTACGAGTGGCGCGGCACCCAGCGCAAGCGCCCGTATTGGCTGACGCCGGGGGAGGGCTCCACACTGTTTTTTGCCGCGATCTGGGAAGCTTATCCGGTGCAGGAACAGGTGTGGCTGAGTACGGCGGTGATCACCCAGGCGGCGCAAAGCCAGCGACGCCCGTTGATCCTGGACGCGACGGGGCAGGCGGCGTGGCTTGACCCCGAGACGCCGCTGCATGTGTTGCAGGGCTTGCTGGCCGGTGAGCCCGCTGCATTACGCGAGCGCGTGCTGGCCAATATGGTCAATGATCCGAAGCTCAATGGGCCGGAATGCCTGACTCCGGCTTGAACCGGCGCCAACCAGGTCATCTGCACTGTGGGATGTGTCCGAAATTCAGTAGTTAAATGTCTGATGTATCTGGCGCGGATACAAACGACCGCCTACGATACGCGCCATGTGTTCAGGGAGCGTGTTCATGAAGAAGTCATTGGTGGTAAGTGGTTTGGTTGCAGCGATGCTGCTGGCGGGTTGTCAGTCGGTTAATACCACCAGCGGCGGCGCCGTTGGGGTAGAGCGCAAGCAGTACATGTTCAGCATGCTGTCGAGCCAGGAAGTCGACCAGATGTATGCCCAGTCCTACCAGCAGACCCTGGGTGAAGCCAGCGGCAAAGGGGTTCTGGACAAGACCAGCGCCAACGCCAAGCGCGTGCAGGCCATTGCCAAGCGCCTGATTGCCCAGGCACCCACCTTCCGTCCGGATGCGGCGCAATGGAACTGGGAAGTGAACCTGATCAAGAGCGACGAGATGAACGCCAACTGCGGGCCGGGCGGCAAGATCCTGGTGTACAGCGCGTTGATCGACAACCTCAAGCTCACCGATGACGAGTTGGCGGCGGTGATGGGCCATGAAATCGCCCACGCCTTGCGCGAACACGGGCGTGAAGCCATGTCCAAGGCGTACGGCATCGAGATGGCCAAGCAGGGCGCCGGGGCGATATTCGGTCTTGGCCAGGACAGCTTGGCGTTGGCTGATACCGTGGCCAACTATGGCATGACCTTGCCCAACAGCCGCAGCAATGAGAACGAAGCGGACCTGATTGGCCTGGAGCTCTCGGCCCGTGCCGGCTACAACCCGAACGCGGCGATCACCTTGTGGAACAAGATGGCCAAGGCCTCCGAAGGTGCCCCGCCGGAGTTCATGAGCACTCACCCGGCTTCCGACAGTCGCATCGCTTCGTTGCAGGCAGCGATTCCGAAGGTGATGCCGCTGTACCAACAGGCCAAAAAATCCTGAGGCTTGATGACGATCCAAATGTGGGAGGGGGCTTGCTCCCGATAGCGATAGATCAGTCAGTAAATCTGTGGCTGATTAAATGCTATCGGGAGCAACCCCCTCTCCCACAATAGATCGGGTTGCAGTCTTAGATCCAGCCACTGCTTTGCATGGCTTTGTAGACTGCCACAATCGCCAATACAAAGAACGCCGTAGCCGCCAATCGGCGAATCAAGGTCAACGGCAGTTTCTCCGCTGCAAAATTCCCCGCCAGAACCACCGGTACGTTGGCAATCAACATGCCCAGGGTGGTGCCGATAATTACCAGCCATAACTCCGGATATTGCGCTGCCAGCATCACCGTGGCGATCTGGGTCTTGTCACCGATTTCGGCGAGGAAGAACGCTATCAATGTGGTCAGGAACGGCCCGAACTTGCGGGTGGTACTGGCTTCGTCATCATCGAGTTTGTCCGGCACCAGGGTCCACAGCGCCGTGGCACAGAAGCTTGCGGCGAGGATCCAGTGCAGCACCGCATCCGAGAAGAAACTCCCGAACCAGGCCCCCACGGCACCGGCCGCCGCATGGTTGGCCAGGGTCGCAGCGACTATGCCGGCGATGATTGGCCAGGGTTTGCGAAAGCGTGCGGCAAGGATAAGCGCGAGCAGTTGCGTCTTGTCGCCGATTTCGGCCAAGGCAACGATTGCGGTAGGAACGAGCAGTGAATCCAGCATCAGGTAGCTTCCAGGGGCGGGTCGACACGGCTATGACACGTACAGCCTTCCCGCCCCGGGTAAGGTGTGCGTGTCATAGGTCTTGTCAAACCCCGGTCCGTCTGTGCGGACTCCTGGGTCGCATACGCCATGGTCTGCTGACCAAGTATGTTGACGTATGCCGGACGAGCATGGCGCTCGTGGGAGACTACTCCCCTAGGACGCTGCGGATTCTGCCTAGGCAAAACCCATTCGGCAAGCCTTCTTTTTCAAACGCCCGTCAGGGACGCTTGGCACGGTAGATGCGAAAACCATTGCCCTCGGCCTTGATCGCGCAGATGCCCAGATGCTCTTCGATCAACGGCTGATACTTGAGGAAGCTGTTGGCAACCAAACGAAGTTCGCCGCCTTTTGCCAGATGTTTGGCCGCTTTTCGCAGCAGGTTTTCCGTGGCGAAGTAATCCGTGTGCACGCCGACATGGAACGGCGGGTTGCTCAAGATCGCGTTCAAACCCATGGGCGCCGCGTCGATGCCGTCACCGGTCAACACCTCGGCTTCCAGCCCGTTTGCGGCCAGGGTCAGGCGGCTGCTGGCGGTGGCGAAGGCGTCCACATCCAGCATCGTCACCGTGTTATGCGGGTAGCGACGCTTGACCGCAGCCCCCAGCACACCGGCGCCGCATCCGAAATCGAGCAAATGCCCGCTGGGCAGTTTATCCAGATGCTCCAGCAACAGCTCGGTGCCACGGTCCAGGCGCCCATGACTGAACACGCCCGGCAAACTCACCACTTTCAGCGGGCCTTCGGCCAGCGGCACATCGAAGACCTGCGCCAGGCTCTCCAGCTCCACGGCTTGCGGAGCATTGGCCACGGTGACTTGCCACAACTGGCAATGCCGCGCGTTATCCAGTTTGCGCGGCTTGCCGAAGGGCAGCAGCTGTTTGGCGGCGCTTTCGATACCGCCTTTTTTCTCCCCTACCAGAAACAGTTCGGCACCCGGCAGGCGTGCGGCCACAGCGTTGAGCAGGTAGTCGGTGAGGTCCTTGGACTTGGGCAGGAAGATCACCGCCGCATCAAACTCGCGCTCGGGCGCATTCACGCCGAACTGGCTGCGTTCGGGGAAGCGCGCGTCGAGTGCCGCCTGGTCGCCGGCATGCCAGCACCAGCCGTGGGCGTTGGGCAGGCGCCCGAGCAAATCGTCGGCAGGCAAACCTACCAGCAGCAGGTTGCCTTGAAAAAGTTCGGCCTGGCGAAGCAGTACTTCACTGCGCGGATCCATGGTCTGCTCCTTGAAAAAGGGGCGCAGTTTATCAAGTGACGACGCGCAGCGGGGCGCCACTGAAAAAGCCCCGGGCGTTTTCCGTCAGTTGCCCGACGATACGTTGCCGCGCTTCACGACTGCCCCAGGCGTTGTGAGGCGTGACGATCAAGCGTGGAATGTCTCCAGCCAGCAGCGGATTGCCATTGACCGGCGGCTCGACACTCAACACGTCGGTTGCCGCGCCGCCCAGATGCCCGCTGCGCAGCGCATCGGCCAGGGCTTGTTCATTGATCAAGCCACCGCGTGCGGTGTTGACGACGAACGCACCGGGCTTGAGCAGCGCCAATTCACGGGCGCCGATAAAGTCGCGGGTGTGTTCGTTGAGTGGGCAGTGCAGGGTCAGCGCATCGATCTGGGCGAGCAGCTCATCCAGCGGCACGCGATCGGCGCGGGCAGGGCGCCCGGGTATTGCGCCGAGCAGCACGCGCATACCGAAGGCTTCGGCCAGGCGTGCCACGGCACCGCCTAACTCGCCATGGCCGAGCAGGCCGAGGGTTTTGCCTTCCAGTTCGACAATCGGATGGTCCAGTAGGCAAAACTGCTGGGCCTGCCGCCATTTACCTGCGGCCACATCCTGTTGATAGTCCTTCAAGCGCGTCGCCAGGTTGAGCAACAGCATGATCGTGTGCTGCGCCACCGACGGCGTGCCATAACCCTGGCAGTTGCTCACGGTGATGCCGTGGGCGCGTGCGGCTTCGAGATCGACGTTGTTAGTGCCGGTGGCCGATACCAGGATCAGTTTGAGCTCCGGGCACGCCGCCAGGGTTTGCGCCGTGAGCGGTATTTTGTTGCTGATCGCGACTTGGGCGCCCTGCAAGCGTTCCACCACATTCTGCGGCGTGGTCTGCTCAAACAGCTGCAACTCGCTGAAGCAGTCACGCAAACTGCCCAGGTCGAGGTCGCCCAGATCCAGGGAAGGGTGATCGAGGAAGACGGCGCGGCGTTTGTTCATGGTCAACTGTACCTTTTGCGACGAGGTTCGAAGGCGTAATCTGCCGAGCCTATCAGATGAAATAATCAGTTACTTAATGGAGTGAGCATGTACGTCGCCGAGTTTTTGACCGTAGCCTTGATTCACTTGCTGGCGGTGGCCAGCCCCGGCCCGGATTTCGCCGTGGTGGTCCGTGAGAGCGTGACCCATGGGCGCCGCGCCGGAACCTGGACGGCCCTGGGCGTCGGCACGGCGATTTTCGTGCATGTAGGTTATTCGTTGCTGGGTATCGGCTTGATCGTGTCCCAGTCCATCGTGTTGTTCAACGCATTGAAATGGGCAGCGGCGGCGTACCTGCTGTATATCGGCTTCAAGGCCCTGCGCGCCCAGCCGGCCAAGCCCGCTGCCGAGGGTGAGTTGCACCGAGAAGTGGGCGAGCGCACCCCGCGGGGTGCGTTTACCGCAGGCTTTGTGACCAACGGCCTGAACCCTAAGGCGACGTTGTTCTTCCTCTCGCTGTTCACCGTGGTGATCAACCCCCACACGCCCCTGGCGGTGCAGGCTGGTTATGGCGTGTACCTGGCGGTGGCGACGGCGTTGTGGTTTTGCCTGGTGGCCATGCTGTTCAGCCAGCAGCGCGTACGCGCCGGGTTTGCGAAGATGGGGCATTGGTTTGATCGGACCATGGGCGCGGTGCTGATTGCGATTGGGGTGAAGCTGGCGTTTACCAGCATGAAATAACCTCGGTTTCTCGTGAACTTCGTTCAAATGTGGGAGGGGGCTTGCTCCCGATAGCGGTGGATCAGCCAGCAAATACAGTGGCTGATGCCCAGCAATCGGGAGCAAGCCCCCTCCCACATTGGTCTTCCATAAGCTGCAGATACTGGCGCAAAGCTAGCATTTACTGAGTTCCGCAAATCATTCCTTTGGCTGATTTGGCTGAAACATAAGCCCTCTACAGTGCAAGTCTTCAAGCCAAGACCGTGCAGTCATTAAAGGGATTCGTATGTTGCAGACCCGAGTTATCCCGCCCGCCGAAGGTGCGTACCAATACCCGCTGTTGATCAAACGCCTGCTGATGTCCGGGACGCGCTACGAGAAGACCCGCGAAATCATCTACCGCGACAAGCTGCGCTATACCTACCCAACGCTGATCGAACGCGTTGCGCGCCTGGCCAATGTGTTGACCGAAGCGGGGGTCAAGGCCGGTGACACCGTGGCCGTGATGGACTGGGACAGCCACCGTTACCTGGAATGCATGTTCGCCATCCCGATGATCGGCGCGGTGATCCACACCATCAACGTGCGCCTGTCGCCGGAACAGATTCTCTACACCATGAACCACGCCGAAGACCGCTTCGTGCTGGTCAACAGTGAGTTTGCGGGGCTCTACCAGGCCATCGCCGGGCAGTTGACCACGGTCGACAAGACCTTGTTGATTACCGATGGTGACACCAAGACCTGCGAGCTACCCAATCTGGTGGGTGAGTACGAAACCCTGTTGGCCGCTGCCAGCCCCAAGTACGACTTCGAGGATTTCGACGAAAATTCCGTCGCCACTACCTTCTACACCACCGGCACCACCGGTAACCCAAAGGGTGTGTACTTCACCCATCGCCAATTGGTGCTGCACACCATCGGTGTGGCGACGATCATGGGCAGTGTCGACAGCGTGCGCCTGTTGGGCACCAACGACGTGTATATGCCGATCACGCCGATGTTCCACGTACACGCGTGGGGCCTGCCCTATGTGGCGACCATGCTTGGCTTGAAGCAGGTCTACCCCGGTCGCTACGATCCGGAATATTTGGTGGAGCTGTGGCGCAAGGAGAAGGTCACGTTTTCCCACTGCGTGCCGACCATCCTGCAAATGGTGCTTAACGCCAAGGCCGCCCAGGGCGTGGATTTTGGCGGTTGGAAAATCGTTATCGGCGGTAGTGCGCTTAACCGCTCGTTGTACGAAGCGGCCAAGGCTCGAGGCATTCAACTGACCGCCGCGTACGGCATGTCCGAGACCGGGCCGCTGGTGTCCTGCGCCCACCTCAATGCCGAACTGATGGCCGGCAGCGAAGACGAGCGCACCACGTATCGCATCAAGGCCGGCGTGCCTGGGCCGTTGGTGGAGGCGGCGATCATGGATACGAACGGCAACTTCCTGCCCGCCGATGGTGAAACCCAGGGCGAACTGGTACTGCGTGCGCCCTGGCTCACCGAGGGCTATTACAACGAGCCGCAAAAAGGTGCCGAGCTATGGGCCGGCGGCTGGATGCATACCGGCGACGTTGCCACGCTGGATGCGTTCGGCGTGATCGATATCCGCGACCGCATCAAGGATGTGATCAAGACCGGTGGCGAATGGATCTCGTCCCTGGCTCTCGAAGACCTGGTCAGCCGCCACCCGGCTGTTCGCGAAGTCGCAGTGGTGGGCATTGCCGACCCGCAATGGGGCGAACGCCCATTCGCGTTGCTGGTGGTGCATGAGGGCCATGTGATTGGTGCACGAGAGCTCAAGGAGCACCTCAAGCCTTTCGTCGAGCTGGGGCATTTGAGCAAGTGGGCGATCCCGAGCCAGATCGCCGTTGTTACTGAAATTCCCAAGACCAGCGTAGGAAAGCTCGACAAAAAACGTATCCGCATCGACATCATCGAATGGCAGGCCAACAACAGTACTTTCCTGTCTACACTCTAATGCCCCTCGTCGCGCCCGTTCGGGCGCGGCAACGCTCTATCTTGCGGCTCTACTTGTGATTTACCGAATTTCAGCCATCCTTCTCGCGCCGGCCTTCGTCGGCGTGGCGAAAGGGTTGTGGCAGACGGCTTGGTGATGCAAATCACACTTTAGAGGGATCAAGCGATACCTACCGCTGGCTATAGTCCCTTTCAGAGTTTTTCAAGGATGTTGTGCTTCGGGCCATGGGGGCCCGGTTGTCGTGCGGCATTGGAATCGTTGTATTCCGGCCGTTACATGCATCCAGCCGCAGAACTCACTGCCATAACAATAAAATGCACATGGAGTAGCGTCGATGACCTCAGTAAACCAGTTCTGGCGCCGGGCAAGACTGCCCCTGGCCGTCAGTCTCGCTTCTACGCTCGCCGGGCCCGCATTCGGCGTCAGTTTCAACATTGGTGAAATCGAAGGGAGTTTTGATTCGTCGCTTTCCGTCGGGGCAAGCTGGTCCACGGCCAAGCCCAACCGCGACCTGATCGGTGCCAACAACGGTGGCAAGGGCTTGTCCCAGACTTCCGATGACGGCCACTTGAACTTCAAGCGCGGCGAGACGTTCTCGAAGATCTTCAAGGGCATCCACGACCTGGAACTGAAGTACGGCGACACCGGTGTGTTTGTGCGTGGCAAGTACTGGTACGACTTCGAACTCAAGGACGAAAGCCGTCAGTTCAAGGACATCAGTGACAACAACCGCAAGGAAGGCGCCAAGTCTTCGGGCGGGCAGATCCTCGATGCGTTCGTCTACCACAACTACTCGATTGCCGATGCGCCGGGCTCGGTGCGGTTTGGCAAGCAGGTGGTGAGCTGGGGTGAAAGTACCTTCATCGGCGGCGGCATCAACTCTATCAACCCGATCGATGTGTCGGCGTTCCGTCGTCCCGGCGCCGAGATCAAGGAAGGCTTGATCCCGGTCAACATGTTCTATGTGTCCCAGACGCTTACCGACAACCTGTCGGCAGAGGCGTTTTACCAACTGGAGTGGGACCAGACCGTTACCGATAACTGCGGCACCTTCTTCTCGCAGCCGGACGTGATCTCCGATGGTTGCAGCAATAACCTGCGGGTACTGAACAAGCGCTCGACCATCCCGGCCGCAGCCTTGCCGACCCTGGGTGCCCTGGGTGTGGACGTCAACAGCGAGGGCGTGCTGGTGCGCCGTGGGCCGGACCGTGACGCACGGGACAGCGGCCAGTTCGGCGTGGCCATGCACTACAACTTCGAGCCGCTGGACACCGAGTTCGGCGCCTACTTCATGAACTACCACAGCCGTGCGCCGATCTTCAGTGCACAGGGTGCGCCATCGGCGGCCTATACTCGTCCTTTGGGCCCGCTGGGGGCATTGCGTCCGCTGATCGTCGCCGGCAGTTCGAACTACTTCGTCGAGTATCCTGAAGATATCCGCCTCTATGGCTTGAGCTTCTCCACCACGCTGCCTACCGGCACCGCCTGGAGTGGTGAATTGAGCTATCGGCCAAACGCTCCGGTGCAACTGAGCACCACCGACATTCTGTTTGCCGGTGTCACGCCGATCCCAGGCTTTGGCAATGCTTCCGTGCTCAAGGGTTCGCCCGGCCAGGATCTGCATGGCTACAACCGCAAGGAAGTCACTCAGTTCCAGACCACCTTCACGCACTTCTTCGACCAAGTCATGGGCGCCAGCCGCCTCACCACGGTCGGTGAAATCGGTGTGACCCATGTTGGGGGCCTGGAAAGCAAATCCCAGGCGCGTTATGGCCGTGATCCAGTGTTCGGCCCAGGTACCTTGCCGGGTGGCTTCTGCGCCGCGCTTAACAACTCCACCGCCAACGGCGCCGGCCTGCCCAACGCTGCCGGCCTGAACACCAACTGCAACAACGACGGCTACACCACCGCAACCTCCTGGGGCTACCGTGCCCGTGCCATCTGGGAATACCCGGACGTGTTCGCTGGCGTCAACCTCAAGCCCAACGTGGCCTGGTCCCATGACGTCAAGGGCTACTCGCCTGGTCCCGGCGGCAACTTTGAAGAAGGGCGCAAGGCGGTCAGCCTGGGCCTGGATGCCGAATACCAGAACACCTACACCGCGAGCCTGGCCTACACCAACTTCTTTGGTGGCAAGTTCAGCACTGTGGATGACCGCGACTTTGTCGCCTTGAGTTTCGGCGCCAACTTCTAAGCACACTCTTTTCAAGTGGCATGTATTCAGGAAGACCAGAGTATGAAAATAACTAAAAGTCTGTTGCACGTGGGTGTGCTTGGGCTGTCGATCCTGGCGAGCAACGTCATGGCGGCAGTCTCGGCGGATGAAGCCGCCAAGCTCGGCACGACCCTGACCCCGATGGGCGCCGAGATGGCGGGCAACGCGGCTGGCACCATTCCTAAATGGTCACCACTGCCCACCAATGCCGGCGCCGTGGATGCCAAGGGGTTCCTGGCCAACCCATACGCCAGTGAACAACCGCAGTTCACCATCACTGCGCAGAACGTCGAGCAGTACAAGGACAAACTGGCCCCCGGGCAGTACGCGATGTTCAAGCGTTACCCGGACAGCTTCAAGATGCCGGTTTACCCGACCCACCGTGGTGCCACCGTGCCGGCTGATGTGTTTGCCTCGATCAAGAAGAACGCTACCACCACCAACCTGGTGTCCGGCGGCAACGGCCTGGAAAACTTCGAGACCGCCGTACCCTTCCCGATTCCAAAAAGTGGCGTCGAAGTCATCTGGAACCACATCACCCGTTATCGCGGCGGCAGCGTGACCCGCCTGGTCACCCAGGCTACTCCGCAAACCAACGGGTCCTACAGCCTGGTGTACTTCCGCGACCAGTTCGTGTTCCGCGACAAAATGAAGGACTTCGACCCGAAAAACCCGGGCAACGTGTTGTTCTACTTCAAGCAGCAAGTCACCGCACCGGCCCGCCTGGCCGGTGGTGTACTGCTGGTGCACGAAACTCTGGACCAAGTGAAGGAGCCGCGTTCGGCGTGGGTCTACAACGCCGGCCAGCGCCGCGTGCGCCGGGCGCCACAAGTGTCCTACGACGGGCCGGGTACTGCCGCTGACGGCCTGCGTACGTCCGACAACCTCGACATGTATAACGGTGCGCCGGATCGCTACGACTGGAAGCTGGAAGGTAAGAAAGAAATCTACATCGCCTCCAACAGCTACAAGATCGACGATCCCAAGCTCAAGTACGCCGACATCATCAAGGCCGGCCACATCAATCAGGACCTGACGCGCTATGAGCTACGTCGTGTCTGGCACGTGGTCGCCACCTTGAAGGAAGGCCAGCGCCACATCTACGCCAAGCGTGACTTCTTCATCGACGAAGACACCTGGCAAGCGGCGGTGATCGACCACTACGACGGTCGCGGCCAACTGTGGCGAGTCGCCGAAGCCCATGCCGAGAACTACTACGACAAGCAAGTGCCGTGGTACGCCCTGGAAACCCTCTACGACCTGCAGTCCGGCCGTTACCTGGCCTTGGGCATGAAGAACGAAGAGAAACAGGCCTATGACTTCGGCTTCACCGCCACCACCAGCGACTTCACCCCAGCGGCCCTGCGCCAGGACGGTGTTCGCTAACCCACACCAGTGCACCCCTGTGGGAGGGGGCTTGCCCCCGATAGCGGCGCGACAGTCGATAGATGCATTGGCTGATCCACCGCCATCGGGAGCAAGCCCCCTCCCACTTTTTGTTTGTGCTGCCATCTGGGATATTTCTTGTCGCAGTTCTTTTTCAGCCATTTGTTGCAAAGATCTACAATCGCGCCGCTTTTACCGCTAGTCTGCGGACATCTGCAATGCCGACAACAGCCTTCTACAAGAGCCCGGCGATGACTGATCTGTCCCGAATCCACGGGCCTGCCAGCGTGGTGATTCCGACCCTGGAAGGCCGTTTCTACAGGCCCCCGCTACCTGACGGCTACGTGCTGCGCCCGCGCCTGTGCGAACGGCTGAATGCCGGCCTGGACGGGCGACTGCTGCTGGTCTGCGCCCCTGCGGGGTTCGGCAAGAGTTCGTTGGCGGTGGAGTTCTGCCAGGGCCTGCCAGCCCATTGGCAAAGCCTGTGGCTGGGCCTGAGCCCAAGGGACAGTGACCCCGGGCGCTTCCTGGAACGGCTGCTGGACGGCTTGCAGCAGTACTTTCCACAGCTCGGCGGCCAATCCCTCGGTTTGCTGAAAATGCGCCAGCGCCATCAACCCTTTGCCTTTGAAGAATGGCTCGATGGCCTGCTCGATGAGCTGGCGGTGCACCTGTCTACGCGCTCGCCTTTGTTGCTGGTGCTGGACGACTACCACCTGGCCCAGGGGCCGGTGCTGGATCGCTGCCTGCAGTTTTTCCTCAACCATTTGCCCGATGGGCTGTTGGTTATGGTTACCAGTCGGCAGCGCCCCGATTGGCACCTGGCGCGCCTGCGCCTGTCGCGGCACCTGCTGGAACTGCATGAGCAAGACCTGCGCCTGACCCATGACGAATCCCTGGCTGTGCTGGATGGGCACAGCAGTGCGTTGCGCGGCGAGGCGTTGGAAAACTTGATCCGCCGTAGCGAGGGTTGGGTCGCCGGCCTACGCTTCTGGCTGCTGGCGGCCTCCGAAGCTGGCAGTGACGGCGCCTTGCCCCAGAGCCTGCACGGTGGTGAAGGGCTGATTCGCGATTATTTGCTCGAAGAAGTCATCGATTGCCTGCCCGTGGAGGTGCAAGGGTTCCTGTACGACACGGCCTCCCAGGAGCGCTTTTGCAGCGAGTTGTGCGACGCGGTGCGCGAAGCCCATGACAGCGCAGAAATCCTGCGTTATCTGCAGGCTCACCAGGTATTTCTGGTACCTCTGGATGAACAAGGCCATTGGTACCGTTATCACCATTTGTTTTCGGACCTGCTGCGTACCCGCCGCGAGAAGAACGCTACCTTGCCGCCGGCCAGCTTGCACTTGCGCGCCTGCCGTTGGTTCAACGCCCAGGGGTTGATCGACGAAGCGGTGGAGCAGGCGCTGCGGGCCGGTCACCTGGATGTGGCGGCGAACCTGGTGCAGAACCTGTCCGAAGAGCAGCTGTTGGCGGAGCAGAATGTCGGCATGCTGCTGCGCTGGAAGATGGACTTGCCCGACAGTCTGCTGATCAGCACACCGCGCTTGATCGTGCTGTATAGCTGGGCACTGGGGCTGGCGTGCCAATTGGATGCGGCGCAGGAGCTGTCCAGCTACCTCAGCCGCTTCCTGCCGGCGCCATCGGCCACCGCGCAGAAATCCATGCTGGCCCAATGGCTGGCACTGAGCGGGATCATTGCCCGGGGGCGCGGGGATCGCGAGTTGACCCAGCGCTATTGCCATGAGGCGTTGGAAAGCCTGCCGCAAAAGCGCTACGGCCAGCGCCTGATGTGCCTGTCGACCCTGTCCAACCTGGCCATAGTCGATGCCGACCTGTGGCGCGCCCGGGGCCTGAACCGCGAATCCCTGGAACTGGCGCAGCGCGTCGGTAACCCACTGTTTGAAGCTTTGGCTCATTACGACCGGGCCCGCGTGCTGCAGGCGCGGGGCGAGATCCTGCGCTCCCTGGACGAAGTACGCCAGGGCCTGGAGCGCCTGCACGGCCTGGCACCCCAACGGCTGTACGCCGTGCGCGCGCGGTTGTCGCTCTATGAAGGCTACCTGCTGCTGGCGCGTTACCAACCCGAAGCCGGCCTTGTGCGCTTGCGCGCCGGCTTGGCCGAAGCCCGCGCTTGCCGGGACATCAGCGTTTTGATCGGGCATTGCGTGATCGCCAACTTCGAAGGCCGGCGTGGCGATTTTTCCAATGCCTTTGCCGAGCTGGCCGAAGCCGAGCGCTTGATGCATATCTGGGACGTGCCGCCAATCTACTATCTGGCGATGATCACCCTGATCAAATGCGAATTGTGGCTGGCCCAGGGGCGCACTGACTTGGCCGATGCCTGGCTGAGCCGGCTCGGGCAGACCTACAACGGTGAGCACGCCGCCGCCGCCCCGGAGTTTCATCCGCACCTGCCACAGCATATCGAGCTGCAACAAGCTGCCCTGGATGCCACGCGCCATCAGCCCGACATTGCACTGCAACGCCTCGAACGACTGGCGCAACAGGCCCATGACAGTGGGCGCCAGATGATTGCCCTGATGGCCATGACCCAGCAGGCACAGCTCCTGCTGGAGTGTGGCCAGGAGGCCAAGGCCAGGACGGTATTGGCTCGCGCACTTGAAGCTGGTGCAGGCGGCGCGCTACAGCCATTTCAGCGGTTGCTGGAGGGTTACCCGGACTGGATGCGCGAGCAGTTGGGCAAGGAGGCCCAGGGCCTGCTGAACCAGAGCTTGCTGGCGCTGCTGCCTCAAGCCCGTGTGGTCGAGGCCTCGCCTCATCAAGAAACCCTGAGCACGCGGGAACTGGCGGTGTTGCAATTGATTGCGCAAGGCTGTTCAAACCAGGAAATCAGCAACCAGCTGTTTATCTCCCTGCATACGGTGAAGACCCACGCCAGCCATATCAACAGCAAACTCGGCGTGGAGCGTCGAACCCAGGCGGTGGCGCGAGCCAAGTCCATGGGCCTGCTGGCCTGAGTGCATCGCGGTTTATTGGGCGGCAGGGCAGCCTTTGAGTGACGTGTCGACCGTCTGATTGATCAACGCCGCGAAACGCTTGAGGTTGTTCTGGTGTGCCACCACCAGCTCGTCGATGCTCGGCCCTGCGGGTGACTGCAAGGTGCTGCGACAAGTCAGGGCCGGGCGATCACCGTTGACCTGTCGCAGGCGCCAGCGCACGTCGAGCAACGCGTACCGCCCGGGGACCGAGTCAAAACGCTGTACTTCAACGCGCAAGGCCACAGCCTGCTGCGGATTGCTATTGGCCAACTGATCCACCAACGCGCTCCTCAGCTCGTCGGCGAGGCTGGCAGCCCACCACTGGGTTTCAAGAATCGCCAACCCACTGTCGCCCTGGCGCACCACTATCTGCGCGCGGTCAACCTGGGGCGGCACACTGATGCTGTCAATGCGCACGCCGCCGGCATCCGCTCGCGAGCTGTTGCTCCAGTGCACCGGGGTCAGGGTGTGGAAGGCAATGGGTTCACTGCGACACGCTGCGAGCAGCAGCAGGGAGGTCAGCAGCGTGATCTTCAACGGCAACGTCATGGCGGCTCCAATGGTCATTTGCGCGGTGGTCCTTGCAGGTCGGTCGGCGCGGCGTTATCGGGACGACCGCGAATCAGCGACTCCGGATGCCGGCCAAGGTAATCCGAGAGTTCGCGCAAGGAGCGCGACATGCGCGCCAGTTCATCCAGGGTCTGCGTCAGTTGTTCACGCTGCGGCGAGTCTTCGGCCAGGGTAGAACTGGCTGATTGGAGGGTCTTGCTCACGTCGGCCAGTGTCGTCTGAACACCCGGCAGAGTCTTGGCGTTGAATTGCGCCAGCCCCTTGCGCAGTTCGACCAGGCTGGCGTCGAGGTTGCCGGCGATGCGCTCGACAGGCAGTTGGCTGAGCTTGTTGACGATGCCTTCGAGCTTCTCCTGCAACTGTTCCAGGTTGCCGGGGATCGTGGGAATGCCAACCGGACGTTGGTTGGGGTCAAAGGCGACTTTCTCGGCTTTGGGGTAGAAGTCCAGGGCGATGTACAACTGGCCGGTCAGCAAGTTACCGCTGCGAGCCTGGGCGCGCAGGCCGTTTTCGATGAAGCTGCCGATCAGGCGCACGCCAGCCGCCTCATCGTCAGGGTTATTGTTCATGGCCTTGAGCAGCTTGGTGTGGGCTTCGCCGAGCAGTTGCGGATAGATCACGATGCCGACATTGACCGGAAAGCTGCGTTTCTTCGCATCGAAATCCAGGTTGATCGACACCACTTTACCGAACTCGACGCCGAGGAATTCCACCGGCGCGCCGACTTTCAGCCCGCGCAGGGCCTGGTCAAAGCGCAGGACCATGTATTGCCCCTTCCCATTGGGCGGGGCGAGGGCGCTTTGCTGGTCTTCGAACAGTTCAAAACCGCGGTTTTCCTCGGCTGGCTTGTCGTTGGGGTTGTAGGGTGGGGCCTGGAAGGAGATCCCGCCCATCAACATGGACGACACGGATTCGGTCTTCAACGCAAAGCCATTGGCGCCGACGCTCAAATCGATACCGCTGGCATTCCAGAAGCGGGTGTTCTCGGTGACATACAGGTCATTGGGCGCATGCACGAAAATTTCGATATTCACGCCCTTGCCTTCGCTGTCCAGCTCATAGGCCACCACCTGGCCCACGGGGATTTTGCGGTAATAGACCGGGGAGCCGATATCCAGCGACCCCAGGCCCTGGGTATGCAGGGTAAAGCGCTTGCCTGGCTCGCCGTAGGTGATGGGCGGCGGATTTTCCAGGCCTGTGAACTGTTTGGCGCGGGTCTCGGACTGGCCGATATCGGCGCCGATATAGTCACCGGAGAGCAGGGTGTCGATGCCGGATACGCCGCCTGCGCCGATACGTGGGCGCACCACCCAGTACTTGGAATCTTCGCGGGTGAAACTTTCCGCCTGCTTGGACAACTCGACGGTGGCGTTGACGCTTTTCTGGTCATCGCTCAATGCGACGCCTGTGACTTGGCCAATCACCACGTTGCGGTATTTGACTTCGGTCTTGTTGGCGACCAGGCCACTGCCGGTCTTGAAGTTGAGGGTGATGGTCGGGCCTTGTTGCATGACGCTGTGAATCACCAGCGAGATGCCCACCAACACAGCGACAATCGGTACGATCCACACCAGTGAAACGCTGAAGCGACGCGTCTTGATCGCAGGCTTGCCTGCTGGGGTGTCAACGTCGTGTGGCGTCATCCGAACGCTCCTCATAGTGTGGGTTTTCCCAGATAAGCCGTGGGTCGAAACTCATGGCCGCGAGCATGGTAAACACCACCACCAAGCCAAAAAACAGAATGCCCAGGCGCGGCTCGATCGTGCCCAGGGCCTGGAACCTCACCAGCGCGGCCACCAGTGCGACCACGATCACATCGAGCATTGACCAATAGCCGATCAGCTCGATAAACCGGAACAGCTTGGAGCGCTCCTTGCGCGCCCACAGGCTATTGCGCTGCACGGTGACCAGCAACAGTGCCAATGACACGAACTTGATGCCCGGCACGGCGATGCTGGCGATGAAAATGATCAGGGCAATGTCCCAGGCGCCATGCTGCCAGAACTCCAGCACGCCGCTCATGATGGTGCTGTCCGCCCCCGAGCCGAGCATGGTGGTGTTCATCACCGGCAGTAAATTGGCCGGTACATAAAAGGCGAGGGCGGTGAGCATGTAGGCCCAGGTTCGGGTCAGGGACTGAACCTTGCGCCGGTGCAAGGGCGCGCCGCAGCGGTCGCACTCGGTGGGCTCTTGAAGCATGTCGCAGGCCTGGCCGCAGGTGTGGCAAAGGCACAGGTTGAGCTCGCGGGCAGTGGGCGGTGAATTCATACGGTGTCCCACAGGTCGCGCACATCGCGCCCGGCAATGCGGATCAGCAACAGGCTGAGGGCGGCCAGGGCAAACAGGCCGGTGCCGGGGATTACATCCAGCATACCGGCCAGCTTGAACACCGCGACCATCGCACCCAGCAGGCAGACTTCCAGCATGCTCCAGGGCCTGAGGGCTTCCAGCCAGCGCATGCACAGCTTGAATGCCGGCGAGCGTCGGCCGGCCAAGGCGAAGCTCAATACCCAGATCAGCAACAGCAGTTGAAACACCGGCGCGATAATGATGGAAATTGCCGCCACCAACGCAATAAACGTGATCGGCCCCAGGCTCAACGCCACTACCGAATCCCAGAGCGTCGCGCTGTTTTTCAAGCCCTGCAGGCTGATGCTCATCACCGGGTAAAAGTTGGCGAAGGTCCACAACACCGCTGCGGTTACCGTCAGGGCCAGGCGTTGTTGCACCGTCAGGCCGTTATGGCGCTGCAATACGCCCGCGCAGCGTACGCACAGGGCGGTTTGATGTTTGGCGAGCGTGACTTTTTCGTACACGCAGTCGCAGTGTTCGCAGATGACCTGCTGTTGATTCGCCATACGTCTTGCTCCAAACGCGACACGCTGCGGTCCTGGCTGTTGCTGGGTTCGATGGCGCTTGAGTAGCTTAGCATTTGATGCAACGCAAATTCGATGCCTTCCAGATCTGGGGCAAGGTCAACCATACTGTGTCAGGAATGCCATAGAGCTTGCAGGAACGTCCCATGCTTAACCAGAAAAGCCTGTTGATCCGCGAAACTTTCCCCGTCGGCCCGTTGCAATGCAACTGCACCATCATCGGTGACCCGATCAGCAAAAAAGCCATTGTGGTCGACCCGGGCGGCAACCCTGAATTGATCCTGGCGCGGCTCGCTGCCCTGGGCCTCCAGGTGGTGAGCATTATCCACACCCATGCCCATCTGGATCACTTCCTGGCCTCCGGGCAGTTGAAGGAGAAGACCGGCGCGACGCTGCACCTGCATAAAGAAGATCAATTCCTCTGGGACAACCTGGAAATGCAGTGCCAGATGTTTCGCGTGCCCTATGTCCCGGTGCCGTCGCCGGACCGCTGGCTGGAAGATGACGAGGAACTGGCCTGCGGTTGTGGCGTGGCCTTGCACACACCAGGGCACACGCCGGGTTCGATGAGTTTCTGGTTTGCCGATGCCAAGTTGCTGATTGCCGGTGACACCTTGTTCCGGCGCGGCGTGGGGCGCACCGATTTATGGGGCGGCGACCAGGCGACAATCGTGCGCTCGATCAAGCAGCGCCTGTATACGCTGGACGAAGGCGCGACGGTGGTCACCGGTCATGGGCCGGACACCTGCCTGGGCGACGAGATGCGGGAAAATCCCTTCGTGCGCGCTTGATCGTGAATGAGTCTGACAAGCGCTGCAGCAAAAACCCAGGTCGTTTTCTGCCTGCGTCTGCTACGGTTCCTGTAGCGGTGACATTGGCTAACCTTTTGTTACAGCATGGGCGGCGGCCACGGAATTTTTACCGCTGGTCGTGTTCCAAACTCGGCACAGGTCCATTGCCAATGTCCTCTGCATCACAGAATGCAAAAGTAGGAGCTTCCCTTCATGTTTACTCCGCGTCGTCTGCTTGTTGTCGCTACCGCCGTAGCCCTGTTGTCTGGCTGCGCTTCACCTAATCCATATGACGGCAGCCAGGGACAGGCCAGCAATGGTTCCGAAAGCGGTATGAGCAAGACCGCCAAGTACGGCGGCCTGGGTGCGCTGGCCGGCGCGTTGGCTGGTGCGGCCATTGACCATAACAACCGTGGCAAGGGCGCGCTGATTGGTGCAGTCGTCGCGGGTGCCGGCGCCGCTGGTTATGGCTACTACGCCGACCAGCAAGAGAAAAAACTGCGCGAAAGCATGGCCAACACCGGAGTGGAAGTGCAGCGCCAGGGCGACCAGATCAAGCTGATCATGCCGGGCAACATTACCTTCGCCACCAACTCGGACGCGATCTCCAGCAGCTTCTACCAGCCGCTGAACAACCTGGCCAACTCCCTCAAGCAGTTCAACCAGAACACCATCCAGATCGTCGGCTACACCGACAGTACCGGCAGCCGTCAGTTGAACATGGACCTGTCCCAGCGTCGTGCCCAGAGCGTGGCCAACTACCTGACTTCCCAGGGCGTCAGCGCTGCCAACCTGAGCGCCCGCGGTGCCGGCCCGGATAACCCGATTGCCAGCAACTCCGACGTGAATGGCCGTGCCCAGAACCGTCGCGTAGAGGTCAACCTCGGCCCTATCCCCGGCCAGCAGTACGGTCAGCCGGGTCAGCAACAGCAGGTGCCACAGCAGAACAACCAGTTCCAGGGCAATCCATACCAGCAGTACCAATAAACCCTGCTCACTAAAAAGGGCGCCATGCAGTCAATGCACGGCGCCCTTTTTTGTTGCTGTCGATCTACATCAGTCGATGTATTCGAACACCTTGACGATCTTCTGCACACCGGACACGCCCTGTACCAGGTTGGCGGCACGGGTGGCTTCGGCCTGGGTCAGCAGGCCCATCATGTAGACGATGCCGTTATCGGTGACGATCTTGATCCGCGAACCCGGGACCGCACTGTCGGTGAGCATCTGCGCCTTGATCTTGGTGGTCAACAAGGCATCGTTGCTGATGGCCAGCAGGGTGATCGGGTCCATGACCTGCAACTCGTTATGGACCTTCTTGACCCGCTGCACCCCCGCGGCGGCTTGCTCGGCCTGGGCCTTGAGGTCGGCGCGGGGTGTTTGCCCTGCCAGCAGGACGACACCGTTGAAGCTGGTCACCACGATGCGCGATGCGCCGTTGCCCAGGTCGGTGGCGGCCTTGGCGACGTTGACCTTGACCTTGGTTTCGATCAGCGAATCATCAATGGTGCTGCCGAATGTGCGCGTGCCCCTGTCGTCCTGGATGGGGGTGTCCCGTGTGGCGGTGATTGCCGAGCTGCAGCCGCTGATGGCTAGGCACAGCGTAATGGCCATAAGGCTGAGGCGGTTAACGGTCATTCTTCACTCCCGAACAGTTGGCTGTCGATCAGATCGCACAGGCAGTGGATCGCCAGCAGGTGGACTTCCTGGATGCGTGCGGTGACATTGGCCGGGACGCGAATCTCTACGTCCTCGGGCAGCAGCAGCGAAGCCATGCCGCCGCCGTCGCGTCCGGTCAAGGCTACGACAATCATTTCACGATCATGTGCGGCCTGGATCGCCTGAATAATATTCGCCGAGTTGCCACTGGTGGAAATCGCCAGCAACACATCGCCCGGCTGGCCGAGGGCGCGGATCTGCTTGGAAAAGATTTCGTTGTAGCTGTAGTCATTGGCGATCGAGGTGATCGTCGACGAATCGGTGGTCAAGGCAATGGCCGGCAGGCTCGGACGCTCACGCTCAAAGCGATTGAGCAGCTCGGACGAAAAATGCTGGGCATCGCCAGCCGAACCACCATTGCCGCACGAAAGCATTTTGCCTTCGTTGAGCAAGGCGTTGACCATGACCTGACTGGCTTGCTCGATGTGCGGTGCAAGTACGTCCATCGCCTGTTGCTTGGTGTCGATGCTGGCCTGGAAAAGCTGGCGAATTCGGGATTGCATGTCCATCTGTGTGACCTTAAGTAGCGCGGCTGTTTGGCACAGGTAATGTGCAGCCCGCAAAGCAAAGAGCAAAAAGTGTGGGGTGAAGGTGCCGGGTGGGTCAGCTGTCGAAGGCATCCTTGAGCCAGTTCAAATCAGCGGGACCCGATGGTGTGCTTTCCATGGCTACCACATCGAAACGGCAGGGGCTGTCAGCCCAGCGATGCTCTTTTTGCAGGAAGAACTGCGCAGCGAGTATCAGCTTCTGACGCTTGCGCCCGTCGATACTGGCGAGCGCGCCACCCCATTGTGCGTGTTTTCTATAGCGGACTTCGACAAATACTACTGTATCGCCGTCAAGCATGACCAGATCAAGCTCTCCGCGTTTACACAACCAGTTCTGCGCCAAAAGGCGCAGACCCTGTTGTTGCAGGTATTTCAGTGCCTGGAGTTCGGCATCCTTGCCGCTTTGTGCGCTGGACCGCTCGGGCATCAGCGCGGGGTATCTGGAAGGCGCTGGATGTCGCCGCCGACGAATTTCGCCCATGGCATCTGGCGATCAACGCGCTGGTTGGCGCTGATGCCCAGGTTGCCCGAGAGGCCGTCGACACGGGTGTCCGGCAGCGCCTTGAGCTGGCCCAGGCGTGGCGCCAGGCGGTAGGCATCGACACCCATGGCGTACAGGCGGCCCAGGCTGCCATTGGCTTGTGGCCATTGCGCGGCCACCTGGTTGCGCAGCGGGTCGGTGGTATTAAGCAGCCAAGGGGTTTCGCAGAACATCACGTTGGTCATGTCCAGGTACTGGTTGCGGTCGCCGCTGGCACTGAATACGTGGGATGTCGCGTAGACCGGCACATCACCGGCGTACTGGAAGTTCAGGGTCGGCTTGATCTGCTGGGCCAGTTGCGGGGTGACGGCCAGGAAGATGAACTCGATGTCCTGGCGACGCGAAGGCTGGGCGGCAACGTCGGTGCCGACCGTGCTCTGCAGGCTCTTGGCACGGCCTTCACTTTTGCGCAGCTGAAACAGATCGGCGATCTGCTGGGCCAGTGCCACGGGCTGATCGACATATTCGACACCCATGACGGTGCCGCCATTGGCTTCCCAATCCTGGCGGAAGGCCTTGTACACACGCTCGCCCCATTCGCCACGGGGCACCATGGCGGCGGCGCGATGCAGGCCATCGGCGCGGGCACGACGCGACACTTCACGGGCTTCGTCTTCAGCGGCCAGGCCGAACTGGAACAGTTGTGCCGGGCCTTGATCGGTCTCGCTGTAGTTCAGCGCCAGGGTAGTGATCGGCAATTGCGGGCGTGCACTGAGCTGCTTGACCAGTGGTTTTTCCAGCGGGCCAACCACCAATTGCACGCCGGCGGCCTGGGCCTTGGCGTAGAAGTCGTCGAGGGAGGTCATGCGCGAGCTGTCGTAGAACTCAATGATCGGCGCCTTCTGCCCGGCTTGTTCGGCCTGGTAGTGAGCCGCCATGAAGCCTTCACGCAGCGCCTTGCCAACCGAAGCCAGCGGGCCTTCCTGCGGCAGCAGCACGGCAATCTTGTTCAATGGCTGGCTGGCCAGTTCCTTGAGCTTGGTCAGCGGCGTAGGCAGTTGAACCGCGGCCGGGTGGCCCGGGTTCTGTGCGCGCCAGGTATCGATGGCGGCTTGTTGTTGCTCCAGGGTGCCGGCACCCTTGACCGCCTGGGCCAGGGTAATCCAGCCGTCCAGTGTCGGGTTGCCGGTGGCTTGCAGCTGTTCGGCAGGCAACGCAGCAATCAATACCCAGATGGCTTCGTGGTTGCTTGCAGCGGCATCCCCGGTGAGCAGCGGTGCCATGGCTACCCGCTCGCGAGCGGCGGCGAGGGTCTGGCCATCTGCTTCATAGGCGCGGGCATGCACGGTGCCGGTGCGGATCTGCTGGTCTGTCGGCAGCTCCTTCAGGCTTTGCAGGCTGGGATGGTTCAGCGCCGCCAATGCCGCCTTAGGCTGATTACGCGTCATTGCCAGTTCGGCGGCCAGGGTGCTGGCAAATACTTGAGCGGCCGGCTTCAGGACATCCAGGGGCACCTGCGCAAGAATCTGCGACGAGCGGGCAGGGTTGTTCTGCTGGTAGGCCAGGTCAGCCGCACTCAGGCGCAACATGGCGGCCTTTTCTGGCGTCTTGGCGTTCGTTGCCTGTTCGAGCAATTGCTCGATACTGGCATCCGGGGTCCGTGGAAGGTCGCCAAGGCTGGACGAGGGCGAGCTGGCGCAAGCGGCCAGCAAGGCAGCGAGGCAGAGAGCAGCCGCAGGCAAGCGATCATGTAAGTGTTCCTGATACCGATCAAATTAGCGTGGAAGTGTACCCAAGCACTGGCCCAGGCGCGACGTTAGTGGCGTGAAACAGTCGATTTAGGTCGTGCAAATGTTGCGATTAACTAACGGTGGCTGAATCGGCATCCACCGTGATGGCATATTTTCAAGGCGTCTACGCGCTACAATGTTGCTTTTGCCAACCATCGAGGTGTGCGTTTTGACTGCTCCAGGTCCATTGAATTCCACTGCAGGCTCGCTTTTTGTCGTGGCGACGCCCATTGGCAACCTGGACGACATCAGTGCGCGGGCGCTGAAAGTGTTGCGCGAGGTTAAATTGGTCGCGGCCGAAGACACGCGGCACTCCCAGCGGTTGATGCAGCATTTTGGAATCAGCACGCCATTAGCGGCATGCCACGAGCACAACGAGCGTGAAGAAGGCAGCCGTTTCATCACGCGCCTGCTGGCCGGCGATGACGTGGCGTTAATCTCCGATGCGGGTACGCCCTTGATTTCCGATCCGGGTTATCACTTGGTTCGTCAGGCACGCGCCGCTGGTATCAATGTAGTGCCTGTTCCGGGAGCCTGCGCGCTGATCGCTGCATTATCTGCCGCTGGCCTGCCATCGGACCGCTTTATCTTTGAAGGCTTCTTGCCGGCCAAGGCGGTGGGGCGTCGCGCACGCCTGCAAGCGTTGAAGGAAGAGCCGCGCACCCTGATCTTCTACGAAGCCCCGCACCGTATCCTGGAGTGCCTGCAGGACATGGAGCAGGTGTTTGGCGGTGAGCGCCTGGCGCTGTTGGCCCGGGAGCTGACCAAGACCTTTGAAACCCTCAAGGGCTTGCCGCTGGAAGAGCTTCGCGCATTTGTCGAAGGCGACAGCAATCAGCAGCGGGGTGAGTGCGTGGTGCTGGTGGCGGGTTGGACTGCGCCGGAAAATGAAGATGCGGTGGGGAGCGAGGCGATGCGCATCCTCGATTTGCTGCTCAAGGAAATGCCGCTCAAGCGTGCCGCGGCCTTGGCGGCGGAAATTACCGGGGTGCGCAAAAATGTGTTGTACCAGGTGGCGCTGGATAAGCAGAAAGCCGAATAGTTCCGGGGGCGAACCTGTATTGCGTCTGAACGTGATGGCACCGCGGGACTTTTAATACTTGTCCTGACGCCGCCGTGCCGTTAACCTGCGCGGCGGAGAGTCGATTGGACAGTCGCTGCCCTCTATGAAAATTAGGGGGGGGAGGAAAGTCCGGGCTCCATAGGGCGAAGTGCCAGGTAATGCCTGGGAGGCGTGAGCCTACGGAAAGTGCCACAGAAAATAACCGCCTAAGCACTTCGGTGCCGGTAAGGGTGAAAAGGTGCGGTAAGAGCGCACCGCACGACTGGCAACAGTTCGTGGCTAGGTAAACCCCACTTGGAGCAAGACCAAATAGGGTCCCAAGGCGTGGCCCGCGCTGGGACCGGGTAGGTTGCTAAAGATGTCCAGTGATGGCCATCGTAGACGAATGACTGTTCAAGACAGAACCCGGCTTACAGATCGACTCTCCACCTTTTTTCCTTGCGTTCGAATCTCGTGCGCAAACCCGGTAGTAACGCAAGAATCCCTCCCTGCCAAATCATTGGCAGATGCATCTTCGTAATACCAAAAAAATCTTACTCTTAATAAATTACTTTAACTTTAGGTCGTAGCTCTCTGAGCTATTTGCCGTTGTTGAGTCAAAAACATCGTCAAACTCTGGTTTCTCCTCCTTTTACCTTCCTAAATCTCCGTTCTGTAAGGCTTTTCCTTGAATACGCGCCTTGACGGTGTGGTAGGCGCATTCCTATAGTGTGCGCAAGTGGCGGAAAGTGGCACAAAGTGGGTTTTTTGAACGTAAAACGCTAAAATTTGGAGAAACGCATCTGTGTTTCGCGGAGCTAACGCTATCAGTCTCGATGCAAAAGGCCGTCTCGCCATGCCGAGCCGGTATCGTGACGAGCTCATTTCGCGAAGTTCAGGCCAGTTGATCATCACGATTGACGCCGTTGACCCTTGTTTGTGTGTTTACCCCCTCGATGAGTGGGAGTTGATTGAAACCAAGTTGCGCGCGCTGCCTTCATTGCGTGAAGAAAACCGCCGCCTCCAGCGTTTGCTGATCGGTAATGCCGTCGACCTTGAACTCGATGGCAGCGGTCGTTTCCTGGTGCCACCGCGTCTGCGCGAGTACGCCAAGCTCGACAAGCGCGCAATGCTGGTGGGCCAACTGAACAAGTTCCAATTGTGGGACGAAGATGCCTGGGATGCTGTGTCTGCAGCAGACCTGGCTGCTATTCAACAACCGGGCGCCATGCCTGATGAACTGCGTGATTTGATCCTGTGACTATTGATAGCGGCTTTAACCACATCACCGTACTGCTTGACGAAGCCGTCGAGGCTCTCGCCGTACGCGCGGATGGCTGCTATTTGGACGGCACCTTTGGCAGGGGTGGGCACAGCCGGTTGATACTCAGCCAGCTCGGACCCGACGGTAGGCTCCTCGGGTTCGACAAAGACCCTCAAGCGATTGCCACCGGGCAAGCGCTAGCGGCCGAAGACGGCCGCTTTGTCGTTGTGCAACGCAGCTTTGCCGAGTTGGGTGCCGAAGTCGCCGAGCGCGGCATGGCGGGCAAGGTGGCCGGGGTTTTGCTCGACCTGGGCGTGTCTTCGCCCCAGCTCGACGACCCGGAGCGCGGCTTCAGCTTCATGAACGACGGCCCCCTCGACATGCGCATGGACCCTACGCGTGGTGTCAGCGCTGCGCAGTTCATCGCCACGGCTCCGGTGGAAGAAATCGCCCGCGTATTCAAGGAATACGGTGAAGAGCGCTTTGCCGGGCGCATGGCACGCGCCGTGGTCGAGCGCCGTGAAATCCAGCCGTTCGAGCGTACCGCCGACCTGGCCGAAGTGCTGAAGGTCGCCAACCCTGCGTGGGAAAAAGGCAAGAACCCGGCGACTCGTGCGTTCCAGGGCCTGCGCATTCACGTCAACAATGAATTGGGCGACCTGGAAGCCGGCCTTGAAGCCGCGCTTGACGCCTTGGAAGTGGGCGGTCGTCTGGTGGTGATCAGCTTCCACTCCCTGGAAGACCGCATCGTCAAACTGTTCATGCGTCGTCTGGTCAAGGGCGAGTCCGACAACCTGCCGCGCAACCTGCCGGTGCGTTTCGAAGCCTTTGTGCCGAAAATCAAAATCCATTGTAAAGCGCAGTTCGCTTCCGAAGCAGAGCTCAAGGCCAACCCACGTTCCCGTAGCGCCGTCATGCGCGTCGCGGAGAAGCTGCGGTGAGCAAGCTTTTCGCCAAGCCCCTCCCGGGCGGCAGCTTCTTTATGTTGCTGCTGTTTATCGGCGTGCTGGTGTCCGCGATTGCGGTGTCCTACAGCGCCCATTGGAACCGCCAGTTGCTCAATACCCTGTACGGGGAATTGAGCGTGCGTGATAAAGCCCAGGCGGAGTGGGGCCGGTTGATCCTCGAGCAAAGCACCTGGACGGCCCACAGCCGTATCGAAGTGCTGGCCACCGAACAGTTGAAGATGCACATCCCTGGCGCGGCCGAAGTCCGCATGGTGGCGCCATGATGAAACTCGAAGGCGCACTCTACCCATGGCGCTTCCGTCTGATGCTTGGCTTGCTGGCATTGATGGTGGGCGCGATCGTCTGGCGCATCTTCGACCTGCAGGTGGTCGATCGTGACTTCCTGATCGGCCAGGGTGATGCCCGAAGCCTGCGACATATTCCGATTCCTGCGCACCGTGGCCTGATCACCGACCGTAACGGCGAGCCCCTGGCCGTCAGTACCCCGGTGACCACCCTGTGGGCCAATGCCAAGGAGTTGCAGGTCGCGAAGGACAAGTGGCCTGAGCTTGCCGCCGCGCTCGGCCAAGACCGCAAAGCCCTGACCGAGCGCCTGGAAGCCCAGGCCAATAAGGAATTCATCTACCTGGTTCGTGGCCTCACCCCCGAACAAGGCCAGCAAGTGCTCGACCTTAAAGTCCCCGGCGTCTATGGCATCGAGGAGTTTCGTCGTTTCTACCCCGCGGGTGAAACCACGGCGCATATGGTCGGTTTCACCGATATTGATGACCATGGCCGCGAAGGCGTAGAGCTGGCCTATGACGAATGGCTGGCCGGTGTGCCCGGCAAGCGCCAGGTCATCAAGGATCGGCGCGGCAGATTGATCAAGGATGTCCAGGTCACCAAGAACGCCAAGGCCGGCAAGCCCTTGGCGTTGTCGATTGACCTGCGCCTGCAATACCTGGCCAACCGTGAACTGCGTAACGCGATCATGGAGAACGGCGCCAAGGCCGGCAGCCTGGTGATCATGGATGTGAAGACCGGCGAGATCCTTGCCATGGTCAACCAGCCGACCTACAACCCGAACAACCGTCGCAACCTGCAACCGGCGATGATGCGTAACCGCGCAATGATCGACGTGTTCGAACCAGGTTCGACCATGAAAGCCATCTCCATGAGTGCCGCCCTGGAAACCGGGCGCTGGAAACCCAGTGACAAGGTAGAGGTGTATCCAGGCACGCTGCAATTGGGCAAGTACACCATTCGTGACGTGTCCCGCAGCGAAGGCCCGATCCTGGATTTGACCGGTATCCTGATCAACTCCAGTAACGTCGGCATGAGCAAGGTCGCCTTCGATATCGGCGGCGAGGCCATCTATCGCCTGGCGCAAAAAATCGGCCTGGGGCAACCCACCGGTCTCAACTTCCCGGGTGAGCGCGTCGGCAACCTGCCGAACTATCGCGAGTGGAGAAAGGCCGAGACGGCCACGCTTTCCTACGGCTACGGCTTGTCGGTGACCGCGATCCAATTGGCCCATGCATTCTCGGTATTGGCCAATAACGGCCGCATGGTCCCGCTGAGCCTGATCCATGTCGACGAACCGCCGCAAGCCACCCAAGTCATGCCGGAGAACGTCGCCAAGACCATCCAGGGCATGCTGCAACAAGTGATCGAAGCACCGCGTGGCGTATTCCGTGCCCAGGTCCCGGCGTATCACGTGGCAGGCAAGTCCGGTACTGCACGTAAGACCTCGGTGGGTACCAAGGGCTATGCCGAAAACTCCTATCGTTCGCTGTTCGCCGGCTTCGGCCCGATGAGCGATCCGCGCTACGCCATCGTCGTCGTGATCGACGAGCCAAGTAAAGCCGGCTACTTCGGTGGCCTGGTGTCGGCGCCGGTGTTCAGCAAAGTGATGTCCGGCACCCTGCGCCTGATGAACATCACGCCGGACAACTTGCCGCCGACCCAACAAGCCAACGCCGGACCGCCGGCCGCCGCTGTAAAAGCCAATGGAGGGCGCGGCTGATGTCTCTGAGCCTGAACAAGATTTTTGCCCATGCCGGCCGCGATCTGCTGATTCGCGAGTTGAGCCTGGACAGCCGTAATGTACGCGCCGGTGACCTGTTCCTGGCGGTGCCCGGCGGCAAGTTCGATGGCCGTGCGCATATCGCCGACGCCCTGCAACGCGGTGCGGCCGCCGTGGCCTATGAAGTGGAAGGCGCCACCGTGCTGCCGATCACCGACGTGCCGTTGATTCCGGTCAAGGGCTTGGCAGCGCAGCTTTCCGATATTGCCGGGCGTTTCTACGGTGACCCGAGCCGCCACCTCAACCTGGTGGGTGTGACCGGCACCAATGGCAAGACCAGCGTGACCCAATTGGTCGCCCAGGCCCTTGATCTGTTGGGCCAGCACTGCGGCATTGTCGGCACCCTGGGCACCGGCTTTTATGGCGCGCTGCAAAGCGGCCTGCACACCACGCCGAATCCGATTGCCGTGCAAGCGACCCTGGCCGACCTGAAAAAGGCCGGTGCCAAGGCGGTTGCCATGGAGGTCTCTTCACACGGCCTGGACCAGGGCCGAGTTACGGCCCTGGCCTTTGACGTAGCGGTGATGACCAACCTTTCCCGCGACCACCTCGATTACCATGGCACCATGGAGGCGTACGCCGCTGCCAAGGCCAAGCTGTTTGCCTGGAATGACTTGAAATGCCGGGTGGTCAACCTCGACGACGCATTCGGCCGTCAACTGGCTGGCGAAGACAGCGAAGCGCGCCTGATCAGCTATAGCCTGCAGGACACCAGCGCATACCTGTTTTGCCGTGAAGCCCAGTTCAATGACGAAGGCGTGCGCGCCACCTTGGTCACGCCCCAGGGCGAGCATCATTTGCGCAGCACCCTGCTCGGGCGTTTCAACCTGAGCAACCTGCTCGCCGCCATCGGCGCGTTGCTGGGCCTGGATTACGCTCTGGATGAAATCCTGCGCGTGCTGCCGAAGCTGGAAGGCCCGGCTGGCCGCATGCAGCGCCTGGGTGGCGGCACGCAGCCGTTGGTGGTGGTCGATTACGCCCACACCCCGGACGCCTTGGAAAAAGTCCTTGAGGCCTTGCGCCCGCACGCCAAGGGCAAATTGCTCTGCCTGTTCGGCTGCGGCGGTGATCGTGACCGCGGCAAGCGTCCGTTGATGGCCGAGATCGTCGAGCGTCTGGCTGATGGTGTAGTCGTTACCGACGATAACCCACGCAGCGAAGACCCGAGCCAGATTTTCGACGACATCCGTGTCGGCTTCAAAGATGCCGCCAAGGCCACTTTCGTTGCCGGCCGCGGTGCCGCCATTGCCCGGTTGATTGCCAGCGCTGGTGTTGACGACGTGGTGGTCCTGGCGGGCAAAGGCCACGAGGACTACCAGGAAATCAACGGCGAACGCCATGCCTTCTCCGATCTGGTCGAGGCCGACCGCGCCCTGACCGCCTGGGAGGCCGCCCATGCTTAAGGCGATGAAGTTCAGCGAACTGGCCCAGGCCCTGTCGGCCCGTGTACTGTCGAGCGACTGCACGTTCACCGGCGTCAGTATCGACAGCCGCAATATCCAGCCGGGGCAATTGTTTGTCGCGCTGTCAGGCCCGCGTTTTGATGGTCACGACTACCTCAACGAAGTCGCCGCCAAGGGTGCCGTCGGCGCCATGGTGCAGCGCGAAGTGGCAGACTCCACTTTGCCGCAACTGCTGGTTGCCGATACCCGCTTGGCCTTGGGCCAATTGGGTGCGCTCAACCGTGCCGCCTTCGATAAGCCGGTAGCGGCCGTCACCGGCTCCAGCGGCAAGACCACGGTCAAGGAATTGCTCGCCGGTGTCCTGCGCACTCGCGGGCCGGTACTCGCCACCCGTGGCAACCTGAACAATGACTTCGGCGCACCGCTGACCCTGCTTGAACTGGCCCCGGAACACACCGCGGCAGTGATCGAGCTGGGCGCTTCGCGTATCGGCGAAATCGCCTACACCGTGGCGCTGACCAAGCCCCACGTTGCAATCATCAACAACGCCGGTACCGCCCATGTCGGCGAATTCGGCGGCCCGGAAAAAATTGTCGAAGCCAAGGGCGAAATCCTTGAAGGCCTCGACGCCGCGGGCACTGCCGTGCTTAACCTGGACGACAAGGCTTTCGAGACCTGGCGTGTACGCGCCGCCGGTCGCAAGGTGCTGACGTTTGCGGTGTTGAATGCGGCCGCCGATTTCCATGCTTCCGACATCCGTGTTGACGCTCGTGGTTGCCCGTCCTTTACCTTGCACACCCCGCAAGGCGACGAGCACGTGCAGTTGAACCTGCTGGGCAACCATAACGTCGCCAACGCCCTGGCCGCCGCCGCCGCCGCCCATGTGCTGGGTGTGTCGCTCTTCGGTATCGCAACGGGCCTGGGCGCAGTGCAGCCGGTCAAGGGCCGCACCGTAGCGCAATTGGCCAGCAACGGCATGCGCGTGATTGATGACACCTACAACGCCAACCAGTCTTCCGTTTGCGCCGCCATAGACCTGCTCAAGGGTTTCGATGGTCGCAAGGTGCTGGTGCTGGGGGATATCGCCGAGCTGGGCGACTGGGCCGAGCAGTCCCATCGCGAAGTCGGCGCTTACGCCAGCGCCAAGGTCGACGCGCTCTACGCGGTCGGCCCGAACATGGCGCACGCCGTTAGTGCCTTCGGCCCTGGTGCGCGGCATTTCGCGACGCAGGCTGAATTGATCCAGGCGCTGGCCGCTGGTGAACGCGATAAAAACACAACCATTTTGATCAAGGGATCGCGCAGCGCGGTGATGGAAAACGTCGTCGCAGCCTTGTGTGGCTCAAGTACGGAGAAACATTAATGCTGCTGCTGCTGGCTGAGTATCTGCAACAGTTCCACAAAGGCTTCGCGGTCTTTCAGTACCTGACCCTGCGCGGGATCCTGGGTGTGCTGACCGCGTTGTGTTTGTCGCTGTTCCTGGGGCCGTGGATGATCCGCACCCTGCAGAACCTGCAAATTGGTCAATCGGTTCGCAATGACGGCCCTCAGTCGCACCTGTCCAAGTCCGGCACCCCGACCATGGGCGGTGCGTTGATCCTGTCGTCCATCGGCATCAGCACCTTGCTCTGGGCAGACTTGCACAACCGCTACGTGTGGGTGGTGCTGCTGGTGACCCTGTTGTTCGGCGCCATCGGCTGGGTCGATGACTACCGCAAGGTGATCGAGAAAAACTCCAAGGGGCTGCCAAGCCGCTGGAAGTATTTCTGGCAGTCGGTGTTCGGTCTGGCCGCGGCGATCTTCCTGTACACAACGGCCCCAAGCGCAGTCGAGACCACCCTGATCATCCCGATGCTCAAGGACGCCAGCATTCCCCTGGGCATCGGTTTCGTGGTGCTGACCTACTTCGTGATCGTCGGCTCCAGCAATGCGGTCAACCTGACTGACGGCCTCGACGGCCTGGCGATCATGCCGACGGTGATGGTGGGCGGCGCGCTCGGCATCTTCTGCTACCTGTCGGGTAACGTGAAATTCGCTGAATACCTGCTGATTCCTTATGTACCGGGCGCGGGTGAGTTGATCGTGTTCTGCGGCGCGCTGATTGGTGCCGGCCTGGGGTTCCTGTGGTTCAACACCTACCCCGCACAAGTCTTCATGGGCGACGTCGGCGCACTGGCGCTGGGCGCAGCCCTGGGCACCATCGCGGTGATCGTCCGCCAGGAAATCGTGCTGTTCATCATGGGCGGCGTGTTCGTGATGGAAACCCTGTCGGTGGTCATCCAGGTGGCTTCCTTCAAATTGACCGGGCGTCGCGTGTTCCGCATGGCACCGATCCACCACCACTTTGAACTCAAGGGCTGGCCCGAGCCACGCGTGATTGTCCGCTTCTGGATCATCACCGTGATTCTGGTACTGGTCGGCCTTGCCACCCTGAAACTGAGGTAGAAACGAGTGTCCCTGATCGCTTCAGACCACTTCCGCATCGTTGTCGGCCTCGGCAAGAGCGGCATGTCCCTGGTTCGCTTCCTGGCGAACCGGGGCACGTCGTTTGCCGTGGCCGACACGCGGGAAAATCCACCGGAGCTGGTCACGCTGCGCCGTGACTACCCGCACGTGGAAGTGCGTTGTGGCGAGCTGGATGTCGAGTTTCTATGTCGTGCCGATGAGCTCTACGTGAGCCCGGGCCTGGCCCTGGCGACACCGGCCCTGCAAGCGGCTGCGGCGCGTGGCGTGAAACTGTCCGGCGATATCGACCTGTTCGCGCGTAACGCGAAGGCGCCGATCGTGGCCATCAGTGGCTCCAACGCGAAAAGCACCGTGACCACCCTGGTTGGCGAGATGGCGGCTGCGGCCGGCAAGCGCGTGGCCGTGGGTGGCAATCTCGGCGTGCCGGCGCTGGACCTGCTCAGCGATGACGTCGAGCTTTACGTGATGGAACTGTCGAGCTTCCAGCTGGAAACCACCCACGACCTCGGCGCCGAAGTGGCTACCGTGCTGAACGTCAGCGAAGATCACATGGACCGCTACAGTGGCCTGCCGGCTTATCACCTGGCCAAGCACCGGATCTTCCGGGGCGCGCGGCAAGTGGTGGTCAACCGTCAGGATGCCTTGAGCCGTCCGCTGATGGGCGAGGGCCTGCCATGCTGGACCTTCGGCCTGGGCAAGCCTGATTTCAAAGGCTTCGGCATTCGTGAAGAGAACGGCGAGAAATACCTGGCCTTCGAATTCCAGAACCTGATGCCGGTGCGCGAGCTGAAAATCCGCGGCGCCCATAACCAGTCCAATGCCCTGGCGGCCTTGGCGCTCGGGCACGCCGTCGGCTTGCCGTTCGACGCCATGCTCGCCAGCCTGCGCACTTTTGCCGGGCTCGAGCATCGCTGCCAGTGGGTACGCGACCTCAATGGCGTCAGCTATTACAACGATTCCAAAGCCACCAACGTCGGTGCCGCCCTGGCGGCCATCGAGGGCCTGGGGGCGGATATTGACGGCAAGCTGGTGTTGATCGCAGGTGGCGATGGCAAGGGCGCCGACTTCAAGGACCTTAAGGGTCCGGTGGCTGCACATTGCCGTGCCGTGGTGCTGATGGGCCGTGATTCGGATTTGATCGCCGCTGCCCTCGGCGATGGCGTGCCGCAAGTACGCGCCACCTCCCTGGACGACGCCATTGCCCAGTGCCAGGCGTTGGCCCAGCCGGGTGACGCGGTGTTGCTGTCGCCCGCATGTGCCAGTTTCGACATGTTCAAGAACTACGAAGAGCGCGGCCAGCTGTTCGCTCGCGCCGTGGAGGCCTTGGCATGAACATCAACTTGCGCAACATCATCAAACCGTACCCGTCGCCGATCATCACCGGGCGCGGTGTCGACCTTGATTTCCCGATGCTCGCCGGTTGCCTGGCGCTGCTGGGCCTGGGCCTGGTGATGATCACTTCGGCGTCCTCCGAAGTGGCTGCCGTGCAATCGGGCAACACCCTGTACATGATGATCCGTCACCTGGTGTACCTGGTGATCGGCCTCGGCGCGTGCATCGTTACCATGATGATCCCCATCGCCACCTGGCAGCGCCTGGGTTGGCTGATGCTGATCGGTGCGTTCGGCTTGCTGGTCATGGTGATCCTGCCCGGCATCGGTCGCGAGGTGAATGGTTCGATGCGCTGGATCGGCTTCGGCGCGTTCAACGTGCAGCCTTCGGAAATCGCCAAGGTGTTCGTGGTGATCTACCTCGCCGGCTACCTGGTGCGACGCCAGAAAGAAGTGCGCGAAAGCTGGATGGGCTTTTTCAAGCCGTTCATCGTGCTGCTGCCCATGGCCGGCCTGTTGCTGATGGAGCCGGACTTCGGCGCCACCGTGGTGATGATGGGGGCGGCGGCGGCGATGCTGTTCCTCGGCGGCGTAGGCCTGTTCCGCTTCACTTTGATGGTGGTGCTGGCGGTGGCAGCAGTGACGATTCTGGTACAGGCGCAACCCTACCGGATGGCGCGCTTGATCACCTTTACCGATCCCTGGTCCGACCAGTTCGGTTCCGGCTATCAGCTGACCCAGGCACTGATCGCCTTTGGTCGCGGCGAGTGGCTGGGCGTGGGCCTGGGCAACAGTGTGCAGAAGCAGTTCTACCTGCCGGAAGCGCACACCGACTTTGTGTTCTCGGTATTGGCCGAAGAGCTTGGCGTGGTCGGTTCGCTGTGCACCGTGGCGCTGTTCGTGTTTGTGTGTGTGCGCGGCATGTACATCGGCTTGTGGGCCGAGCGGGCCAAACAGTATTTCGCCGCCTATGTGGCGTACGGCTTGTCGTTCCTGTGGATCGGCCAGTTCCTGATCAACATCGGCGTGAACGTCGGCCTGCTGCCGACCAAGGGCCTGACCTTGCCGTTCCTCAGTTACGGCGGCAGTTCGTTGGTGATCTGCTGCGCCTGTCTTGGCTTGTTGCTGCGTATCGAGTGGGAGAGTCGGACCCACCTGGGCAGTGAAGAGATGGAGTTCAGCGAAAGCGACTTCGCCGAGGAGCCGACCCATGGGCGCTAACGTGCTGATCATGGCGGGCGGCACCGGGGGCCACGTGTTCCCGGCCTTGGCCTGTGCGCGTGAATTCCAGAGCCGCGGCTACACCGTGCACTGGCTGGGTACACCCCGTGGCATCGAGAACGAGTTGGTGCCGAGTGCCGGCTTACCCCTGCATTTGATCAACGTCACCGGTCTGCGCGGCAAGGGCAAGCTGTCCCTGCTCAAGGCACCGTTCGTATTGCTCAAGGCTGTGTGGCAGGCACGCAAGGTCATTCGTGAATTGAAGCCTGTGTGTGTGCTTGGCTTTGGTGGCTACGTGACCGGCCCGGGCGGCGTCGCGGCGAAGCTCGCCGGCGTACCGGTGATCGTGCACGAACAGAACGCCGTCGCCGGTACCGCAAACCGCCTGCTGGTGCCATTGGCCTCGCGGGTGTGTGAAGCTTTCCCGAAAACGTTCGCCGCCTCGGACAAGCTGCGTACCACCGGCAACCCGGTGCGTACCGAGCTGTTCATGGCCATTGCGCGTGATGCGCTGGCCGGGCGCAAGGCACACCTGTTGATCCTGGGCGGAAGCCTGGGCGCCGAACCGCTGAACAAACTGCTGCCCGAAGCGGTGGCGCAGCTGCCTGTGCAATTGCGCCCGGAGATCTTCCACCAGGCTGGCAAGCATCACGATGAAGTCACCGCGACGCGTTATCGCGAGGCGGGTGTGGAGGCGAATGTGCAGCCCTTCATCAAAGACATGGCCCAAGCCTATGGCTGGGCCGACCTGGTGGTCTGCCGCGCTGGCGCGCTGACCGTCAGTGAACTGGCCGCCGCCGGTCTGCCGTCCTTGCTGGTGCCTTTGCCCCACGCCATCGACGATCACCAGACCCGCAACGCCGAATATTTGGCCGGGGAGGGCGCTGCCTTCCTGCTGCCGCAAAGAACGACCGGCGCCGCCGATTTGGCCGCACGCCTGACCGAGGTTTTGATGCAACCGGAACGACTCAACAGCATGGCGAGCACCGCAAGCCGCCTGGCCAAACCTGACGCAACCCGCACCGTGGTGGATATCTGCCTGGAGGTGGCCCATGGTTGAGAATCAGAAAGCCATGCCGCAACCCGAGATGCGCCGCATCCGCCGTATCCACTTCGTCGGTATCGGCGGCGTGGGCATGTGCGGAATTGCCGAAGTGTTGCTGAACCTGGGCTACCAGGTGTCCGGCTCGGACTTGAAAGAGTCGCCGGTCACTGATCGCCTGAAGTCCTTTGGCGCGCAGATCTTTATCGGTCACCGTGCCGAGAACGCCGCCGAGGCCGATGTACTGGTGGTGTCCAGCGCCGTGAACACCTCCAACCCGGAAGTGGCCACTGCCCTTGAGCGCCGTATTCCAGTGGTGCCGCGTGCCGAGATGCTCGCCGAGCTGATGCGCTACCGCCATGGCATCGCCGTTGCCGGTACCCATGGCAAGACCACGACCACCAGCCTGATCGCCTCGGTGTTCGCCGCCGGTGGCCTGGACCCGACCTTCGTCATCGGTGGCCGCCTGAATGCAGCCGGCACCAATGCCCAGCTCGGCACCAGCCGCTACCTGATCGCCGAAGCCGATGAGAGCGATGCGAGCTTCCTGCACTTGCAGCCATTGGTGGCCGTGGTCACCAACATCGACGCCGACCATATGGCGACCTACGACGGCGACTTCAACAAGTTGAAGAAAACCTTCGTCGAATTCCTGCACAACCTGCCGTTCTACGGTTTGGCCGTGGTGTGCCTGGACGACCCGGTGGTGCGTGAAATCCTGCCGTTGGTCAAGCGTCCGACCGTGACCTACGGCTTCAGCGAAGATGCCGACGTGCGTGCGATCAATGTACGCCAGGAAGGCATGCAGACCTTCTTCACCGTGCTGCGTCCAGACCGCGAGCCGCTGGACGTGTCCGTCAACATGCCGGGCAACCACAACGTGTTGAACTCCCTGGCGACTATCTGCATCGCTTCCGACGAAGGCGTCAGCGATGAAGCCATCGTCGAGGGCCTGTCGCGCTTTGCCGGTGTGGGCCGACGCTTCCAGGTCTATGGCCAGCTGCCGGTTGAAGGCGGCGACGTGATGCTGGTGGACGACTATGGTCACCACCCGACTGAAGTCGCAGCCGTGATCAAGGCCGTGCGTGGTGGCTGGCCGGAGCGCCGCCTGGTGATGGTCTACCAGCCGCACCGCTACAGCCGCACCCGCGACCTGTACGACGATTTCGTCAATGTACTGGCCGATGCCAACGTGCTGCTGTTGATGGAAGTCTACCCGGCCGGTGAAGAGCCGATCCCGGGCGCCGACAGCCGCAAGCTGTGCAACAGCATCCGCCAGCGTGGCCAGTTGGACCCTATCTACATCGAGCGTGGCGTGGACCTGGCGCCTATCGTCAAGCCGCTGTTGCGTGCCGGCGACATCCTGCTGTGCCAGGGCGCCGGCGATATTGGCGGCCTTGCACCTAAATTGCTGGCGAGTCCGCTGTTTGCCGCAGCAAAGGGGAAGTCGAAATGACCACTGACTACGGCTCCCTGTTTTCCACCGTCGCGCCTGCCGACTTCGGCCGCGTGGCGGTATTGTTCGGCGGCAAGAGCGCTGAGCGCGAAGTGTCGCTCAAGTCCGGCAATGCGGTGCTCGACGCGCTGCAAAGTGCGGGTGTGAACGCCTTCGGTATCGACGTGGGCGATGACTTCCTCGCCCGCCTGCAGGCCGAAAAGATCGACCGCGCCTTCATCATTCTTCATGGCCGTGGCGGTGAAGACGGCAGCATGCAAGGCCTGCTCGAATGCGCCGGCATCCCCTACACCGGTAGCGGTATCCTTGCTTCCGCGCTGGCGATGGACAAATTGCGCACCAAGCAGGTGTGGCACAGCCTGGGTATTCCAACACCACGTCACGCCGTGCTGTGCAGCGAAGACGATTGTATTTCTGCGGCCAAGGAACTGGGCCTGCCTTTGATCGTCAAACCAGCCCATGAAGGCTCCAGTATCGGCATGGCTAAAGTGAACTCGGCCGCCGAATTGATCGACGCATGGAAAGCGGCAAGTACCTACGATTCGCAAGTGTTGGTGGAACAGTGGATTTCCGGTCCCGAGTACACCATCGCCACCCTGCGTGGCCAGGTATTGCCACCTATCGCATTGGGCACGCCCCACACCTTTTATGACTACGACGCCAAGTACCTGGCTTCCGATACCCAGTACCGGATCCCGTGTGGCCTCCAAGCAAGCAAGGAACAGCAATTGATGGACCTCACGGCGAAAGCCTGTGAGGCGCTGGGTATCGCCGGTTGGGCGCGGGCAGACGTGATGCAGGATGACCAGGGGAATTTCTGGTTCCTTGAAGTCAATACCGCACCGGGCATGACCGACCACAGCCTGGTTCCCATGGCAGCCCGTGCCGCCGGCCTGGACTTCCAGCAGTTGGTGCTGGCGATCCTGGCCGACAGCATTGAGCCAAGAGGCTGAACACATGAAAGGCGCATCGCTTCGTCATCAGCCCCCACAAGCACCGAGCCGCAAGCCGGTGCCGCGGGGCGCCAGCCGAATGGTGGCTAAAGAGCCGATGTCGGCGCGCCTGCCAAAAGCCAACTTTGGTTTTATCAAGGCGCTGTTCTGGCCGGTATTGCTGGTGGTATTGGGCTTTGGTACCTACGAAGGCGCGCAGCGTCTGTTGCCGTATGCCGACCGGCCGATCACCAAGATCAGCGTGCAGGGCGACTTGAGCTACATCAGCCAGCAGGCGGTACAGCAGCGCATCGGCCCATACCTGGCGGCGAGCTTCTTTACCATCGACCTGGCCGGCATGCGCTCGGAGCTGGAACAGATGCCGTGGATCGCCCACGCCGAAGTCCGCCGTGTCTGGCCGGACCAGGTGACGATCCGCCTGGAAGAACAACTGCCCGTGGCCCGTTGGGGTGATGAAGCGCTGTTGAACAATCAGGGCCAGGCGTTCACCCCGCGTGAGCTGGCCAACTACGAGCACCTGCCGCAGCTGTTCGGGCCGCAGCGGGCGCAGCAGCAAGTGATGCAGCAGTACCAGGCCCTGAGCCAGATGCTGCGGCCACTGGGCTTCTCCATTGCACGCCTGGAATTGCGTGAGCGGGGCAGCTGGTTTTTGACGACCGGGGCAGGCAGTTCCGGCCCGGGCATCGAGTTGTTGCTGGGACGCGACCGCTTGGTGGAAAAGATGCGCCGCTTTATTGCCATCTATGAAAAAACCTTGAAAGAACAGATTACGAACATTGCGAGCGTCGACCTGCGTTACGCCAACGGCCTTGCCGTCGGCTGGCGTACACCGGCTGCGCCCACGGCAGCACAACCCGCTGTCGCGAAGAATTAAGAAGAGGCAGGACCCATGGCAAACGTGCAAAGCGGCAAAATGATCGTCGGTCTCGATATCGGCACCTCCAAGGTGGTGGCGCTGGTGGGCGAGGTCGGGGAAGACGGCGCGATCGAAATCGTCGGTATTGGCACGCATCCGTCCCGGGGCCTGAAGAAGGGCGTGGTGGTGAACATCGAGTCCACCGTGCAATCGATCCAGCGCGCCATTGAAGAAGCGCAGCTGATGGCCGGTTGCCGGATCCACTCGGCGTTCGTCGGCGTGGCGGGCAACCATATCCGCAGCCTGAACTCCCACGGCATCGTGGCGATCCGCGACCGCGAAGTCAGCTCCGCCGACCTTGAGCGCGTCCTCGACGCCGCCCAGGCCGTGGCGATCCCGGCTGACCAGCGCGTGCTGCACACCCTGCCGCAGGATTACGTGATCGATAACCAGGAAGGCGTGCGCGAGCCCCTGGGCATGTCGGGCGTGCGCCTGGAAGCCAAGGTCCACGTGGTGACCTGTGCCGTCAACGCCGCGCAGAACATTGAAAAATGCGTGCGCCGCTGCGGCCTGGAAATCGACGACATCATTCTCGAGCAGCTGGCTTCGGCGTACTCGGTGCTGACCGACGACGAAAAAGAACTGGGCGTGTGCCTGGTGGACATCGGCGGCGGCACCACCGACATCGCGATCTTCACCGAGGGTGCGATCCGTCACACCGCGGTGATCCCGATTGCCGGCGACCAGGTCACCAACGACATCGCCATGGCGCTGCGTACACCGACCCAGTACGCCGAAGAAATCAAGATTCGTTATGCCTGCGCCCTGGCCAAACTGGCCGGCGCCGGCGAGACCATCAAGGTGCCAAGTGTCGGCGACCGTCCACCCCGTGAGCTGTCGCGCCAGGCCCTGGCCGAAGTGGTCGAGCCACGCTACGACGAACTGTTCACCCTGATCCAGGCTGAACTGCGGCGCAGCGGCTACGAAGATTTGATCCCGGCCGGCATCGTGCTGACCGGTGGCACCTCGAAGATGGAAGGCGCGGTTGAACTGGCCGAGGAAATCTTCCACATGCCAGTGCGCCTGGGCGTGCCCCATGGCGTGAAAGGCCTGGGCGACGTTGTGCGCAACCCGATTTATTCCACCGGTGTGGGCTTGCTGTTGTACGGGCTGCAAAAGCAGACCGACGGCATTTCCCTGTCGGGCCCGAGTATCCGCGACAGCTACCGCAGCGACGACGAAGCCAAAGCGCCGTTGTTCGAGCGGCTGCAGGCTTGGGTCAAAGGCAATTTCTAAAGATTTACCGCGACACCGCAGCACCCGTAGTAAGCAGTAGGCGAAAAAACTAGAGAAAATGAAAGGAGAGGGAACATGTTCGAACTCGTAGACAACATCCCCGCAAGCCCGGTTATCAAAGTAATCGGTGTTGGCGGTGGCGGCGGCAACGCTGTCAATCACATGGTCAAGAGCAACATTGAAGGCGTTGAATTCATCTGCGCCAACACTGATGCCCAGGCGCTGAAAAGCATCGGCGCGCGGACCATCCTGCAATTGGGCACAGCCGTGACCAAAGGCCTCGGCGCTGGCGCCAATCCGGAAGTCGGCCGTCAAGCTGCCCTGGAAGACCGCGAGCGTATTGCCGAAGTGCTGCAGGGCACCAATATGGTGTTCATCACCACCGGCATGGGCGGCGGTACCGGTACCGGTGCTGCACCGATCATTGCCGAAGTGGCCAAGGAAATGGGGATCCTGACGGTTGCCGTCGTGACCCGTCCGTTCCCGTTCGAAGGCCGCAAGCGCATGCAGATCGCCGACGAAGGTATCCGTCTGCTGTCTGAAAGCGTCGACTCGTTGATCACCATTCCCAACGAGAAACTGCTGACCATCCTGGGCAAGGACGCCAGCCTGCTGTCCGCGTTCGCCAAGGCTGACGATGTACTGGCCGGTGCCGTTCGCGGTATCTCCGACATCATCAAGCGCCCGGGCATGATCAACGTCGACTTTGCCGACGTACGTACCGTGATGAGCGAAATGGGCATGGCGATGATGGGCACTGGCTGCGCCAGCGGTCCGAACCGTGCACGCGAAGCCACCGAAGCGGCCATCCGCAACCCGTTGCTCGAAGACGTGAACCTGCAAGGTGCACGCGGCATCCTGGTGAATATCACTGCCGGCCCTGACCTGTCCCTGGGTGAGTACTCCGACGTGGGTAGCATCATCGAAGCCTTTGCTTCCGAGCACGCCATGGTCAAGGTCGGTACCGTTATCGATCCGGACATGCGCGACGAACTGCACGTGACCGTGGTTGCCACCGGCCTGGGTGCGAAAATCGAGAAGCCTGTGAAGGTGATCGACAACACCCTGCATAACAGCCAAGCCAGCCACGCCAGCCAAGCGGCTGCCGCTCCAGCACCTGCTCGCCAGGAGTTGCCATCGGTGAACTACCGTGACCTGGACCGTCCGACCGTGATGCGCAACCAGGCCCAGGCCGGTGCTGCTGCGTCCCGTAGCCCGAATCCGCAAGATGACCTGGACTACCTGGACATCCCGGCATTCTTGCGTCGTCAGGCCGATTAATGGAATGTATCAGGGCTATGAAGGTGATTGGTGTTCAGCAAAGGTCTGGTCTGCTATTATCGCCAGCCTTTGTTGATACCAGTTCGCAATTTGCGCTGAAGCGGTCCAAGCCATGATTAAACAACGCACCCTGAAGAATATTATTCGTGCCACAGGTGTAGGTCTGCACTCCGGGGAAAAGGTCTACCTGACCCTCAAGCCTGCACCTGTCGACACCGGCATCGTGTTTGTGCGTGCCGACCTGGACCCTGTGGTGCAGATACCTGCTCGCGCGGAAAACGTTGGCGAAACCACTATGTCGACCACATTGGTCAACGGTGACGTCAAAGTGGACACGGTGGAGCACTTGCTCTCGGCCATGGCCGGTTTGGGCATCGATAACGCCTACGTCGAGCTCTCCGCGTCCGAAGTCCCGATCATGGATGGCAGCGCTGGACCCTTCGTATTCCTGATTCAATCTGCCGGCCTGGAAGAACAGGACGCAGCCAAGAAGTTCATACGCATTCTGCGGGAAGTGACAGTAGAAGACGGCGACAAGCGCGCCACCTTCGTCCCGTTCGAAGGCTTTAAAGTGAGCTTTGAGATCGATTTCGATCACCCGGTATTCCGTGACCGCACCCAAAGTGCAAGCGTGGATTTTTCCAGCACTTCGTTTGTAAAAGAAGTCAGCCGCGCCCGTACCTTTGGTTTCATGAGTGACATCGAGTACCTGCGCAAGCACAACCTCGCACTCGGCGGCAGCGTTGAAAACGCCATTGTGGTCGACGCGGATGGTGTACTGAACGAAGACGGCCTTCGCTATGAAGACGAGTTCGTGAAGCACAAGATCCTCGATGCAATCGGTGACCTCTACCTGCTGGGCAATAGCCTGATAGGCGAGTTCAAAGGCTTCAAGTCGGGCCACGCCCTTAACAACCAGCTGCTGCGCAAGTTGATTGAGCAGACAGACGCTTGGGAAGTCGTGACCTTCGAAGATGCCAGCACCGCACCGATCTCTTACATGCGTCCCGTTGCGGCGGTGTAAGTAACAACTCTCTTTCTTTAGTTTTAAAGGCTGCCTTCGGGTGGCCTTTTTTTATGCCTTGTTTATAGGGGCGCGGCATCCACAATCCGATTGCGCCCCGTGTGCTTGGCCTCATACAACGCCTGGTCGGCCTTGAGCAGCACACTCTCAAGGGACATACCGCTACGGTTCTGCCAGGTACTCATGCCGATGCTCACGGTAACCGGCTGTTTATCCCCAGCCACCCGTGGCAAACGCTCGACGCTGATGCGGATGCGCTCGGCGATCACCCAGGCGCCCTTGGCGTCGGTATGGGGCAGCACCACGGCAAACTCTTCACCGCCATAGCGTGCTGCCAGGTCGGCCGGACGGCGGATATTGCTGTCGATCACCTGCGCCACCGCGCGCAACGCGTCATCGCCACCCTGGTGACCATGGCGGTCGTTGAAAGCCTTGAAGTGGTCTACATCGATCATCAACACGGTCAAGGGCTCGGTCGAGCGCTGTGCCCGGTTCCATTCCAGGCGCAGGCGCTCGTCAAGGGTACGGCGATTGGCCAGGCCGGTGAGGGCATCAGTGGCTGCCAATTCTGACAGTACCTGTTCAGCGCGATGACGACGGCGCAGCTCCATGCACAGCGCCCAGGTCAGCCACAACAGACCTACGCACAGCACGCCTGTGGCGATGCTCACCAGCCACGCCGCACGCCGCCATGGCGCAAATATCTCGTTGCTGGACAGGGCCACCGCGACAATCAGCGGCAGGTTGCCCACACTGGAGAAACTGTACACCCGCGCCTGGTGATCGACACTGGAGATACTCTGGAAGCTGCCATCGCGCTCGCGCAGCATGCGTGCCACATTGGGGCGCTGGCTCAGGTCCTTGTCGAGCATGCCTGCTTCCAGCAAAGGTTCTTGGGCCAACAGGATGCCTTGGTGGTTGAGCAGGTTGATGGTGCTGTTGCTGCCGATGTTCAGGCTGCTGAACAACTGGTGGAAGTACGACAGGCGCATGGAGGCGGCGGCGACGCCCAGGAAGCGCCCGTCCGGCGACGAAACGCGGCGGCTGAACGCGATGCGCCATGGGTCATCGCACACACAGCGGGCCATGAATGGACGGCTGATATATAACCCCGCGTCCGGATTTTCGCGGTGCACCTGAAAATAATCCCGATCAGAGAAGTTACCCAGCTTGGGTGTGAGCAGGGACGAATCGGCAATCACCTCGCCGTTCGGGCCCAGCAGCAGGATATCGCCCTTGTACGGCGCCGCCGCCGAGCGATCGAACAGCACCAGATGGCGGATGCTCGCTGAAACGTCTTGCAGGTCAGTGCGCTCGGTGGCGGCGATCAGGCCTTTGAGGGCCATGTCGTAGAGCTCCACGTTGCGCAGCACGTCGGCATCGATCAATTGAGTGATGGTATTGGCGGTGCGCTTGGCCGTCTGCAAGGTATTGGCCTGTTCCCGAATCAGCAGCGCGGTGACGATCCCCACGATCAGCAACACTGTCAGCGTACTGCCCAGGATCAGCAAGCGCTCCGGGCGGCGGTCAGGACGGGTAAGGCTTGGGCTCATCGGACGCACTTCTGCTTTGGGGATGCCCATAGCTTAGTAGTAACTCTGGAATAGGTCGCAGAACCAAAATGTGGGAGCAAGCCCCCACATCAGGAACGCTGTCAGAAGACGTTGATGGGGTAGTCCACAATCACGCGGTACTCATCCACGTCCCGATCCACTGCCGAATAGCCATTGCTGCCTCGATTGGTCGCCCATTGCAGGCGCACCGACAGGTCCTTGGCCTTGCCGCCTTGCACTACATATTTCACATCGATATCCCGTTCCCAGTGCTTGGCATCTTTGCCATCGGCGCTGTACCAGCTGCTGTAGCCGCGGCTGTTGGGGTCGACCTTGGTCAGGTCGGTCTTGCCGCTGATGTAGGACACAGCGGACGTCAGGCCAGGCACACCGAGGCCGGCGAAGTCGTAGGCGTATTTGAGCTTCCATGAGCGCTCGTTGGGGCCGTTGAAGTCCGAGTACTGCTGGGAGTTATCCAGGTAAATGCTGTCGCCCTGGGCGATGTAGTCGAACGGGGTGTTGCCGTTGACCCGCTGGTAGGTGGCCGTGACGCTGTGGTTGCCCACGCCGACGGTGAAATGCAGGCTGTAGGTATTGCTGTCGATATCCCCCAGCAACGATTGGCCGGTGTCCTGGGTGTGGTAGTAGTGCAAGCCGGGGGTCAGGCTGACCAGGTCGTTGAGAGCATAGGTGTATTCGAGGTCGTAGTAGTACTGGTGCCATACGTCCTTGAGTTCGGAGGCGTACAGGTTGCTGGTCAGCCCCGTGATACCGCTGAACGATACGCCGGCCCAGTCCAGGTGCTGGCTGTCGGCGTTGGTGGGCAAGGCGCCATAACTGGTGCCGATGCGCCGGTGGCCGCTCTGGTTGTAGAGCTTGGTGAAGCTGGCCTGGCCGCCCTCGATCATCCAACCGTCGAAGCTGTGGTTGGTCAGGCTCACACCACGGAAGGTCTGGGGCAGCATGCGCGTCATGCCGCCAGCGATCACCGGGTTGTTGAGGAACAGGTCGCCGGCTTTCAGTTCGGTATCGAAGGCACGTATTTTCAAGGTGCCGCCGGCGGTAGAGAACGATCCGGGTGCCTTGCCGTTGCCACTGCCGTAGGGAAGGATGCTGGAGCCATCGGTGCCGCCACCACCGTCGAGCTTGAGGCCGAGCATCGCATTGAGGTCCAGGCCGAAGCCGACGGTGCCTTGGGTGTAGCCGGACTCGAAGGTGCCGATAAAACCCTGGCCCCATTCCTTGCTGTCATCGGTATGAATGTCGCGACGGTCGCGGTTCATGTAGTAGTTGCGCGTATTGATCGTGAGGTGGGAGCCTTCAACGAAACCGTCGGTGGGGGTGGTGTCTGCCGCCTGGGCGAGGGGAGTGATCGTTGCTGCAACTGCGAGGAATAACGGGGTGAACGTCAGCGAGTTCTTCACCGGTGGAGCTCCTTTGGTCAATCAAGAACGGCCAGTGTCGTGGGGGTGTGCCTGGCCTTTTTGTACGGCAAAAAAAAGCCGCTGAAGTCAGCGGCTTTAAGACAGATTCCCAGTGTAGAGCCCTGGAAAAAAGTCGAGGGAAATTCGGGTAAGCGGGTCAGCTGCCTTTGCCGTCGCGCTCATCGATGCGTCAAAGTAACGCAGGCGAGCGGTGCGATACAGAGTGTAACAAGATAATAACTATTGCCCAAACCGTAACAGTTTCCGAAGGAACATAGATATCTAACTGTGGGAGGGAGCAAGCCCCCTCCCCCATTTGACCGAAGTGTTCTCAACATTTAGACGGGCAGGGTAATGCCAAAGGTGTTTCCGCCGTCCTCACTACGCACAAACACATCCCCCCCATGCATCAACGCAATCGCCTTGACGATAGCCAGCCCCAGCCCGTGATTCGCTCCGCTGTTGCTACGCGACGCATCCACCCGATAGAAACGTTCGAACAGGCGCGGCAAGTGCTCGCGGGCAATCGCCTCGCCGGGGTTGGTCACGCCGATTACCACTTGTTGCTCCCGCACCTCGATGTGTACGTCGATCACGTGCCCCGGCGCGGTGTGTTGCACGGCATTGCTCAGCAGGTTGATCAGTGCGCGACGCAGATGGGCCTTTTCGATCTGCACCACGGCATCGCCGTGCACGCGCACTTCAACCTGGGCGTCTTCGAGGATGAAATCCAGGTAATCGAGGGTCGTCGCTACCTCATCAGCCAGGGAGCTTTCGATCAGCTTGGTGGCCTTGCTGCCTTGGTCGGCGCTGGCGAGGAACAGCATGTCGTTGATGATCGAGCGCAGCCGTTCCAACTCTTCCAGGTTCGATTGCAGCACCTCGAAGTATTGCTCCGCGGAACGCCCGCGGGTGAGGGCGACCTGGGTCTGGCCGATCAGGTTGGTCAGCGGCGAGCGCAGTTCATGGGCCACATCGGCATTGAAGGATTCCAGGCGTGAGTAGGCTTGTTCGACGCGGTCGAGGGTGGCGTTGAACGAGTTGACGAACTGGCTCAGTTCCGGCGGCAGCGGTGACAGATGCAGGCGCCCGGAGAGTTTGGGTGGCGCAAGTTTCTGTGCCTCATCCGAGAGCTTGCCCAGGGGCTTAAGGCCGATACGCGCGACCCAGAACCCCAGCAGCGCCGCCAGCACCACGCCGACCAGCGCCAGGCTGACCAACGCTACCAGCAGGTGGTGCTGGGTGGCGCGAAAGTTTTCGGTGTCAATGGCAATCATGAAGCGCAGCGCCGGACGCTGGTCCTTGGCCGCAAACTGGCTGACCAGCACCTTGAACGGATAATCATGGCCGGGCAGGCGCAGGTCGCGCTTGCCTGTCGGACCCTGTGCAAAGGCGCGGATTTGCGCATCGGGCTCGCCGTATTCGTAGCTCGGGTCACTGCTGACCACCCAGAAACGGATACGCTTGTCTTCTTCGCCCAGCAACTTGAGCTTGGCCTTGATCTTGACCCAATGCTCCGGCGTACCGAAGCGATTGACCGACGATTCCAGCACGCTGTAGCGCGCATCCAGCTCGGCCTCGGGCAGCAACCCCAGGCCGCGATCCACCTGCTGATACAGCACGCCGCCGATGAGCACGAAGATCAGCAACGCCACCAGGGTGAACATGCTGCTCAGGCGCAGGGCAATGGAATTAGCCGACACTACGGTTCTCCAACACATAACCCATGCCACGAATGGTATGCAGCAGCTTGTGTTCGAACGGCCCGTCGAGCTTGGCGCGCAGGCGCTTGATCGCCACTTCCACGACGTTGGCGTCGCTGTCGAAATTGATGTCCCAGACCATCTCGGCAATGGCGGTCTTGGACAGGATTTCACCCTGGCGCCGCGCCAATACGCTGAGCAGCGAGAACTCCTTGGCGGTCAGGTCCAGGCGTTGGCCGTTGCGGCTGGCCTTGCGGCTGATCAGGTCGATCCACAAGTCGGCGACCGTAACCTGCACTGGCTCGTGGCCGCCGCTGCGGCGGGTCAGGGCTTGCAGGCGCGCTACCAGTTCCAAAAACGAAAACGGTTTGCCCAGGTAATCGTCGGCACCTTCGCGCAGGCCGCGGATGCGGTCTTCCACGCGCTCGCGGGCGGTGAGCATGATCACCGGCGTCTGCTTGCGGGCGCGCAACGCACGCAACACACCAAAGCCGTCCAGGCCGGGCAGCATCACGTCGAGCACGATCACCGCGTAATCGTTTTCCAGCGCCAGGTGCAGACCCTCGACGCCTTCACGCGCCACGTCGACGGTGTAGCCTTGCTCCGTAAGGCCGCGATGCAGGTAGTCCGCGGTTTTCTCTTCATCTTCAATAATCAGGACGCGCATGACCGCCTCAGTGTGTGGTCCCCAGCGCCAGCGCTGGTTTGGGCCTGTGGAAAAACCGTTCAAGGTACAAGTATATGACCGGCGTAGTGAACAGCGTCAGTGCCTGGCTCACCAGCAAGCCACCGACTACCGCGATGCCCAACGGCTGACGCAGTTCCGCACCCGGCCCCGAGCCCAGCATCAACGGCACTGCGCCAAGCAAGGCGGCGAGGGTGGTCATGATGATTGGGCGGAACCGCGTGACGCAGGCTTCATAAATCGCATCCTGCGGCGACAACCCGCGTACGCGTTGGGCTTCCAGGGCAAAGTCGATCATCAGGATGCCGTTCTTCTTCACAATGCCGATCAGCAATACCAGGCCGATCAAGGCCATGATTGAAAAATCCTGGCCCAGCAGCCACAGCATGACCAGCGCACCGAGGCCTGCCGAGGGGAGGGTGGAAATGATCGTCAGCGGATGCACGAAACTCTCGTACAGCACACCCAGGATAATGTAGACCGCCACCAGCGCCGCAAGGATCAGCCACGGCTGGCTGGCCAGCGAACTCTGGAATGCCTGGGTCGCGCCCTGGAAGTTGCCGATCAGGGTACTCGGCATGCCGATGTCGTTCTTGGCCTGGTTGAGCATGATCACGGCATCGCCCAGGGCCACGCCGGGCGCCAGGTTGAACGACAGGTTGGCGGCGGGGAACATGCCGTCATGGCTGATGGACAGCGGCCCCACGCTGGGCGGGTCGACCCTGGCCAGCGCCGACAACGGCACCATCTCGTTGGTCAGCGGCGAGCGCAGGTAAAAGTAATTGAGGCTTTCGGCCTTGCCGCGCTGTTGGCTGTCCAGTTCGAGTATCACTTGGTATTGGTTGATCTCGGTCTGGAACTCGTTGATCTGGCGCTGGCCGAAGGCGTCGTACAGCGCCTGGTCGACATCGGTGGCGGTCAGGCCGAAGCGGGCAGCGGCCTGGCGGTCGATACTGATGTGGGTGATGCTGCCGCCCAGTTGCAGATCATTGGACAGGTCGCGAAACGCCGGGTTGGCGCGCAGTTTTTCGGTGAGGCGTTGGGTCCAGGTGTTCAGCGTCGGGCCGTCATTGCTCTTGAGCACATACTGGTACTGGGCGCGGCTGGGTCCGGAGCTCAGGTTGATGTCCTGGCCAGCGCGCAGGTACAGCACGATACCCGGCACCTTGGCCAGTTGTGGGCGCAGGCGATCGATGAACTGGCTGGCGGATACGTCACGGTCACCGCGGTCTTTCAAGGCAATCCAGAAGCGCCCGTTGGCGATGGTCTGGTTGCTGCCGGTGACGCCCACTGAGTGGGAGAAGGCTTGCACTGCCGGGTCGGCCTTGACGATCTCGGCCAGTGCCTTGTGCTTGGCGACCATGTCCGGGTACGACACATCGGCCGCCGCCTCGCTGGTGCCGAGCACAAAGCCCGTGTCCTGGACCGGGAAGAAGCCCTTGGGGATAAACACGTAGCCGACCACGGCCAGGGCCAGGGTCACCACGAAGATCGCGGCCATGCTGCGTTGATGCGCCAGCGCACGGCGCAGGTTGCGTGCATAGCCGGCCAGCAGGCGTTCGCTGAAGGTGGGCTTGGCGTGGGCGTGATGGGTGGGTGCACGCATGAACAGGGCCGCCAATGTCGGTGCCAAAGTCAGCGAAACCACCACCGAAATCAGGATGGTCGAGGTGGCTGTCAGCGCGAACTCCTTGAACAGCCGTCCGACCACGCCGCCCATGAAGAGCAGCGGAATAAACGCCGCCACCAGCGAGAAGCTGATGGACACCACGGTAAAGCCAATCTCGCCGGAACCCTTGATCGCGGCTTCGCGCTTGCCCAGGCCCGCCTCCAGGTGCCGGTGAATGTTCTCCACCACCACAATCGCATCGTCGACCACAAAGCCCACGGCAATCACGATGGCCACCAGGGTCAGGTTATTCAGGCTGAACCCCATCAGGTACATCAGGGCGAAACTGGCCACCAGCGATACGCCAAGCACAGCCGACACAATCAGCGTCGCCGACAGCTGGCGCAGGAACAGCGCCATGACCGCCACCACCAGCAGGATAGCGATCAGCAGGGTCATTTCCACTTCATGCAATGAGGCGCGGATGGTTTTGGTGCGGTCGGTCAATACACTCACCTGCACCGAGGCCGGCAACATGCCTTGCAGGCGCGGCAGTTCGGCTTGAATGCGGTCGACGGTCTCGACGATGTTGGCGCCGGGCTGGCGTGAAATCACCAGGTTCACACCCGGGGTATCGCCGGACCAGGCTTGCACGTAAGCGTTTTCTGAACCATTGACGACTTTGGCGATATCACGCAGTTGCACCGGCGCGCCGTCCTTGTAGGAAACGATCAGCTGACCGTATTCCTCCGGGTGAAACAGTTGGTCGTTGGTCGACAGGGTCGACACGCTGTTCTCACCATAGATCGCGCCCTTGGCCAGGTTCAGGCTCGATTGCTGGATGGCCAGGCGGATATCGGCGAGGGTCAGGCCGATGGCCGCGAGCTTGTCAGGGGATGCCTGCACGCGAATCGCCGGACGCTGCTGACCGGTGATGTTGATCTGGCCGACGCCGTCGATCTGGCTGATCTGGCGCGCCAGCAGGGTTTCCACATAGTCGCTCAGCTCGGTGCTGGGCATGCTATCTGAGCTGACACTGAGGATCAGCACCGGGCTGTCCGCCGGGTTGACTTTTCGCCAGGTCGGCAAACTCGGCATATCGCTGGGCAACTTGCCCGATGCGGTGTTGATTGCGGCCTGGACCTCCTGGGCGGCGGTGTCGATGCTTTTTTCCAGGGTGAATTGCAGGGTCAGCTGGCTGGACCCCAGGGCGCTGCTGGAAGTCATCTGGGTCATGCCGGGGATGGCACTGAATTGCACCTCCAGGGGCGTGGCCACCGATGAAGCCATGGTATCCGGGCTGGCGCCGGGCAGTTGCGCGGTAACCTGGATCGTCGGGAATTCCGCTTCCGGCAGTGGCGCGACAGCCAGGCGCGGGAAGGCAATCATCCCCAACAATACCAAGGCGAAGGTCAGCAGCAAGGTAGCGACCGGGTGATCAACACACCAGGCCGAGGGTGAACGGCTGCCGTTCATGGTTGCACCTTGGCTTCAGCGGTCTGGATTATTTGCGGCGGCTCCTTGAGCACCTCCACCCGGGCACCGGCCTTGAGCCGCGACTGACCGTCGCTGACCAGCACATCCCCGGCCTGCACGCCCTTGATAATGTTGATCTCGCTGTCCTGGTAGGCGACCTGCACCGGCACCACCTCCACGGTGTCATCGCTTACCCGGTACACGAAGTGCGAGTCCAGGCCACGTTGCACCACGGTCGGCGGCACCACCAGGGCGTTCTTGTCGAGGGCGGTCTGGATCTTGATGGTCACCAGTTGCCCCGGCCACAGCTTTTGCGACGGGTTATTGAACTCGGCCTTGGCCCGCAGCGTGCCGGTGGTGGAACTGATCTGGTTGTCGATCAGGCTCAGGTGGCCTTCGCCGAGCAGGTCGCCGGTCTGGCCGTCGGTGTCGGCGCCCAGGTAGGCATCGACACTCGCCCGGGTCGGCGCGGCGATCAGCCCCTGCAGGGTCGGCAGCATCTGCTGCGGCAGGGAGAAAGCCACGGCGATCGGATCGATCTGGGTGACTGAAAACAGTCCCTGGGTGTCGCTCATGCGCAGGAAGTTACCTTCATCCACGCTGCGAATACCCACGCGACCACTGACCGGGGAGCGAATCTGGGTGTAGGAAAGTTGTACCTGAGCCGCGTCTATCGCGGCCTGGTTGCCTTGCGCGGTGGCCTTGAGCTGGTTGACCAGCGCCTGTTGCTGGTCGTAGGTCTGTTTCGACACACCGTCGTCAACGCTCAGCTCCCTGTAACGCTTGAGGTTGACCAGTGCCACTTGCAGTTGCGCCTGGCTTTGGCCCAATTGCGCCTTGGCCTGGTCGAGGCTGGCCCGGATGGAGCGGTCGTCGATGCTTGCCAGCAAGTCACCGGCTTTTACCAGTTGGCCTTCCTTGACCAGTAGTTTGGTGAGGATGCCGTCTATCTGCGGACGTATCACCACACTGTGCAACGACAACACCGAGCCGATGCCGCTGACGTACCGCGCGACATCCCGTTGCACCACGCTCACCACCCGAACAGGAACTGCACTGGGCGCTGCCAGCCGGGTCTTGGGCGGGCGGGTCAACGTCCAGGCTGCAACGGCCAGTATCAGGAGTACGCCCACCATCAGGGCCGTGTTTCGTTTTATGTGCATGGAAGGACGCCAGCGGCGCAGTTGCAAGTTTCAAGCTGCAAGCTGCAAGTTGAAGTTTGAATGAGTGCTTTATAGCGCTGTCATGCGGTCAGCACAGTGACGGCAAACTGACAGCGGTGACAGCTGGGGGCTTTGAACTTGTGGTGGAAGCTTACCGCTGGCAGCTCCAGCCCCGTATACTCGCGCTTTTACGCCTATAGCTGCGCCGGAGCCCTTATGTCTTCCCCCACCCAACCCCCTGTCGAAGCGGCCGAACTCGTCGACCTGGCCACTGCCGACGGTGTTGAAAAAGCCGAGATTCCCGCGTTCAAGTTCCCTTTCAAGCCGGGTGAACTGGCCGGAGCCAAGCATGCCGGCCAGCCCTGGTACAAAGGCGGCGCCAAGAATGGCCATGCCAAGACGCCGGGTATGGCGCCACCGGGCACTCGTCGTTCCATGGGTAAACGTTAGGATCAAAGTTTGTTGCGCTGTATCGGCTGTTGCCTACGGCGCATGTAGATATTTCTGATTGTAGGTCCGCGACCATTTCTTGAAAGCTGGCACAGCATTTTACTCCGCCCCAATGACGCTCATCGGGGGCGGTGAGCCAGTTTTTCCCGGAAAAGGACGTTCCTGTGGCCCTGATACACATTTGTGCTGTGTTTGCTCTCTTGCTGTCGACGACTGTTGCTGCCGCCAGCGATCAACCACGGCACGAAATCCGCTTCGCCGTCGCCGCGCACTTCCCGCCGTTCCAACACCGCAACTCCCAAGGGCAACTGGTGGGGTTGAATATCGAACTGGGTAACGCCCTGTGCGAGCAACTCAACGTGCGCTGTACCTGGGTCGACCAAGTGGTCATGGAAAATTTCCCGGCCCTGGAAGGCCGAAAGTTCGACGCGATCATGGGCATGGCGCCGACGTCGAATCGGCGACAACAGGTGAGCTTTACCAATGCACTCTACCCCATCACCACCCGCTTGGTGGCCCGTAAAACCGCAGGCCTGACCCCTGATCGGCGGTCGCTCAAGGGCAAGCGTGTCGGGGTCTTGATCAGAAGCAATCGTGAAGCCTTTGCCCTGTCGCAGTGGGCGCCGGCAGGCGTGATCATCAAGAGTTTCTGGCTCAATGATCAACTGATCAACAGCCTCCTCGCGGGCGATATCGATGCGACCCTGCAAGGTGCGGTAGAGATACGTGAGGCCCTGCTGGACACGGCTCAGGGCCTGGATTTCGATTTTCTCGGCCCGGTTGTTTCGTCTGACCTGTTGGGCGACAGCGTGGCGATCGCAGTGCGCAAGCTCGATACCTCGTTGCGCAATGAACTCAACCATGCGCTTGAAGAGCTGATGCAAAACGGTGAATACCAGCGCATCGTCGAGCCCTATCGTCTCGATGTGCTGCCATCCAGTCCGTGATGGCTGGGGGCGAGGCCCCATTGACATGAGGCGCACTCGCCAAATCCCCATCAGCGGTCAGGCCGCCCTCAGTGAGATAAACGCATAGTTGGCCGGCACCTCGGTGGCAATCTGCGCACCAGCGTCCAGCAGTTGTTCGGCGATATCCATCCCGGACACATGGAACACCCATTCAGTGGCCATGGCTGATTGGTCAGTTGTCTGCTCAATGGCCAGGGCAAATGCCTGCATATCCGGCAGATACGCGGTAAAGCCGTCGCCCTTGAGCGCGGTTGTATGAATGCCGAGCAACGCGCACACCGCCGCCTTGGCCTGCACATCATCACGGTCGGCCTGGCGCGAACGACGGATCAGCTCAGCCAGTTCCAGGTCCATCAGTTCGCCACCGACGATCAGCGCCGGTCCCTGTTCCCAGGACTGCGGCGGGCAATCCTTGGCACCCGGGTTCAGCGGGATATGCGGATTGATCTCCATCGGATAGATCTGGCACACCAGGGGGCGTCGCTCGTAGATGCGGCAGCGGTTGTCTTCGTCAAGATTCCGGCAGGGCCCAGCGTTGTAGGCGGCAAAGGTGATTGCCACGAAAGCCTCGGTATTGCCGCTGGGCACGATCACGGAACGGCGCTCGGCGTGTTCGCGTTGTTGCAGGGGCAAGCCCAGGCCGTTACGTAGGAAGCCTTCGACCAGAACGATGACATTACCGCCGTCCGCCGCCCATTGCCGGGCCTCTTCAAGGGTCAGGGGCACGTGATGGTCGTTGCAGCATTTGCCACAACCTACGCAGGAAAAATGAGTGTTCATGGCGGATCTGTCACCAGGCAAGTTCAGAGGGGACGCTTGAGGAGTGACGGGTTTTTACCTCTATTCACCGCTCGGGCTCTCTGGAAGCAAGTTATGCGCCAGTGGTCATCAGTCCTTGGTCACTATGTCCCGTAGGACAAATTTCATACCCGCACTTTCATACAGCTGCCGGGCACGCAGGTTGCTCTCCAGCACCTTAAGGTCGACATAAGGTTCGCCGCGCTGCTTGAACATTTGGAAGGCTTGCAGCAACAAGGCACGGCCCAGGCCCTGGCCTTGGGCGCAAGGGTGCACGCAGAGGTTCTTGATAAAGGCGCTGGTCCAGCATTGGGCCACCCCGAGGATGCCGTCGGCGTTGCTGGCTACCAGGCACAGCGTTGGGTCGAACTCGGCATTGATGACGAATTGCCGGCGCCATTCATCCAGCCTGGCGACACGGCCGCCGCCCTGGTCCTGGGTCATGCGCAGCACGGCATGGATCGCCGGGGCCAGCTCATCCCGGTAATGATCTAGCCGCGTATCTGCTGGCCACTGCGGGGCGGGCAGGCTGCCTGTGAGGTCGCGACGCAACAGCTGGAAATAATCGGTCAACGCCTACAGGCCCTTTTGCGCCACAGCTTTGGCGGCCACGACCAGGCATTTGGTCAGTTCCGGCGATGAGAACTTGGTCAGCACCGCATCGGCACCGGCCAGGCGGGCTTTTTCGCTGTTCATCGCGCTGTCCAGGGAGGTGTGCAACAGCACGTAGAGCTCCTGGAAGTCCGGGGTTTCGCGCAGGGTACGGGTCAGGGCGTAGCCGTCCATCTCGGACATTTCGATGTCCGACACCACCACGTTGATCTGCTCGCCGGTGCCTTGCAGCTCCAGCAACACATCGATGGCCTCCTTGGCGCTGCGGGCTGTGTGGCAGGTCAGGCCGAGGTTGCGCAAGGTGTGTACCGATTGCTGCAGGGCTACCTGGCTGTCGTCCACCACCAGGATGCGCGCATTGCCCAGTACTTCGGCTTCTTCCATGGTCAGGTCGGTCGGCGCCGCTTCAATCGGTGCCGGGGCGATGCCGTGGATGACTTTCTCGATATCCAGCACCTGCACCAGGCCACCTTCCACCTGGGTCACCCCGGTGATAAACGCGCGATTGCCGCCAGAACCGTAGGGGGGCGGGCGGATATCGGTGGTCAGGCAATGCACGATCTTGCTCACTGCCTGCACATGCAGGCCCTGCTTGGAACGGCTGACATCGGTGACGATCAGGCAGCCGCCGTCCGGGTCTTGCAGGGGCATTTCACCCAAGGCGCGGCTCAAGTCGATCACCGACAGCGAAGCGCCGCGCAAGGTGGCGATACCTTTGACGTGGGGATGGGACTCCGGCAGCTTGGTCAGCGGCGGGCAGGGGATGATTTCACTGACTTTCAACAGGTTGATGGCCATCAGCTTGCCGCTGCGCAAGGTAAAGAGCAGAAGCGAGAGTGAGTCTGCGCGGGCTTTGGTGGTGGACATAAAAACCTTCTGTGGATCAGGGATGACGATCATCTATGGAAGGTTATCGACTCGGCTGGCCTGGGCTTTAACCGGATTTTGTGTCGGGCACTGCTAATGTGGGGGCTTGCTCCAGATAGCGGCGTGTCAGTCAGCAGATGTACAACTGATCCACCGCCCTCGGGAGCAAGCCCCCCTCCCACATTGGGTTATGTATCAGCCTTTCCAGGCCTGGGGATTCACCAGATCCTGCGGGCGCTGGCCCAGCAGCGCGCTGCGCAGGTTGGTCACGGCGCGGTTGGCCATGGCTTCGCGGGTTTCATCGGTGGCCGAGCCGATGTGCGGCAGGGTCACGGCATTGCTCAGTTGGAACAGTGGCGATTCGGCCAGCGGTTCCTTTTCATACACATCCAGCCCGGCCCCGCGAATACGTTGGGTTTGCAGGGCGTCGACCAGGGCCGGTTCATCCACTACCGGCCCACGGGAAATATTGACCAGGATCGCGCTGCGCTTCATCAGGCTCAATTCGCGGGTGCTGATCATGTGGCGGGTCTTGTCGCTCAATGGCACCACCAGGCAGACAAAATCTGCCTCGGCCAGCAACTGGTCCAGGCTCCGGAACTGCGCGCCCAGCTCGTGTTCCAGCGCGGTCTTGCGGCTGTTGCCGCTGTACAGGATCGGCATGTTGAAACCCAGGCGCCCACGTCGGGCCACGGCCGCGCCGATATTGCCCATGCCGACGATGCCCAGGGTCTTGCCGTGCACATCACAGCCAAACAGCGGCGCGCCCACGCTGGCTTTCCAATGGCCGGCCTTGGTCCAGGCGTCCAGCTCGGCCACCCGGCGTGCGCTGCTCATCAGCAGGGCGAAAGCCAGGTCCGCGGTGCTTTCGGTGAGTACATCGGGGGTGTTGGTGAGCATGATCCCGCGCTCGTTGAAGTACGGCACGTCGTAGTTGTCGTAGCCCACCGACACACTGGACACCACTTGCAGCTTGCCTGCGCCTTCTAGCTGCTCGCGGCCGAGCTTGCGGCCCACACCGATCAGACCGTGGGCATGGGGCAGGGCTTCGTTGAACTGCGCGTTGATATCCCCCTGATTGGGGTTGGGCACGATCACCTCGAAATCCTGTTGCAGGCGTTCGATCATGGGCGCGGTGATGCGGCTGAAGGCCAGGACAGTCTTTTTCATTGCAGGCGGGCTCATCGACTACGGAAGAATGCCAAGCACGCTAACATTCCCGCCGTTGATTGTCAGGACACCGTAGCTCTAAAGGGGGGGGCAGGCTCTGAATGTGGGAGGGGGCTTGCTCCCGATAGCTATGGTTCAGTCTAAACATTTAGTGACTGACACCCTGCTATCGGGAGCAAGCCCCCTCCCACAGTTGTTCTGTGTTGTCAGGCAGAAATCAGGTCGCCATCCGCACACTACCCAAACCACCGCTCAACTCATACGCCACCAACTCCGCCTGATGCGCTGCCAGAATCTCCGGCAACGAACCGCGCAGGTATTCCACCCAGGTCTTGATCTTTGCATCCAGGTATTGGCGCGAGGGGTAGATGGCGTACAGGTTCAATTCCTGGGAGCGGTAGGTCGGCATCACCCGCACCAGTGTGCCGTTGCGCAACCCTTCGATGGCGGCGTACACCGGCAGCAGGCCGACGCCCATGCCGCTGGTGATCGCGGTTTTCATCGCGTCGGCCGAATTGACCAGGAACGGCGAGCTGTTGATCGCCACGCTTTCCTGGCCTTCGGGGCCGTTGAAGGTCCATTTGTCCAGCTGGATCACCGGGCTGACCAGGCGCAGGCACGCATGGTTGAGCAAGTCCTGGGGCCGTTGGGCGCAGCCCTTGGCCTTGACGTATTCCGGTGAGGCGCAGGCGATGCTGTAGGTGATACCCAGGCGCTGGGACACGAACCCCGAATCCGGCAGTTCGCTGGCCAGCACGATGGATACATCGTAGCCCTCGTCGAGCAGGTCCGGCACGCGGTTGGCCAGGGTCAGGTCGAAGGTGACGTCGGGATGGGTGCGGCGGTAGCGGGCAATCGCGTCGATGACGAAGTGCTGGCCGATGCCGGTCATGGTGTGCACTTTGAGCTGCCCGGCGGGGCGGGCGTGGGCATCGCTGGCTTCGGCCTCGGCTTCCTCCACATAGGCGAGGATCTGCTCGCAGCGCAGCAAATAGCGCTTGCCGGCTTCAGTCAGCGCGATGCGCCGGGTGGTGCGGTTGAGCAAGCGGGTTTGCAGGTGGGCCTCAAGGTTGGAGACCGCGCGCGAGACATTGGCCGTAGTGGTGTCCAGTTGCACGGCGGCAGCAGTGAAGCTGCCGGCTTCGGCCACGCAGCTGAAAGCGCGCATATTTTGCAAAGTGTCCATGGGGTGTTCTCAAGGGAGATAGCAAATTGTGACAGAAAGTAACGCCGTCCAGTGATCCCTACCAACGGATTATCGCCTGAACGGTAACAAAGATTCACAGGAATGCCAGCTTATCGTCCTCCCTGCCGCCGCCTAGAATTGCGCCACCTCTTGCGCAACACCCTCTCAGGAATTCGCTTGCCGTGCCGCGTCACATCAGCAGAGAGCTGAAGACTCTCAGTGTTTGGGCCTTATCGTTAGCCATCAGCGGCTGCATCGGAACCGGAGGAATCGCCCCCCAAGGCCACGCCCTCAACGCCAATACTTTGGCCACCGACGAAGCCATTCAAGACGCCGCCCAGGACGCCCACTGGCCCACCACCCAATGGTGGCAAGCCTACGGCGATCCGCAGCTCAACCGCTGGGTCGAACTCGCCACCCAGAACAGTCCCAGCCTGGCCATGGCCGCCGCACGCGTGCGACAAGCGCGGGCGCTGGCCGGAGTAGCGGAGTCGGCCGAGTCGTTGCAAGTCAACAGCGACACTACCCTCAAGCGCCACAACTGGCCGAAAGATCAGTTCTACGGTCCCGGCGAACTGAGCGGTGCCAACACCTGGGACAACAATTCGTCCCTGGGTCTGAGCTACGCACTCGACCTGTGGGGGCGGGAAAGCAACAACACCGAGCGCGCCGTCGACCTCGCCCATATGAGCGCCGCCGAAGCGCGCCAGGCCCAGCTCGAACTGCAGAACAACGTGGTGCGCGCCTATATCCAGCTGTCGTTGCACTACGCCAACCGCGATATCGCCGCTGCCACCCTGACCCAGCAACAGCAGATCCTCGACCTGGCCCACAAACGCCTGGACGCCGGGATCGGCACGCACTTCGACGTCAGCCAGGCCGAAGGCCCGCTGCCGGAGACCCATCGCCAACTGGATGCCCTTGACGAAGAAATCGCCTTGAGCCGTAACCAACTGGCGGCGCTGGCGGGCAAAGGCCCGGGCGAGGGTGCGCAGTTGCAACGCCCGTGCCTGGCCCTCGCCGCACCGTTGAAACTGCCTTCGAGCCTGCCGGCGCAGTTGCTCGGTCAACGCCCGGACGTGGTCGCCAGCCGCTGGCAGGTGGCGGCCCAGGCCCGTGGCATTGACGTGGCCCACGCCGGTTTCTACCCCAACGTCGACTTGGTCGGCAGCCTCGGCTACATGGCCACCGGCGGCGGCATGCTGGAATTCCTGGCGGGGAAGAAATTCAACTACAACGTCGGCCCGGCGATCACCTTGCCAATTTTTGATGGCGGCCGCCTGCGCGCCCAACTGGGCGAAGCCAGTGCCGGTTATGACATCGCCGTCGCCCAGTACAACCAGACCCTGGTCAACGCGCTCAAGGGCGTCAGCGACCAGTTGATCCGCCGCGAGTCCATGGACAAGCAGTCGGCCTTCGCCGCGCAGTCGGTGGCCTCGGCGCAGAAAACCTACGACATCGCCATGATCGCCTACCAACGCGGCCTGACCGATTACCTCAATGTGCTCAACGCCCAGAGCCTGCTGTTCCGTCAGCAACAGGTCGAGCAACAGGTACAGGCGGCGCGCCTGAGTGTCCATGCGGAATTGGTGACCGCCCTGGGCGGCGGCCTCGGTGCCGGCAACGATGTGCCCCAGGATGCCAAGACCCTTCCGAGCAAGACCCCGGCGGCGCTTGCCGTGTTTGATCACTGAGTAGGATTTGATGACTCCCTTGCCTGCACCGCTGCGCTGGTTGCATTCCCTTGAGTGGCGCCGTGGCTTTTTCGACTGGGCACGCAGCGACGGCGTGACCTGGGTGTATATCTTCAAGGTGCTGGTCGCTGCGTTTCTCACGCTGTGGCTGGCCATGCGCCTGGAACTGCCGCAACCGCGCACGGCGATGATCACCGTATTTATCGTAATGCAGCCCCAGAGCGGCCAGGTGTTCGCCAAAAGTTTCTACCGCTTCCTGGGCACCTTGGCGGGGTCGGCGGTGATGGTGCTGCTGATCGCCTTGTTTGCGCAGAACACCGAACTGTTCCTCGGCGCGCTGGCGATCTGGGTGGGCATTTGTACCGCGGGCGCCACGCGTAACCGCAACTTCCGCGCCTATGGCTTTGTGCTCGCCGGCTACACCGCAGCGATGGTCGGGCTGCCGGCCCTGGCCCACCCGGACGGCGCCTTTATGGCGGCCGTATGGCGGGTGCTGGAAATCTCCCTGGGGATTCTTTGCTCCACGCTGGTCAGCGCGGCGATCCTGCCGCAGACCTCCAGCGCGGCCATGCGCAACGCGTTGTACCAGCGCTTCGGCGTGTTCGCGCTGTTCGTCACCGACGGCCTGCGCGGGCGCAGCCAGCGGGAGGGCTTCGAGGCCAGCAACGTGCGCTTTATCGCCGAAGCGGTGGGCCTGGAAGGCTTGCGCAGCGTCACCGTGTTCGAAGACCCGCACATGCGTCGGCGCAATGGGCGACTCAGTCGCCTCAACAGCGAATTCATGAGCATCACCACGCGCTTCAACGCCCTGCACCAGTTGCTTGAACGCTTGCGTGCCGATGAGGCCGATCATGTGGTCGCAGCGATCAAACCCGGCCTGCAAGATCTCGCCGAAGTGCTCGACAGCTTCTCCGGTCGCGCCCTCACCAGCCCGGATGCCGCACACCTGGTCAATCAACTGAGCGCCTACAAGGACGGCCTTCCTGCCAAGGTGCGCAGCCTGCGGGCGAGCTTCCAGGACGATAACCCTACCGAAGCCGAGCAACTGGATTTCCATACTGCCTACGAGTTGTTGTACCGCTTCGTCGACGACCTGCACAACTACGCGCAAACCCACGCGTCCCTGGCCGACCACCACCATGCGCGGGAAGACTGGCACGAATCCTACACGCCGAAAACCAACTGGCTGGCCTGCACCGCCGCCGGGGTACGGGCCTCATTTATCCTTGTCGTGCTGGGCAGTTACTGGGTCGCCACCGCCTGGCCCAGCGGCGCGACCATGACCTTGATCGCAGCGGCCACGGTGGGCCTCTCCGCCGCCACACCCAACCCCAAGCGCATGGCGTTCCAGATGGCCTGCGGCACCTTGATCGGCGCCTTGGTCGGCTTTGTCGAAATGTTCTTCGTGTTTCCCAGGATCGACGGTTTCCCGTTGCTGTGCGTGATGCTCGCACCGGTGATCATCTTCGGGGCCTTTCTCTCTTCCCGCCCCCGGTACGCCGGTGTCGGTGTGGGGCTGTTGATTTTCTTCAGCACCGGCTCGGTGCCGGACAACCTCACGGTCTACAACCCCTACACCTTTATCAACGACTACATTGCCATGGTCATCGGCATGCTGGTGTGCGCGGCAGCGGGGGCGATCATCCTGCCGCCCAACAGCCGCTGGTTGTGGCGCCGCCTGGAGCAGGACCTGCGTGAGCAGGTGGTGTATGCGATCAGCGCCAAGCTCAAGGGCCTGGCCTCGAGCTTTGAAAGCCGCACCCGCGACCTGCTGCACCAGGCCTACGGCCTCGCGGTCGGCCAGCCGCAGGTGCAGCGCGACTTGCTGCGCTGGATGTTCGTGGTATTGGAAGTCGGCCACGCGATCATCGAGTTGCGCAAGGAGCAAGCGATTCTGCCGGTGCACCCGGCGTATGCCGAGTCCCAGCCATGGCGCCAGGCAATTCGTGTAATGGGCCGCTCGTTGGTGCGCTTGTTCCGGCAACCCAGCGCCAGCAACCTGGAGCGCGGCTTGATCGCCGTCGACCATGCGATCAGCCGCGTACAGGCCACCGACGAACCCTTCGCCCCGCACTTCGACACCTCGGCCCTGCGCCGGGTGAAGAGCTACCTGCACTTTATCCGCACTTCGCTGCTCGACCCGCAATCGCCACTGGCGGCCCTAAAAGGAGCCTCGAATGCCCCGTGAAATCGCATTTCATGGCATCTATATGCCGACCATGACCCTGATGTTCCTGATCGCCGCGGTGTTGGCCTGGGCGATTGATCGCTTCCTGGCCGGGTTCGACCTGTATCGGTTTTTCTGGCACCCGGCGTTGCTGCGCCTGAGCCTGTTCGCTTGCTTGTTCGGCGCCCTGGCGCTGAGCGTCTACCGTTGAGAATGCCCCGATGAAAAAGTTTTTCAGCCTGCTCGCCACCTTGCTGGTGCTGGCTTTGGCAATCTGGATTGGCCGCACATTATGGGTGCACTACATGCAAACGCCCTGGACCCGTGATGGCCGGGTACGCGCCGACATCATCAACGTGGCGGCTGACGTGACCGGCGAGGTGGTGGATGTGCCGGTACGCGATAACCAGCTGGTGAAAAAAGGCGACCTGCTGATGCAGATCGACCCCGAGCACTACCGCATTGCCGTCAGGCAAGCCCAATCGCTGGTGGCCTCACGCAAGGCCACCTGGGAGATGCGCAAGCTCAACGCCCACCGTCGCGCCGACCTCGACGCCCTGGTGATCTCCAGGGAAAACCGCGACGACGCCAGCAACATCGCCGACTCGGCCCTGGCCGATTACCAGCACGCCCTGGCGCAACTGGAAGCCGCTGAACTCAACCTGAAACGCACCCGCGTGCTGGCGGCGGTGGACGGCTACGTCACCAACCTCAACGTGCATCGCGGCGACTATGCGCGTATCGGCGAGGCGAAGATGGCTGTGGTGGATATGAATTCGTTCTGGGTTTATGGCTTCTTTGAGGAGACCAAGCTGCCCCACGTCAAAGTCGGTGACAAAGCCGACATGCAGCTGATGAGCGGCGAGACCCTAAAGGGCCATGTGGAAAGCATCTCCCGCGGTATCTACGACCGTGACAACCCTGAGAGCCGCGAGCTGATTGCCGATGTGAACCCCACGTTCAACTGGGTGAGGCTGGCCCAGCGCGTGCCGGTGCGCATTCACATTGATGAAGTGCCCGAGGGCGTGCTGCTGGCGGCTGGCATCACCTGCACCGTGATCGTCAACCCAACACAAAACTAAAAACTGTGGGAGATTCAAATGTGGGAGGGGGCTTGCTCCCGATAGCAGTGTGTCAGTCGGTACATCTGACACTGACACACCGCTATCGGGAGCAAGCCCCCTCCCACATTCAGACCCGCGTTAAGCCTTGATAAACGTTTCATGCAAGTGCCGCCACAACAGCGCACCACTGGCCTGCTTCTCAAACACCACAGTGGCCCGGCGATCCGTCTGTGTACCACTGTCATCCACCTGATGCTCGCGGTAAGTCACCGTGGCCCCCCGCGCATGACGATCAATGCCGGTCATTTCACTCAAGGTGATTTTCAACCCCGGGCGCATTCCGCCCAGGCGCGTGAATAGCGCATTGACCCCGGCTCTATTGACGCGCGTACCGGTGGCGGGCGCGACCATGCTGAACTCGGGTGAGAAGCGCGCCAGCAGGTTTTGCAGGGTGCCCTCAGGCGCAACACCGGCAAACCATTGCTCGATCTCGACGTGGGTCTGGATCACTTCTTCAAAAAAATCACTGTAGTCAATCATGCTTGGGCTCGCTGGAAGGGTGAAGCAGGCTGCGTACCCTGGATGCATCCAGGCGCAACACTGCGAAAAGCGGCAACAGGGTCAAGGCTGCCGCCATCGTGAAGGTTATGGCGAAGGAATCCAAGGCCGACAGCACGGCACTGAGTACGGCGGCACCCAAGCAGAAACTCACTTGGCGGTTGATATTCCACAAGGCGCTGGCGTGGCCCATGCGCTCGGTGGGGATATCCAGAAAGGCCAGGGTCTGTGCGGTGCTGCTGCACAGGCTGCCGCCCAGGCCCATCAAGGCATAGGCGGCAATGATCAGGGCCGGCTCGTTGAGCAACAGGATGCCGCCGCATTGCAGCGCCATGCCCGCCACCAGCAAGGGTTTCGGGCCACAACGATTGAAGAGTTGCTTGCTCAGGTAGATCGCCATGGCCGAGGCCAGGGCCCAGGGCAACATGAGTGCGCCGGCCTGGGTGGCGTCATACCCCAGGCCGCGTACATAGAGGATGGCGATCAGGCTGGTGCCGATAAATACCCCGGGAATGCACAGGTAGACCAGCATCGCCACGCGCAGCATCGGGCTGGCGGCCTGTTTGAAAATGCTGCCCAGGTTCAGGGGCGGGCGCACGCTTGCAGGCATATCGGGTTTTATCCACAGCAGCGCCAGCAGCAGGGTGATCAAGGCCAGTGGCAGGTTTGCGTAGAAAATCCAGCGCCAGGACAGGCTATCGACAATCAGCCCGCCCAACGCCGGGGACAGCGCTGGCACCAGCAATGCCACCGACATCACACGCGCTGTCAATTGGCTGCGCTCGACCGCTGGGAAGTGCCGGTAAGCCATGGCTTGCCCCACGGGAATCAACAAGCCGCCACCGAGTCCCTGCAAAGCGCGCCAGCCAATCAAGACGTCGATGGAACCGGCCTGGCCGACCATCACCGAGGCTCCTGCGAACAGCAGCAGACTGGTGGCGATCAGCGTGCGCTCGCCCATAATCGCCGCCAGCCACACACTCAAGGGAATAATCACCGTCAACCCGAGCATGTAGGCATTGCTGATCCACGCCAGTTGCGTGACCGAGGCTTGCAGTTCGCGGGCGATATCCGGGTAGGCGACGGTGGCGACAAACATGTTCACCAGGTCCAGGGCAAAGCCCAGTAAAAAGATCCAGGCGACTTTCGAGCGGTAGGTCATGAACGCGATCCTGCGAATGAAGCGTGCAGGGTAGGGCGGGCGCAACGTTTGAGATACGTCGGTTTGGCTGTTAGTTTGTCAAAAATATTTTGACAACGGAGGGCGTGGCCCATGGTCAGCCTGGACCGATTCGACACCTTCAAGGCCGTGGTCGAGGCCGGCTCACTCACCGCCGCCGCTGATCTACTCGGCCAGACCCGCGCCGTGGTCAGCTTCAACCTCAAGCGCCTGGAAGCGGAGTTGGGCGTTACCCTGCTGACCCGCAATACCCGTCAGCTCGCGCTCACCGATGCTGGCGAACGCTTCTACCTTCGCTGTACGCGCATGCTCGAAGAGGCCCGTTTGGCGGTGGAAGAAGCCCGCTCCGAGCACGCCCAGCTCAAGGGCACCCTGCGTATCACCACCACCCTGGAGTATGCCCTGGCCGTGGTCGCCCCGGCGGTGGAAGCCTTTCGCCGCCTGCACCCGGACCTGAATATTCACTTATCCACATCCTCCACCCACGCCGATTTGATCTCCGAACGTTTCGACGTGGCGATTCGCCTGGGGCGCTTGCTTGACTCCAATCATCGGGCGGTGCAGTTGTCGACGTTCGATGTGTTTGCTGTTGCGGCGCCGCAGTTTGCCGGGGTTCAAAACCTGGATGAATTAGAGCAAGTACCACGGCTGGGCCATGGTCGCTTGACTGAGTTGAGCGTGACCGACCCGGCGGGTGGCCAATATCAATACCGCGCCGGGCCTGCCGCGTTGGTGGCCGATAGCGCGGCGGTGCTTCAAGCGTTTGCCGTGCGCGGTCACGGTGTGGCGATTTTGCCGCAATGGCTGGTGCAGGAGGACCTGGAGGCTGGAAGGCTGGTGCGTGTGTTGGCGAATCATCGCTTCGCGCCCCAAGGGGTCTACGCGATGTATCCGGATACCCGACACCTGCCGCTGAAGGTGCGGGCGTTTATTGATTTTATGAAGGGCTAGAGGCTGCCGCTCAAGCCAAAGCGCTTCTTCAACACCTTCTCCAGCAACCCCTTGGGCAATAGCGCCGCCATCAATGGCAACGCGCGGCTGCCGTTGCCCGAGCGCAGCAGGCGCGGTGGCTGGTTTAGTTGCACGGCCTTGAGCACATCCGCCGCAAACTCACCGGCTGGGGTGGGTTTGTCCTGAGAGGCCTGGCTGCGGGCACGAATGCCTTCGCGCAACGGCCACCATGGCGATGTTTCGTTGAGCAACAGTTCGGCCTGGGCCCCGGCATTCTTTGCAAAGCTGGTGTTGATCGCGCCGGGTTGAACTTCCATGACGCGTACGCCAAACGGGGCCAACTCCATGCGCAGAGCGTCGCTCAAGGCGTGGACAGCGGCTTTGGATGCGCAGTACGCGCCGGCGAACGGCGTCACCAACACCCCGGAAACGCTGCCGATATTCACCACCAGGCCCCTGCTGCGGCGCAGGGCGGGGAACAGCGCCTGGGTCACGCCCACGATAGAAAATACATTGGTTTGGAACTGGCGCTGCATCGCCTCGGTGCCGCCGTCGAGCAACGGGCCCATGGCGCCGTAGCCAGCGTTGTTGACCAGCACATCCAGCTCGCTCAATTGCTCGGCCAGGTGTTGCAAGGCGGCGCTGTCGTTGACGTCCAACTGCACGGCATTGAAGCCTGCGGCAGCGAGGGCGGCGACGTCATCGGGCTGGCGGGCGCTGGCCCATACGTTGAAGCCTGCGGCTTTGAACGCGTCGGCGAGGGCGCGGCCGATACCGCTGGAGCAACCGGTGATCAGTACGTTGGGCATGCATCATTCCTTTGTCAGTCCGAGAAGCTGCCTTGCAGGTGCTCGGCGCGAAATTCCAGGGTTTGTGGGCGATAGCCGGGGCGCAATGGCGGTGTGGGCAGGCAATCGTCCCAGGTGGCACCGGCCTGCAATTCGCCGGGGCCACGATAGCGTGGGGCGGCGTAGACGTTGTCGGCCAGGTTGACCGTGTCGCCCGGCGCATAGGCGGCGACGCGCCAGCGCAATTCGGTCAGCGGTACATCGTTGCCGTTGTTGAGGGTCAATTTCAGTGGGCGGTCGGTCGGGCATTCCTGCGGGGCATACGTGATGCGCAACTCAAGGCGCGCCAGCTGCGCGGCTTCGCGGTTGTCCAGCCACACCACCCAGACGGCGACGAGACCCAGGCCGATGGCAGCCGTCAGCGACACCGGCAAGGCCTTGGCCGGGTAACGCAGCAGCAGGATCAGCCAGGTAATGATCAGTAAAACACCAAAGAACATGCTGACAACCTCGTTTAGGGACAGGCCATCGTACCTGTGGCCGGGCCGGATTGACTATCGGAGGAGCCGAGGCAGGAGCGGCGCTGCCTAGGGGACATATCCCTAAATAACTTTTTGTCGCGTTATTGATACGAATCGACACTCAGGAGGCGACCGAGCTTGTCAGAACGGATACCCCGACATGTCCCGGTTCCAATCCCTTTTCTGTGAGATAGAGTCGATGATCAGTCACTTGCCCAGCCCATCTTATCTGCCACCGCCGGTGGCCCTTGCCACGCCGTCGCCCTTGCCGGCCGAATCGTCTGCCGTAGCGGTGGACAATAAAGCATCCGAAATGCCTTCTGTACCTCGTCAACCTGCGTTGTCCCGATTGCGCCGCAGTATTGAGCTGGAAAACCCTCCTGTTGGCGAAGGCGCGCTGATGGCCGGGCAGACGCTTGAGCATTGGCAGCAACTGACGGGGAACATCCAAAACAACTATCGCCTCGTCACGGCGTTACAACAGATCCAAGAGGCCATTGCCAAGGATCCGAGCCTGGACGTAGCGCCGTTGCTGGAAACGAAGACGTTTTCCATTCATGAATATTCAGCATTTGCGCGCGCCCATGGCATCGGGCCGGGTGAGGAGGACTCGGTGGCGTGGTTCCTGAGGGAAAACCAAGTGTTGGTCCCGAAAGATCCCGTGCAACTGGCAAACCTGATAGCGGTATTTAAACAGCCGTTACCCGAACCGGCCGATTACGGCAATCACTGGGGGCTGTTGAACCAGCCAGACACCCTGGACAGCGAGCGACGCATGAAGCTGAGCGAAATGGCGACGGCAGAAATGGTCAAGCTATCGCCCGGCAACGGCATCTTCCAGGCCTTTTATGAACGGCATGGGGCGTCGATCCAAGGCATGAGCGCGGCGCAAGTCCTCGAATACATGATGAGTACTGCCGAGATCAAAGGCTTGGGGCAAACGCTGCAAACTGCTTTCAAGAGCACGGACACGGCGGTAATCGCAGATGCGGTTGATTGGGCATTGACGGCCATGATCCTGGAGCTTGATCCCCAGGCGGGCAGCAAGCGCGGCGTAGTCGCAGGCTACGACCTTTATCAGCCGGCCAACCGGGACGTTCATCCTGCGGTGGTGGTGGCGCGTCTTGAGCAGTATCTGGTGGACCAAGGCAAGGTGCCTGCCGAGATGGCGCCAGCCGCCGCACGTATGCTGCTTGCAGGGTCTGAACCGGCATTTATAGTCGCGGATATGCCCAGTAACATGGTGGTCAAGTCTGCAGCGTTTACCCGACTGTCGGCGGTTGTGCAGGCGCAAGAGTTTTGGTCGCCGGGTATAGCGACGCACACCGATTTCAAAACCTTCATGGGCCTGGCCGAACTGAATCCTGTTACATCCGCGCAGGTCATTATTGAGACCAAGGCTCAGGCCAGCGCATTGATTCAATGGGGCATCGCCCAGGGCAAAATTGATCGAAGGGACGATGACGATTATACGGTGCAAGAGGTGACTGAGGTCCGCGAGGCCTTCGATCTGGAGCTCACCGCGCTGAAAAAAGCCCACGACCAGTTAAGCGCGCCCATGCCGACACGTGAAGGCATTGCGACTGGCAACCTGGAAAGTGTCTACAAAAACGGTCCGTTTGATGTGCGCAACACGCGCATCGTTAACATCGATGCCAGTGAGAGCGACGAGCACTCATTACTGGACATCTACATGTCAGGGAAAATGGACCGTATTCCCAAAAAGGAGCGCTACGACTTTCAGATTGGTAACCGTTTTCTGCGGGTCAGGCCGCTTCCTGATGTCAATGCGCAGTTCAATACTCAGTTCGATGATTACTTCAACGGTTTGAAAGAGGGGGTCACGACCACAGTCAAACACCAGTTGTCGCAGCTACCGTTGGAAGACAGGCAAACCATCGCGTCGGGTAAGGTCGAGTTTTTCTCCCTACGCAAAGCCAGTGTCGCGGAGGCTGAAGGGGAAGAGACTGATGCCCAGGCACGCGCTGCCAAGGGGCGTTATGGGTTGTTGATGCGCGTTCTGACCAAGATCGACCCAAGTGGCAGCGACCAGGACGAAAAAAACCTGCGGCATGTCTACTACGAAGTATTTCCTCTGCAAGGCACCATCCGCCGTCGCGATGACCTGCCACGCTATCTGCCCAATCCCCCGCCTCGGGTCGCCAACGCTGAAACTTACGCCACTACCCAGGCCAAAGGGGTCAGCGTCGCGGTCGATTATGAAGCCTATGAAAGCAGCACCCCACCCCAGCCAGGCAAAGTCTCCCAAGGGCTCCTGACGCAGCGGCTCGATGGGCCTTACTTGCCCGAGCCGCGCCCAGGACAGGTCGCCAATGCAGCGGATGCCATGAATGCGCGGTTCGACACGATTGCCAATGTGGTGGCCGGCCACCTGCTGCATGATCGCGAAGCGATGCAGGCTGGCGCCAGGGGTGTGACCAAGGTGGAAGAGGAAGAGGCCGGTATCAAGGCTGGCCATGACTTTGTAAAAGGGCTGATCCCATTCGCCAATGCAATTGAAAACGCCGTCAAGGGTAATACCGGCGCGGCGATCCGGGATTTTGCGCTGGATATTTTCGGTTTCATCGTTCCAGTCGCCAAGGGCGTGGGCCAAGCGGGTAAAGCCTTGGGCAACTTGAGCGGAAAACTTGGCGCGCGAGCGTTCAAGGCATCCGATAAGGTCCTGCGTTCGACTGTCAGTGGCTTGAACCCTGCTGATGGCCTTGGAGACCTGGCGGAAGGTTTGGCAAGGGGGAGCAAGTCGGTATTGAAGAGTAGCTACAGGGAGTTGAAGGACATATTGCAGAAGCAATCTTCTTCTCTTGACGACACCGTCAAATTGTCCGATGCGGCGTCCGACGTTGCCGGTATCCGCCGCGACTACAGTGCTCACGCCATGCCTGAGGACTTTCTGGAGGGCCGTCCCTTAAGGGAGGACGGTACTTACCAGGTAGGTGATGACTTCTATGTCAACTTTACCGATGGCACGGGCGAGAGCCGGGCATTTCTGGTTGAACGTCGCTACCAGGGCAAGGGCAGACCCATTCGGGTCATTGATCCTGAAACTAAAAACCAGGTGATGGTGCTGGTGCCCAAAGGTAATGGCGAATGGCGATTGGCAGTCAATGTCGGTGCGGGCAGAAAAGCTACGGATGTGGACAGCATCAGGCTGCAACCGCAAAAAAACGCGCGCAAAGGCAATCCGCCTTCACCCTCTATAGTGAGTCGCCCTTTGACTAATCACCCTGATTGGTCATCGGTATTGGATTCGGGCTTTCACAATGGGCAACCGGTTTATATTCACTACACCAGCAAGGAAGGCGCCGAAGCGATCGCTCGAGCCCAAGGTATCAATGACCTGGCCCGAGGTGAAACACGCGCGGGTTCAAAGGGCGGCGTGTACGTAAATCCTCCCGGCCAACAACTCAACAGTGAGAACGTTGAAACCCTGTTGTTCCTGGGCAATGAACGCTATGCGGGCAGAGGCGAATACAAGGTGATATTCAGCACCGACCAGGTGCCCAAGGAGCTGGGTCCCGTCACTGCCGGTAGCCAGATCGTTGAGCTCAAGATGGACAAGGAAATCAAGCTGACGTCGTCGAACTTCCTGTATCTGGGGCCGAACACGTTCCCCGATTATTTCGGTTGAGGATGTGCTGAAACAGGTGTGAACGAGCAAAAAAAAGCCCCCACCCAACCCACTGCGGATAGGGGACGCAATGGGCTGGGCGAGGACTTCTTGTACGACTGTTTTACTGCGCGATAGTTTTCACCGACACGCCACGTTCAACCGGCGTCGAGCGACCGTAGATATCTTCGAAGCGCTCGATATCGTCTTCGCCCAGGTAGCTGCCCGATTGCACTTCGATGATCTCCAACGGGATCTTGCCCGGGTTGCGCAGGCGGTGCACCGAGGCGATCGGGATGTAGGTGGACTGGTTCTCGCAAAGCAGGAACACGTTCTCGTCACAGGTGACTTCGGCGGTGCCGCTGACCACGATCCAGTGTTCGGCGCGGTGGTGGTGCATCTGCAGCGACAGGCACGCGCCCGGCTTGACCGAGATGTGCTTGACCTGGAAGCGCCCGCCCATGTCCACCGAGTCGTAGGAGCCCCACGGACGATAGACTTCGCAGTGGTTCTGGGTTTCGCTGCGGCCTTGCTCGTTGAGGGTGTTGACCATCTGCTTGACGCCCTGGACCTTGTCCTTGTGGGCAATCATCATCGCGTCCTTGGTTTCCACCACCACGATGTTGTCCAGGCCGATCACCGACACCAGTTTGCCGTTGCCATGCACCATGCAGTTGCGGCTGTCCTGGATCACCACGTCGCCTTTGCTCACGTTGCCGTTGGCGTCTTTGTCATTGACCGCCCACAGCGAGGCCCAGCAACCCACGTCGCTCCAGCCGGCACTCAGCGGCACTACGCAGGCACGCTGGGTTTTTTCCATCACCGCGTAGTCGATGGAATTGTCCGGGCAGCAGGCGAAGGTGGCGTCGTCGAAGGTCACGGTGTCGTTGGTCTGCTCGCTACGTTCCAGGGTCAGTACGCAGGTGTCGTAGATGTCCGGATCGTGCTTTTTCAGCTCTTCGAGGAAACGGCTGGCGCGGAACAGGAACATGCCGCTGTTCCAGAAATAACCACCGCTCTTGACGAACTCGATGGCGCGTTTTTCATCGGGCTTTTCCACGAACTGTTGCACGCGGCTCACGCCTTCGGGCAGCAGCGAGTCGTTGGTGGACTTGATGTAGCCGTAACCGGTTTCCGGACGGGTCGCCGGTACGCCGAACAGCACCATCTCGCCACGCTCTGCCGCCACGGTGGCCAGGGCCAGGGCACGTTGCAGGGCTTTCTGGTCGTCGATCACATGGTCGGCGGGCAGCACCAGCATCAGCTCGTCGCGGCCTTCGTTAACCAGCATCATCGCGGTCAGGGCCACGGCCGGTGCGGTGTTGCGGCCAAAGGGCTCCATCAGGATGCGCTGGCATTCGAGCTTACGCGCGCTCAGTTGCTCGTTGACGATGAAGCGGTGGTCCTTGTTGCACACCACGATAGGGGCGTCCATGCCTTCGAACACCAGGCGCTCCAGGGTTTGCTGGAACAGCGTGTGCTCGCCGGTCAGGGCCAGGAACTGCTTGGGAAACTGTTTACGCGAAAGCGGCCAAAGACGTGAGCCGCTACCACCGGAAAGGATTACTGGGATCATGGGTGTTTCTCCTTGAATCAGTTTGGGTCAGAGCTACGAAGGTTTGTCGTTTCACTCTTGTTTTTGTCTCGGTCCTGAGTTGAAACCCGGTCATTGTGGGAGCTGGCTTGCCTGCGATGGCGCCTTCAAGACCGCCATCGCAGGCAAGCCAGCTCCCACAAGGGGGCGTGTCAACTCAGGGAAATAGTTAGCGGGTCGACACCGGGCGTTTGACCCAGACTGGCGACAGGCTCGAACCGGAACCTGTGACGTACAGCACCGCTGCCTCACCGCGCTCCAGGGCCACCGGCTTCACATCGCCGACCTTCTTGTCGCCGTCATACAGCGCCAGGCTCACCTTCACCGGGTTGATCTCGCGTTCACCACGGCCCTTGGCGGCCACCGACTTGACCACATCGGTCTTGCCGTCGGCAGTTTTCAGGGTCAGGGCCTTGTCGCTGAGGTTCTGCACGCGTACCAGGGATTTCTGCTTGTTCTTGAACGGCGGCTCTTCGATCAGCTGAGGCTGGCCGCTGCTGTTGTTGACCAGGGTGTAGTAGTGATCGGCAGCGAGTTTGACCGGCACGGTCTGGCTGCCGACCTTGGCGCTGTAGTCACCGCCCGGCATGAAGCTGAAGTCGCTGCTGGCCAATGGCGCCACGTCGCTGAGGTTGGTGCTGCCGACGGTGGCGCTGACTTCCTGGTTGCTGGCGTTGTAGATGCGCACGAAGCTCGAACCCTTTGGCGCGGTTGGGCCGTACAGGGCGGCGTCACCACCGGCGAAGGCGGACATCGATACGAAGCTCAGGCCGGCAGCGATGGCCAGGGTCTTGGCGAGACGACGAGGAGTTGTAGTGAAAGTCATGTGAGTTACCTCTCTTTCAGTTTTGCGCCCGGTCGGGCGTCTCGGGTTTCTGATTTTTAAAAGCAGGTGTGTTGCTTGCCATGTTCTGTTGGCGCGAACCGGCTTGTTTAAGCTGCGCAACCCACGATGGGTCGGCATCACCGATTTCGTTATTTACGGGCAGATAGCGTTCGGGGAATTCCCAGATCAGCACCTGGGGTGGGTTGTTCTTGAAGTCGTCGCTTTTCAGATAGCTGAGCATCGGCAGGATCGGGCCGTGGCCGTCTTCGGCGTAGCTGACCACGTCACTGCCCAGGGCTTGCTTGAGGGCGCCGACGAAGTTCCAGTTGGGGTTGGCGCTGTAGCTGGTGCCCACCAGTGCCACTGGGGTTTCGCTGTCGCTGAACAGCGCGTCGTCGCCTTTGGTTTCGGCCAGGTGCGTGACGCGTTTTTCCAGCGGCTCTTTGGGCGGCATCAGGTTTTCGAACAGCGGGTCCAGGGGCAGGAACAGACGCAGGTCGCCTTTGTGTGGCTCGGTCTTCTCGGCCTCGGTGACAAAGTGCTGCGGCTCGCCGCTCAGCGGGGTCTTGTCGGCAATGGTCTTTGCCAGTTGCTTGGCGGCGATTTCCGCGCCATCCGGGGTCCAGTGGGTGTCGGTGCGCAGGAACACCTGCTTGCCGCCCAGCTTGGCCTGTTGCAGCGGGCCGAGCAGGTCCGGGGCGATGATCTGGTCGGCGGCAACCCGGGCGTGGAAGTCCTGGTACAGGTTGGCGTGAATGCTCGCCGGTTTCACTTCACCCAGGTGTTCCGGGTACAGGCGCACCTTGGCCGGCACGATCGCCATCACCAGTTGGATGCCCTGGGCCTTGAGCTTCTGGCGCACGCCTTCGACAAGGGCGTAGTTGCCCTCCAGGTTCTGGTCTTCATTGACGGCGGGGTTGAATTCCTCGTCGCTGTACAGCCAGTGATCGCGGCCCAGCACCACGCCGGGGCGGCCTTCATTGAACAGCTTGTAGTCCAGCGCTGCCCATAGGTTGGTGCCGATGCGCTTGATCGGGAACTCGTCGTCGTAATGAGTCTCGACGGCTTTGGTCCAGCGACCGTTGAGCACGGTCGCATCGGCGTTGGTGCTGAAGCCCAGGAAACTGCGCAGCGACCAGGCGCCCAGGGCCAGCAACAGCACCATGAACAGGCTGATGTAGAGGACGCGTAATGAACGGGTCATGGTCGGCTCCCTCAGAATTGGAAGTAAAGGAACGGCGAGAAACTCTGCGCCGACAGTTTCAGGATCGACGCTACGAACAGCAGCAGCACCGCGGCGCGCATGGCGTAGCGTGGCCATTCAGCGGTCCAGTAGGCCGGTTGCACGGCAGCGTCACGGCCCACGCTGAAACCAGGCTCGTGGATGCTGCCGGGGTTGTCGCCAGGCACCGCCTTGATCAGGCTCGGATCGGCCGGCTTGGTTTTCTGGGCAGGGCGATTGGTGTAGAAGTCGCGCAGGCCGAAGAACGCCAGGGTTGCGTAGGCCACCACCAGGGTCGCCACTTGCAGCCCGGTGAGATTGGCGCGGTTGAGTTCCGACAGCGACCACTCGCCAAAGCTGAACATCGCACCGTACATACGCCCGGCAACGTGCAGGTTTTCAGCGCGGAAGATCACCCAGCCCATCACCACCAGCAGGAAGGTGAAGGCCCAGCGCAGCACATTGAAGCTGCGCGGCGCGGTGTTCAGGCCGATGGCTTTTTCAATTGCCAGCCACATGCCGTGCCAGGCGCCCCACACGATGTAGGTGATGTTGGCACCGTGCCACAGGCCACCGAGCAGCATGGTCAGGAACAGGTTGCGGTAGGTGGTCAGCGTGCCTTTGCGGTTGCCGCCCAGGGTGATGTACAGGTAATCACGCAGCCAGGTAGAGAGGCTGATGTGCCAGCGCCGCCAGAACTCGGTGATCGACTGGCTGATGTACGGCTGCTTGAAGTTTTCCATGAAGCGGAAACCCATCATCAAGCCCAGGCCGATGGCCATGTCGCTGTAGCCCGAGAAGTCGAAGTACAGCTGCGCGGTGTAGGCCAGTGCACCCAGCCAGGCGTCGCCGGTGGTGGGGTTTTGCAGGGCGAAGCAATGGTCGGCCACCACCGCCAGGGTGTCGGCAATAAAGACTTTCTTGATGAAACCCTGCATGAACCGCGTGCAACCCTCGGAGAACTTGTCGAGGGTGTGGGTGCGGTTGTTGAACTGGTCGGCCAGGTCACGGAAACGCAACACCGGGCCGGCAATCAAGTGCGGGAAGATTGCTACGAACGCCGCGAAGTCGATCAGGTTGCGGGTCGCCGGGGTATCGCCACGGTACACGTCGATGATGTAGCTGATGGACTCGAAGATGTAGAACGAGATCCCGATCGGCAACAGCACGTGGGTGAGGATGAAAGGCTCCAGGCCCGCCGACTTCATCATCACGTTGATGCTGTCGACGCCGAAGTTGGCGTACTTGAAATAGCCGAGGATGCACAGGTCGACTGCCACGCCGAGCAGCAACCAGCGCTGCGCCGGCTTGGTACGCACGCCGGCGGCACCGACCTTGAGGCCGATCCAGTAGTTCCATAGCGTGACGGCGGCGAACAGCGCCAGGAAGTCCACTCGCCACCAGGCGTAGAACACGTAGCTGGCAATCAGCAGCAGCAGATTGCGATAGCGTTGCCCGCTCAAGTAGTACAAGCCGAGAAAGATCGGCAAGAACAGAAACAGGAACACATTGGACGAGAAAACCATCCCGATCTCTCCATGTTTAACCAACAGTCAAGGGCCAGAGCCCCCCCAAACCCCCCCACGATTTCGGGGGAGGTTGTATTGCATTTCTACTGACGAAACCGGCTTCAAATGTGGGAGGGGGCTTGCTCCCGATAGCGGTGTGTCATTGAGCACAGATGGCGACTGTTACACCGCCATCGGGAGCAAGCCCCCTCCCACATTTTTTACCGCGTTTGCTCAGGAACCTTTTTTGCCTTTTTCGTGCGCCGGGTCGTAGACCTTGGTCAGGTCGCCACCCAGGCGGAATGTCTTGAACGGCTGCATCTCATGCTTGCGCTCGATCACATCCGGTGCGCAGGTGTAGAGCGTGCAGAAGGGCTCAAGCCAGGCAAATTTCATGTCTTCCTTGAGGTCCTTCATGTCCTGCTCTTTGCCGTTCTTCTGCTCGAAGATCTCCGGGTCTTTCACCCCGGCCAGCACCTTGTCGCCCAGGCGTTTGAGTGCGCCGTTGTTTTCCTGGCGCAGGTCCACGCCGTTGACCAGGGCAAAACTGGCGATCATCGACAGCGGCGGCAGGGCGTAGTTGTGATACGACAGGGCGCGCTGTTGGCGCTTCAATTCGTTCGGCAAAAAGCCTTGGGCATCGACCTGGTTGGCGCCGACCTTGTATTCCTTCACCGCCCAATCAAACAGGTCGCGGCGGTTGGTGGCGATGGAAGTCGCCATCACCGACCAGGCGGCCCAGTAGGAGTGGTTGTTGGTTTTTTCCAGCGGCAGGTTGTCCCAGTCGCTCACCACCTGGTCGGCCAGCTTGTTGAACCAGGCTTCGATCTGTTGGGATTCCTGCGGGTGCTTGGCCAGCGGCTGCGACTCGGAGAATTTCAGGCGCACATAGGCTGAAGCCATGCTGCCCAGTGCCCATTTGCGCATGGATTTGCCGGTGTGGTTGAAGTCCTTGGACATCAACGCATCCGCCCGAGCCCAAGTAGCCAGCCAGTTCAAGGTGCATTCCAACTGCTCGGGCCTGCCATCGCGCATGAATTGCATCACGCGCTTGCTGGTGTCTTTTTCCAGCTTGGTAATGTCGGCGGTGCTGTCGCGAAAGGCCTTTTCGGATTGCACATTCAGCGTGGAACGCGCCTTGTCCGAACCTTCGTACTTGCTGCGAAATTGCAGCGAGCCGGTGTACGGCGCCGGCATGGCATCGCAGTCATTCTTGAAGTCGCCGGTCTTGAACGCTTCGATCGGTGCGAAATAACCCTGGGGCGGACGCAGCGGCGCGGCGGCGTTGGCTGCCCCGGCGAAGATCGCCAGGCCCAGCAACGATGGAATCAATAACTTTTGCATAAGTAACCTCATTGCCCGGTTGAAGCGGTTTGTTGACCGCCGGCTGGGAATACGTTTCGTGTGCAAATTTTCGCTTCGACCTTCTGCGCGGCAGCACCCTGTTCCGGGCCCTGCACTTCCACGGCCAGCAAGTTCTGCGAGGCCCAGTCTTCATCGGTGCGCAGTTCAAAGGCGAAACGCCCGTCTGTATCGGATGTCTCGGGTTTCTCGATCTTGATGTCCTCGTGGCGACCGTTCATGTACCAGAGGGTGGCTTGCAAGGTTTTCACCGACGGATCGGCGAAGCGGATATCGACCTGGTGGTTGGCGTTGCGCAGGTCCTTGTTGGCACTGTTGACCATCAGCTCGTTCTTGCCGGGCTTGAGGGTGGTGCTGGCGGACATCTGCGCGGTCTTGCCTTCGCAACCGTTGTCCAGCAGCGCCATCATCTGGCGATAGATGGTTTCCTGGTCGAGGCGGTACAGCGGCGAGAATTCCCAGATCAGGATCTTCGGCGGAGTCTTCTGGAATTCGTCGCTGCCCAGGTACTGGATCATCGACCCTTCCAGGCCACCGCCGGGGAAGGCGACGTTAAGGATGTCGGCGCCGATTTCCTCCTGGAGGAAGCCGGCGAAGTTGTAGTTCTTGCCGCTGTGGCTGGTGCCCACCAGGGTGATCTGCGGGTTGCCCGAATCGCTGAACAGGTCGCCGTCACCGGCTTCGCCCTTGGGCTCGGTGGTGAACTGGTCCATGTACTGAATCGCATAGCTGGTGCCGCACAGTTGCCCGGCCATGTTGTGCAGGGTGCCGGTCTTGCCCATGCGGCCCGAGCGCTTGGTCTCGAATTCGCGCTTGGGAATCTCGGCGTACTCAGGCATCTGCTTGACCTTGGCCGCGACGATTTTCGCCGTGCGCTGGGCGCCGTACGGGGTCCAGTGCTGGTCGCCGCGGAAGTAGAAATCGTGGGCCGGCAATTCGTCCGGCAATTGCTCGTTGGTCAGTGGCGAAAGGTCCGGCACCACGTAGCCCATCTTGGCGAAACGGCCAAGCATGGTCTTGTAGTTGGTCAGGGCCTTGTCGAAGTCGAACTTGGCTTTTTCTTCAGGGTTGAGCTTGTTGCGGTTCACCAAGCCACGGGTCGGCTGATAGACCACCACCAGTTCCACGCCCTTGGCCTTGAACGCATCGTGCAACTGCTGCATGCGTTTGTAGCCAGCGGGCGTGGTGTCGAATTCGGTGCGCAGGTCTTCCTGGGTACGGAACAGCCAGTCGCCCTGGGCTTGGACCAGGGTGGTGAAGTTCTGCTGGTAGCGCGTGGTGTAGTTCTTCGCGTCATGGGCGGCCGGGCACAGGCTGCAGCATGGTTCGGCGGTGAAGGTCGGCGCCTTGGCTTCGTCGGCGCGCACGCCCTGGCTGGCCGCGAGCAGGCCGAGGGTCAGACCCGAGAGGCTCAGCAGTTTGATCATGTGTGGGTGCATAAGGGTCATCCTCAGTCCTGCATTTCGGTCTGGCGTTCGACAGGGTCGATCAGCACGGCTTTCTGCTGGCGCACCAGCAAGTCGAGAATTTCTTCCTGGCGCTCGCCAAGAATGCCGTTGAAGCTGATGCCGCTGGATTTGGTCGGCGCCAGCATCGACACGCGGTACAGCTCGACACTCAGCGGTGAATCTATGGACAGCGGCCCGCTGCCGTTGCCCGCCAGTTCACCACCAACCACGATCAGCGAGACCTTGGCGTCGAACGGGTCGAGGGCAATGTCGCGGTCGGTGTCGGTCAAGTCCTTGATGTGGCCGTAGAGTCCCGTCAGGCCGTTGGCCATCGAGGTGTTTTCGTAGAGCTTGATGTTCACGCTGTTACGCACACGAATGCCGTGGCGACGATTGGCGATGACCTTGTTGCCCCACAACAGGTTGTCGCCGCTCTCATAGAGGGTGATGCCGTCGGTGTGGTTGCGGTAGATCTCGTTGTCGGCGATCAGGTTATTCACGCTGTTACGGTCGATCACCAGGCCCGAGAGCTTGTTGTCGTAGCTGCGGTTGTTGAAGATGAAGCTGTCGTTCACTTCCCGGGAAATGATGATGCCGTGCTTCTTCTTGGTGCCGTACACCGTGTTGTCGGCGATGATCAGGCCGTGGGATCGGTCATGGGGGTCAATGCCGTAGACGATGTTGTCTTTGTAGGTATTGCCCTTGATCACGAAGCCTGTGGTCTCGTAGCAGTAGAAGCCGTACCACATGTCCGAGAACTCGGAGTCGATGATCCAGCCGGTCGGCTCAGGACGCTTGAGCACTTTGGCCATGTTTGGCGTGTACTGGGAAATACTCACCCCGTAGGACTTACTGTTGGCGTAGCCGAAGCTGGCCATCTTGGTCTTGGAGATATAGGTCTCGGTGCCGCCCCAGGCCAGCAGGAACGGGCGGAATTCCTTGGCCGACTTGAACAGCGCCGGGCCGTTGGCTTTTTCATCCCAACCGGTGACCTTGGTATCGCGCACAAACAGCTGGCCGTCGTTGATCAAAAACGAGCCGGCTTGCTGGGACAGACGCAATTCCTGGGTATTTTTGTCGATATCGAGGATGCCCTTGCGCCCGACCACGATCGGCAGCTTGGCCAAAAAGACACCCGGCGACGTTTCGCTGAAGTACTGCTTGGGCAGCTTGCCCACCAGGTCCTTGAGGTTCATGTAGCCATCGTCGACAAAGATCGCCTGGGGAATGCCGTGCTGGCGCACTACCCATTCGGCCATCTTGTTATCGCCACCGATAAAGTCCTTGAGCGCGTCTTCCTGCATCATGCGGCGCACGCTGATCTTGCCCGGCTTGGTCTTGACGATCTTCTTTTCCATGGCTGCGGCGGTGTAGCCCGACAGGTCCGGCAGGGCAGGCTTGGCCATTTCCAGCGGCGCGGTGGGCGGGCTGGAAATGGTGTAGGTCTTGGCCTGTTGCAGTTCCTTGGCGATGATCGGCGCCTTGGCCGTCGTATCGGCGAACGCTGTGGCGCTGGCCAACAGCATTGCCGCGACGAGTAGGCTTTGAGCATTCATGGCGCAGGCTCCCATCAGAATTTCCAGACCACGTCGACAAACGCGCGGTGCATGTAGGAGTCGACCTGGCTGCCATAGGCGTCGCCCGGCTTGAACACGCCGGCACGCAAGCGCACCAGGGCCGACGGCTCGTCGATCGACTGGCTCAGCGCGGCGGGCAGCAAGCCTTTCTTGAAGTACTTGGTGACCACCAGGTCCATCTCCTGGCCGAGGTCTTTCTTACCGTCTTCCAGAGGCAGGGACGTGCTGGAGAGGATCGCGCCGGTGACGTCATCGGTGTTGTTCTGCACCGCATCGATACCGTTGCTGCCCACCGGCTTGTTGCCGTCCACGCGCCAGAACTTGTGGTACACCAGGCTGGCGTCGTAGTCCTCGCGCAGCTGCCAGGAACCGAACAAGCTCATGGACTGCATGTTGTTCATCTCGCCGCGATACGCTTCGCCGAAGCGGTGCACGCGGGATTGGGTGCCGGTCCAGTTCGAACGGTTGCTTTGCAGGCCGTTCTGCTCGTACTCGGCACTGGCGCGGGAGTAGGCCGCGCCCACTTGCCATTGCGGGTCCAGACGCAGGCGCACGCCGAGGTCGGTGGCCCAGCCACTCACGTTATCGCTGCGCTTGGCATTGGTCGGACGAGTGCCGTCGGCATTCAAGGCATTTACGGTGTCGCGGTCGCCGCGCATGCCGGTGATGCTGGCCCAGTAGTTGACGGTGTTGGTATTGCGCCAGTTGTAGGCGTCGCTGTTGGCTTCGATGCCGAGCCAGGTCAGGTCGCCGTTCTCGCGTTTGTCCAACGGGTCCGTGGCCACGCCTGGTTCGGCGTAGTCGAGCTTGCCGTCGTCATGGGTGTGGTGACCGCGCAGGCCGATCCACTGGCCCGGCGTCCACTGGTAGGCGGCGTCGGCGTAGAAGTGCTGGCGGTCCTTGTCCTTGGGCGAAAGTTCCTTGAGGTCGGTGCGGTACTCGCTGAAACGTTCGGCGGCGCCGACATTGGCCTTGAGCAGGGTGGTGTCGAAGGTCCAGTTCAGCGCTTCGATGTTGGTGTCGCGCCATTGGCCGTCGTCATTGCGCAGGCGCTGGCGACCGAACTTGAGGATCTCGCCGGGGTAGGGCGTGAAGCCGCTGTAGCCAACCCAGAACTCGCGCAGGGCCAGGTAGTTTTTCTTGGCCTTGCGGTCGTCGTTGCTCGATTGTTCGGTGGTGTCATCGGCCGACTGTTGCAAGGTGTCGGTCTCGATGATGTCGCTGGACACGACGGCCTGGCCCATGGCGTAGGCACTCCACGCGCCGCTTTCGCCGTAGATCCACGGGCGCAGGTCGAGGCCGATGCCGTTGACGTCGCCGCCTTTCTGGGTGCCGAGGTCGCGGTCATCTTCGGACTGTGCAGTGGCTTTGACCTCCAGGCCGAAGTTCTTGGCTTCGGTCAGCGCGGCCAGGGTCGGGCACGACCACAGCAGGGCGAAGGTCAGGCCGATGCCGGCCTTGACGAATGGGTTGAGCTTCATAGGGATTCCTCGCCGTCTTCTTCTTGCAGGGCGTGCAGTTGCAGCGTGCTTTGGGCCAGGGTGCCGCGGGCGGCCAGTTCCTGTTGCACCAGGCGTTGGCCTTCGGCGCGTTGCTCAGGGGTCAATGGCGCCTCGAGCTGGGTAGCCAGGTCATTGGCCTCTGGCGTGTCCTGGGCCTTGGCCAGTTGGCTGAAGACATAGGCGTTCAATGGGTCGGGCTTGGTACCCTTGCCTTGGGAAAACAGTTGGGCGATGGCGAAGTCGGCGCTGTTCTGGCCGTTGCGCGCAGCGGTCAGCAGGTGGTCCAGGGCTTTTTGCGGGTAGACCTTGCCCAGGTAGCCACGGCGGTAGATCTGGCCGAGGTAGTAATCGGCGGCCACTTCACGGCCCACGGCTTTTTCGAAGTGGGCTTCGGCGGCCTTGGCGTCGGCCGGCACCCACTTGCCTTCGTAGTAGAGCTTGCCCAGCAGCAGTTCGGCGCGCGGCTGGTCGGCGGCGCGGCCGTTGTCGAGGTACTTCATCATCTGGTCGACGTCGCCCATTTCGGGGAAGTCGTAGAGCAGTTGCGCCAGGCTGACCCAGGAGGCCGGGTAGGCAGGGGCGATTTTTTCAAGCAAAGCCTGGGCGGTTTTTTCGTCCGGCGTGCCGAGGCTGGCATCACCGAGTACGCGGGCGACGCTGTCGACGCGCTGGGCGGTGACGCTGCCACGGCTGTAGCCTGCTTCCATCTGCTTGAGCAACTCGGCCTGTTTTTCCGGCTCGGCTTTTTTCTGGTAGACCGTGGCCAGCTCGACGTAGCAGATATCGGTGGTGTTCAACGCGGCCTTGCAGATGCGCTCCACATCATCCAGATGCTGGTCGTAAGTGTCCTGGGTGCGATACAGCAGCACCTGGGCCAGGCCGGCTTCCGGGTAACCGGCCGCTTGCCATTTGCTGATCTGCTGCTGGGCATTCACGTTGGGGAAGCTGTGCGGGTATTGCAGGTACAGCATCGCCAGCGGGATCAGGGTATTGCCTTCGCCATTGGCAAAGGCTTTTTTCAGCAGGGTTTCGGCTTCATGGTGTTCAGCTTCGGTGGCGCCGGGCTTGGCCACCAGCAGGCGGCCGAGGCGTGCCTGGGCACGGGGCGAAATGTCCGCGGCCGCACGGTAAGTGGCTTCGGCCTGTTTGATTTGCGCCGGATCACGGGTACCTACCTGGATATCAGCCAGGCCCACTTGGGCCTCGCTGTAGCCCAGGTCTGCCAGTTGCTGGTAATTCTGCTGGGCGGTGACGGTATCGCCGCGCTTGAGCGCTTCATTGGCCAGGCGTTGGTCGGGCAGGCCGGCGCAACCGGCGAGGCTCACTGCCAGTGCCAGAGCGCAATAAGCCAGGGCAGTGTGGGATCTGCTCTGTGTGGGAGCTGGCTTGCCTGCGATGGCATCGCTGCGGTGCAACTGATGCACCGAGTCGCCTGCATCGCGGGCAAGCCCGGCTCCCACAGAGGTCAGCGGTGTTGTTGGAATAGAGTTCACAGGCATGTCCTCGCTTACAGACCGTGAGCCATGGCTTTATCGATCAGCCAGTTCAGGGAAGGGCCACGGTCGCTGGTGACTTCCACCGGGCGGCCGGCGTAGGTGCTGTCCAGCGGTGCATCCGGCTTGATCTGCACGCGGATGTCGGAGGACAGGTCGGCGCTGTTCAGGCTGGTGCTGCTGACGATGGTGCCGGTGCGAACCTGTTCTTCGTCGGCTACCTGGAAGCTCACCGGCGTACCTGGGCGCACATCACCGAACTGGCGATAGGTGAAGCGTGCTTCCACATTGGCTTGGCTGCCGCGTGGCACCAGTTGGAAGATCACATCACCCTTGCTGGCGTACTGGCCGTCGGCGACCAGTTGCTGGGCTACCACGCAATCGCATGGCGAGGTCAGGGTGCCGGTCATTTGCTTGCCGAACAGCTCTTCGACCTTGGCCGGTTGTAGTTGGTCTTCGTCCAGGTGGCCCTTGAGGACGTCGAGCATGCTGGTGCTGAAAGTCGCCAGTGGCGCGCCTTTGGCCGCAACCGAATCGCCTTTGAGCAAGCTCTGCACGGTGCCGTCACGCGGCATGGTCACGTTCATGCCCGGCACGCTGACGAGGCCGGCCTGGGCGTGGCTGACGAAGTACATGCCGTAGAGGGACTTGAAGACAAAACCGAACGCGGCCAGGCCCACCAGGAAAATCGCCAGGCTGAACGTCACGGCGCGCAGGCGACCGAATGCGGTCATGCCGCTGCCGCCGTCCTTGACCTTGCGTGCCTTGGTGAAGTTGTCGCGTTGCAGGGTCGCCAGCACGTCGCCCATGGTCACGATGTCGCCGGACAGGTGCGAGGTGATCAGGTGGCGCAGGGTGGAAATGTCCTGGGCATCGAGGTTCTGGAACTGGCAGCCGGTGCGGCCGGTCTGGCGGTCGTAGGAGCGAATCTGCAGCTCCACATCCATGGCCAGGCCGAGGTTATCGATGACGAATTGCAGGCGGCCCTTGTGCACCTGGCCGACGGTGAGCGGTTGGGTCGCGGTGAAGGCCAGGCCGCCGGCGGACAGGTCGATGACCCGCGCTTCGGTCGGCGTGCGGTCGCTGTTGAAGAAGCGCAGCTTGGCCGGGATTTTGACCCGTGCATGTTGGCGCTGGGCTTCGGATTCGTGGACAACGTTGGCGTTTACTTGGCTGTTCATAATGTTCTAGTTCCTAGTTAATTCAGGCTTGGCAGGGTCAGACCATCATCAGCAACACGGCAACGAAGATGCTGCCGGCGGAGAAGGTCATGGTCCGAGACGACCAGGTGTTGAACCAACGTTGAAAGCTGGCCAAATCGCGGGTCAGTTTGGTGTCCTGGCGGGTCCAGGACTGTTGATCAAGGCGGAAGAACACGTAGATCTTCACCAACGCGCCCATGATCTGGTTGTAATAGAGAATCATCGGGTAGGCCGGGCCGATCTTGTGGCCCGAGCACGACAGCAGCAGGGTCAGGATCAGGCGGGTAAGGCCGATCCACAGCAGGTAGACCAGGATGAACGCGCCGCCGTACTTGAAGGTGGCAATCATCGCCACGGTCAGGCCCAGCAGGGAGGTCCACATCGACACGCGCTGATCGAACAGCACTACGCTGGTGAACAGGCCGAGGCGACGTACACCCAGGCCGAGGGCGCGGGAGTTCTGGCGCAGGTTGTTGCCATACCAGCGGAACATCAGCTTGCGGCTGGCCTTGATGAAGCTTTTTTCCGGCGGATGTTCCACGGTGTTGATCGCGGCGTCCGGCACGTAGAAGGTGTCGTAGCCCAGGCGCATCAGGCTGAACCAGCTGGACTTGTCATCGCCGGTCAGGAACTTGAAACGCCCCAGGCGCCAGTGTTGCAGCGAGTCGCTTTCCACATCGGCGATAAAGCCCGGGTCGGTGACCACGCTGGCACGAAACACCGACATGCGCCCGGTCATGGTCAGCACGCGCTTGGACAGGGCCATGGAGCACATGTTGATGTGGCGCTGGGCAAAACGCAGCTTGTGCCACTCGCTCATGATGTAGCCGCCGCGCACTTCGCAGAATTCGTTGGTGGTCAGGCCGCCGACATTGCCGAACAGCTGGAACCAAGGCACGGTCTTGCGCACCACGCCTTCAGCGAGCACGGTGTCGCCATCGATTACGGCTACTACGGCGCGGTCATCCGGCAGGTGGCGAGAGATAGCACGGAAACCAAAGGCCAGGCCGTCACGCTTGCCGGTACCGGCGATGCGCACGAAGTCGAGCTTGACGTGGGCCGGCGGGTTCATCTTTTCCCAGAGGCTCTTGACCAGCAGCTCATCGGACATTTCCACCAGCGAGCAGACCACGGTAGTAGGGAAGCCGCATTCGATGGCTTCACGGATCACCGAGCTGTAGACCTGGGCGGTGGTCAGCGCGTCGATGCGGAAACTGGTGACCATCAGGAACACATGGGACGGGTCGGCGGCCTTGCCCAGCTTGCGCACTTTGCGGCGCAGGTGCGGATAGACCACGTACAGGAACAGCATGCCGCGAAAGAAATGCGTCGCGCCCATGGAGTAGCGCCAGATACCCACGGCACCAATCAGGAAAATAAAATTCTTCGATTGCGAATCGAAGGTGCTCGTCGGCAACAGCAGGGCGAGACCCATCAGCAGGCTGAGGAAGAACAACCAGCCGGCCGCTTGCAGAAATATATGTTTTAACTTGGACATAAGCGTCATCCGCAGGGGGAGGAGGCTTCAGGCTGCAAGCGCTGGGGATAAAGACACTTGCAGCCTGAAACTTGCCGTTGCTGTTACCAGCAAATACCTTCGGTACGGCCGCTCACGCTGGTGGCCTTGGACATGAAGCCCACCAGGTCGACCACTTGCTTGCCATGCGGGGCGTTCTGCGCCAGGGCACGGAACTTCTCATCGCGGTTGCCCAGGATGATCACGTCGGAGTTGTTGATCACGTCGTCGAAGTTCGAGTTGAGCAAAGACGACACGTGGGGGATCTTGCCTTCGATGTAGTCCTTGTTTGCGCCGTGCACACGGGCGTACTCGACGTTGCTGTCGTAGATGCTCAGGTCGTAGCCCTTGCCGATCAGCATTTCCGCCAGTTCCACCAGTGGGCTTTCACGCAGGTCGTCGGTACCGGCCTTGAAGCTCAGGCCCAGCAGCGCGACTTTGCGTTTGTCGTGGCTGGAAACGATGTCGAAGGCGTTCTGTACCTGGGACTCGTTGCTGCGCATCAGCGAGTTAAGCAACGGCGCTTCCACGTCCAGGGAGCCGGCGCGGTAGGTCAGGGCACGCACGTCTTTTGGCAGGCACGAACCGCCGAAGGCGAAGCCTGGACGCATGTAGTACTGGGACAGGTTGAGGGTTTTGTCCTGGCACACCACTTCCATTACTTCGCGACCATCGACGCCGACGGCCTTGGCGATGTTGCCGATTTCGTTGGCGAAGGTGACCTTGGTGGCATGCCACACGTTGCAGGTGTACTTGATCATCTCGGCAACGGCGATGTCCTTGCGGATGATCGGCGCGTCGAGTTCTTCGTACAGCGACTGCAGGACATCGCCGGAGGCTTTGTCGAACTCGCCGATGACGGTCATCGGTGGCAGGTCGTAGTCAGCGATAGCGGTGGATTCACGCAGGAATTCCGGGTTGACCGCAACGCCGAAGTCGACGCCGGCTTTCTTGCCGGAGCAGTCTTCAAGAATCGGGATCACCACGTTGGCCACGGTGCCCGGCAATACGGTGCTGCGCACCACGATGGTGTGGCGGGTAGTCTTGTCACGCAGCACAAAACCGATCTCGCGGCATACCGATTCGATGTAGTTGAGCTCCAGGTCGCCGTTTTTCTTGCTTGGCGTACCGACGCAGATCATCGACAGATCGGTGTCACGAATGGCTTCGGCGAAGTTGGTGGTACCGCGCAGCCGGCCAGTCTCGATACCCTGGCTCAACAGTTCGCCCAGACCCGGTTCAACGATTGGCGATTTACCCGCGTTGATCAGGTCGATCTTTTCCTTGGAGATGTCTACGCCGACCACTTCGTGGCCACGGGCAGACAGGCAACCGGCACAGACTGCGCCAACGTAACCCAAACCAAATATGCTGATACGCATCGCATTTACCTCTTTGTCACTGAAGACGTTCTTAATCATGCCAATAGATGGCCGGAGTTCATGTTTGCAAGCGTCACTGATGCCGCGAAAGTTAGGCGAATAGACGCCGACTTGCCGCGTGCAGGCATGTTGAATAGTGAGTGACTAACTATTGCACTCAAGTTGTGCGCAACTTGGCCTTTTTATTGGGGCTTGCCCTGAAATGCAGCCGGGCTTCCTTGGCGGAGGGCTCCGGCGCCAGTGCCGCAGGGCTTTGATATAGGCTGAAAGCCTTTTGATATCAATGCCTTGGGTTTTCACCACTGGCTCATTTAGGTCAGCGCTGCCTTGGCCTTCAGGGGTTGGCAATAAGTGCTTATCGCTACCCTCAACTCATACAGTTGATATTATGACCATAGAGTCAAAGTGTTTTATGACAACTTGACTACTTCCGTTGGTCGCTGTGTAAGTCATCTCTTACGTAAACAGAGAATTTCGTTACCGGTGGTATGAGCGGCGCTTCAGGGTGAAGTTCCTGGCCGCTCATCCTGTTTCCGGAAATTTCTTGAAATATTAGAAAAGATGGCACTGGCACTATAGTGATAGCACTTGCTATTTAAGCCAGTAGTTATGGGGAGTTGGAGAGAGAAGATAGTTTTGTGCCACTACTGATTAAAAAAAGTGGTGCCACTACGAAAAAAACCGACGAGTGTCGAGTGAAGAAATCGTTAGGGTTGTATCTGGATGTTTTTCTGGCGCCAAATAAATGACGATTTTTGGTTTGAAATACGAGCAAATGTGGGAGGGGGCTTGCTCCCGATAGAGGTGCGTCAGTCACTGAAGTGTTGACTGAAATACCGCAATCGGGGGCAAGCCCCCTCCCACATTTGGATCTCACTGTCTGAAAGAGGGGCGTAACGCCTTATTCCGGTGCGTGATCACGCAAGAACACCAGGTTATCCGGCTTGGACTGCTCCGCATCGAAGCGATAGCCCTGTACATCGAACTGCTTGAGCTTGGCCGGGTCGTTGATGCGCTCTTCGATCACAAAGCGGCTCATCATGCCCCGGGCCTTTTTTGCGTAAAAGCTGATGATCTTGTACTGGCCGTTCTTCAGGTCCTTGAACTCGGTGTTGATGACCCGCGCATTCAGGGCCGGGCGCTTGACCGCCGAGAAGTACTCGTTGGAAGCCAGGTTGAGCAGCACGTCATCGCCCTGTGCGGCCAATGCTTCGTTCAGCCACTCGCTGATACGTGTACCCCAGAAGGCGTAGAGGTCCTTGCCACGGGCGTTGGCCAGCTTGGTGCCCATCTCCAGGCGGTACGGCATCATCAGGTCCAAGGGGCGCAGCAGGCCGTAGAGGCCGGAGAGCATGCGCAGGTGATCCTGGGCGTAGCTGAAATCGGCATCGCTGAAGGTCTCGGCGTTGAGACCGGTGTACACATCGCCCTTGAATGCCAACAGCGCCTGCTTGGCATTGGCCGGGGTGAAGGCGGGCGTCCAGCTGCCGAAGCGGGCGGCGTTGAGGCCACCGATCTTGTCGGAGACGTGCATCAACTCGCTGATTTGTGCCGGGCTCAGTTCGCGTAGCTGTTCGATCAGTTCCTGGGAATGGTCCAGGTATTGCGGCTGGGTGAAGCGCGCAGTGGCCGGCTTTGACTCGAAGTCGAGGGTTTTGGCGGGGGAAATCACCATCAGCATGAAGTTGGCTCCTGGAATCGTGGCGTGTAGCGTGGGCGCGATTCTAGGGGTTGGGGCGTTTTGACTCCACCTATGATGGTGATAGGTGCGATCCGCTATGATGGCCGGTAACTCTGGAAAGGAAGACCCCGTGTGCGATTAGCGCTTTTATTGTCGGCTTGCCTGCTCTGCCTGAATGTCCAGGCGGCGCCGGTTGACGTAGCCAGCCTCGACCGCAGCACCTGGCCGGAAAAACTCAGCAGCCCGGCGCTGTTCGATGTGGCTTCGCGTGCGGAAATCCTGATGTTTGCCCACAGCCTGCTGACCAGCGAGGCCCAGGACGAAACGGCGCTCAAGCAGCGGCTGGGCTTGAAGATCATCAACCTGGCGGCTATCGACGATCTGCGTCGCCAGTTGTGGCAACGGCTGTTGGAGAACTACAGCTTCGCCCAGCAAAGCTGCGAAGAAGATGCCTCGTTCTGCTTCCTGGTGGACAACATGGACGACCTGCGTGAGCAGGCCGGCAAGTTCGAGGTCAGTGACAACTCTTTCTATATAGGCTGGGCCGCCCCCAGCCGGCACTTCCACGAGCGCTACCTCGACGAACTGCTGCGCAAGGCTGCGCTGTTCCCGCAGATCAGCAGCGAAGTGGCGCGCTTTGGCGAGCATGAGCGCAATGGCGACGAGCTCAATGACCGCATGTTCTTGCTGACGTTCGATGGCGGCCCGGCACCGGTTGGTGGTAATACCGACTGGCTCACCGACTACCTGCGCAAACAGAAGATGAACGCGACCTTCTTTGCCCTCGGCAGCAGCTTGCAAACCCGTGTAGAGCGCAGCTCTGCTGCCGATGTGCAGGCGCTGTACCAGGGGCAGTGCGTAGGTATCCAGGGTTGGGAGTACCGTTCCCACAGCCATTGGGTTGACTGGCAAAGCTCCATCACCCGCAGTGCCGCGCTGGTGCAGAACCTGATGCCGGAAAACTATCTGCCGCTGTTCCGCCCACCCTATGGGCAGCGCCGCGCGGACAGCCAGGGTTTCTTCCAGCAGCAGGGTTTGCAGGTGGCGTTGTGGGACATCGATTCCCAGGACGAGCCGGGCAAGCTCAAGACCGATGAGTCGGCGCAGCGGGTGCTGACGCTGATGCTGCTGTGGCGCAAAGGCGTGATTGCCTTTCACGACACCCAGGACAAGGCGCGGGTGGCATTACCGATGGTGTTGCAGGCTACGGCGCAGAGTGGCTTGGGTTGGCAGGAGTGCCGCGAGGCATTTCGCTGAGAAGGCCGGCCCTGTTGGGGATGAGGATTTTTTGGGGTGATTTGCTGCGACATTTCGATGCAGGCGGACTTCCGACTTTAACGGGGCAGCTGGCACTCGGCTAGTGCTATTCGTCATCCTGAAAAATAAACTTCAAAAAAGCGTCAAAGTGCTTTTTCCTGTCATGGGTTTTGCGGTATTACGAAGTCAGACCGCCGAACCCTGCAACACAGGTGGCGTCTTCCAAGACTCCTCATGTGGGCACTGCACTTGACGTCACTCAGGTGTGGTCGGTGGTCGAATCGAGGCGCAGCACCGCCCAGGTATTGCGTCGACTGGCTCCCACAAAGGTGACCGAGTATGGATGATCATGGACGCACCCCTTCTTCCGACCAGCCAATCCTTTACGTGCTTGATACCAACGTATTGATCCACGATCCAAACGCACTGCTTAACTTCGAAGAACATCACGTCGCCATCCCGATGATCGTGCTTGAGGAGCTCGACAAACTCAAAAGCGGGCACCACAGCGTTGCCGCCGAATGCCGCCAGGCCATCCGCCTGATCGACAAGACGTTGGGCGAAGCCTCGCCCGATGACGTTGAGCTCGGCGTGCCGATCCAGCGTGGCAAGAGCGGGCCCAAGGGCTTGCTATCGATCCTGATGAGCAAGCGCAGCGAGCCCAATAGCCTGCTGCCGGAAAACCTCAACGACAACAAGATCATCAATCAGTTGATCGACCTGCACGCGCGCGACAAGGACCTGCGCGTAGTGCTGGTGACCAAAGACATCAATATGCGCCTCAAGGCACGAGCGTGTGGGATCGCTGCCGAGGACTACAGCACCGACCAGCTGGTCGACGACGTGTCGATGCTCTCCCGTGGTTATCACATGATGACCGGCTCGTTCTGGGACCGTGTCAGCAAGGTCGAGACCCGCCAGGACCACGGCCGTACCTGGCACCAGGTGCAGTTGATCGACAACCTGCCGGCCGTGCACATCAATGAATTCATCGTCGACGAACAGGGCTTCGTGGGTTGGATCAAAGAGATCCAGGTCGACAAGCTGTTGATCCTCGACCTGCATCAGGAACCCCTGTTGCACCAGGAAGCCTGGGGCCTGAAACCGCGGGATATCTACCAGAGCCTGGCGCTGTACGCGCTGCTCGACCCGGACATCCATCTGGTCAATCTGACCGGCGCTGCCGGCTCGGGCAAAACCATCCTCGCCCTGGCTGCCGCCATCGAGCAGACCATGGTGACCAAGCGCTATCGCCGCATCATCGCCACTCGCAGCGTGCAGGGCCTGGACCAGGAAATCGGCTTCCTGCCTGGCACCGAAGCGGAAAAAATGGAGCCGTGGCTGGGGGCGATCACCGACAACCTCGAAGCCTTGCACATGGATGACGAAAACACCCATGGCAGCGTCGACTACATCCTCAGCAAAGTGCCGTTGCAGTTCAAATCCCTCAACTACATCCGCGGGCGCAGCTTCCAGCAGAGCCTGATCCTGATCGATGAGTGCCAGAACCTTACCCCGCACCAGATGAAAACCATCATCACCCGTGCCGGCGCCGGTTCCAAAGTGGTGTGCCTTGGCAATCTGGCACAGATCGACACCCCTTACCTGTCCGCGACCAGCTCCGGGCTGACCTACCTGACGGAACGCTTCAAAGACTTCCCCAACGGCGTGCATATCGCGCTGCAAGGGGTACCTCGTTCGATCCTGGCTGAATACGCCGAATCCCACCTGTAACAATGAGTGGCTAAATGCCACGAACCACCCCGGATTTTTCACGAAATCCGGGGTTTTTGTTGTGGGCGACATTTGTCTGCGATAACGCGCCCTGGGTGCTTGTGGTTTTTGTAATTATTTTGTTACATTTTTTCTCGCGGTAAAAACAATAAGAACACTCCACGACCCCGTCGGAACGCCACCTCCTTGATTCGACGAACGTTTTGAAGACCTATCTAGGGTTTTCACCGTGACCCTGCCTATTACAAAAGCCCGATACATCGCTCATTGACGACGCACATATCCAAAGGGAAAGGAAAATGGACGTAGCAGGTAATGGCTTCACTTTGTCGCAACACAAGCACGCCACTCGCTTCAAGCAGATACCCCTGACGCCCGTCGCGCTCGGCCTGGCCCTCTGGCTGGGCCAGGGTTCCATGGCCTGGGCCGAAGACAATCCCTACACCTCCCAGGTACTGGAGTCGGCATTCCGCAAAGCCGTCGCCTCCTTCGGCCCCGGCACCGGCGTGTACAAGAACCTGCGGTTTGCCTACGCAGATATCGTCGATCTGGCGGCCAAGGACTTCGCTGCCCAGTCCGGCAAGTTCGACTCGGCCCTCAAGCAGAACTACGAACTGCAGCCCGAAAACCTCACCATCGGCGCAATGCTCGGCGATACCCGGAGACCGCTGGACTACACCTCGCGCCTGGATTACTACCGCAGCCGGCTGTTCAGCAACAATGGTCGCTACACCACCAATATTCTCGATTTCTCCAAGGCGATCATCGCCAACCTGCCGACCGCCAAGCCCTATACCTACGTAGAGCCGGGCGTGAGCAGCAATCTCAATGGGCAACTGAGCGCCGGGCAATCCTGGGCTGGCGCAACCCGTGACTGGAGCGCCAATGCACAAACCTGGAAGACCCCGGAAGCCCAGGTCAACTCTGGCCTGGACCGCACCAACGCGTACTACGCCTATGCCCTGGGCATCACCGGCAAGGGGGTGAATGTCGGCGTGCTCGACTCGGGCGTCCTTACCAAACACTTCGAATTCCAGGGCAAGAATGCCCAGGGCCAGGACCGCGTGCAGGCGGTGACCTCCACCGGCGAGTACTACGCCACCCATCCGCGCTACCGCCTTGAGGTGCCCAGCGGCGAGTTCAAGCAGGGTGAGCATTTCAGTATTCCCGGGGAATACGACCCGGCGTTCAACGATGGTCACGGTACGGAAATGTCTGGTGTGCTCGGGGCCAGCCGCAACGGCACCGGTATGCACGGCATTGCCTTCGATGCGAACATCTTTGTCGCCAACACCGGCGGCAGCGACAACGATCGGTACCAGGGTTCCAACGACCTCGACTACAACGCGTTCATGGCCAGCTATAACGCCCTGGCGGCGAAGAACGTGTCGATCGTCAACCAGAGCTGGGGGCAAAGCTCGCGCGATGACGTGGAGAACCACTTCGGTACTGTCGGCGACAGCGCCGCGCAAAACCTGCGAGACATGACTGCGGCCTATCGCCCGTTCTGGGACAAGGCCCACGCCGGTCACAAGACCTGGATGGACGCCATGGCTGACACCGCACGGCAAAACAGCTTCATCCAGATCATCTCGGCGGGCAACGACAGCCACGGTGCCAACCCGGACACCAACGCCAACCTGCCGTTTTTCAAGCCGGACATCGAAGGCAAATTCCTCGCGATCACCGGCTATGACGAGACCAGCGCCCAGGTCTACAACCGTTGCGGCACCTCGAAGTGGTGGTGCGTGATGGGCGTGTCGGGCATCCCGTCCGCGGGGCCGGAGGGTGAAATCATCCCCAACGCCAACGGCACCTCCGCCGCCGCGCCGAGCGTTTCCGGCGCCTTGGCCCTGGTGATCCAGCGCTTTCCCTACATGACCGCCAGCCAGGCGCGGGACGTATTGCTCACCACTTCCAGCCTGCAGGCGCCGGATGGCCCGGACACGCCTGTCGGTGCGCTGACAGGTGGCCGCACCTACGACAACCTGCAGCCGGTGCACGATGCCGCCCCGGGTACGCCGCAAGTGCCGGGTGTGGTCAGCGGCTGGGGCTTGCCCAACCTGCAAAAAGCCATGCAAGGGCCGGGGCAGTTCCTTGGTTCAATGGCAGTGGCCTTGCCTACCGGTACCCGCGATATCTGGGCCAACCCGATTTCCGATGAGGCCGTTCGCGCCCGGCGCGTGGAAGACGCAGCCGAGCAGGCGACCTGGACGGCTACCAAGCAGCAGAAGGGCTGGCTCAATGGCCTGCCCAACAATGCGTCGGCTGATGATCAGTTCGAATACGAGATCGGCCATGCCCGCGAGCAGGCGACGCTCACCCGTGGCCAGGACCGGCTCACCAGCGCTACCTACGTTGGCAGCCTGGTCAAGTTGGGGGACGGTGAACTGGTGCTGGAGGGCCAGAACACCTATTCAGGCAGCACCTGGCTGCGCGGTGGCAAACTGTCGGTGGACGGCACGTTGACCTCTGCCGTGACGGTGGATGGCAGCGCCGTGGGTACGCGCAATGCGGATAACGGCGTGCTGACCACCTTGGGCGGCACCCTGGCCGGCAACGGCACGGTAGGGCCCTTGAGCGTCAACAACGGCGGACGTGTGGCGCCGGGCCATTCGATTGGCACCTTGCATACCGGCGACGTGACCTTCAATCCGGGCTCGGTGTATGCCGTCGAAGTCGGTGCCAATGGCCGCAGCGACCAGATCCAGAGCAGCGGTGTGGCGACTCTCAATGGCGGCGTGGTGAGCGTGTCCCTGGAGAACAGCCCCAACCTGCTGTCCGCCAGTGAGGCGCGCAGCTTGCTGGGCCAGCAGTTCAGCATCCTCAGCGCCAGCCAGGGCATCAATGGCCAGTTTGCCGCATTCGCGCCCAACTACCTGTTCATTGGCACGCAGCTCAACTACCAACCCAACCAGCTGACCCTGGCGATAGCGCGCAACCAGACCAGCTTCGCCAGCGTCGCGCAAACCCGCAACGAGCGGGCGGTGGCGACGGCGGCCGAGACGCTGGGCGCCGGCAGCCCGGTTTACGAAAGCCTGTTGGCTTCGGATTCAACCGACCAGGCACGGGACGCGTTCAAGCAACTGTCGGGACAACTGCACTCGGATGTGGCGGCGGCGCAAATGGCCGACAGCCGCTACCTGCGCGAAGCGGTCAACGGGCGTCTGCAGCAGGCCCAGGCGCTGGATTCCAGCGCGCAGATCCAGACCAGCGACAACGGCGGCTGGGTGCAACTGCTAGGGGGGCGTAATAACGTCAGCGGTGACAACAACGCCAGTGGCTACTCGTCGTCCACCAGCGGCGTGCTGTTGGGTTTGGACACCGAGGTGAGTGATGGCTGGCGGGTGGGGGCGGCGACCGGTTATACCCAGAGCCACCTCAATGGCCAGTCGGCTTCGGCAGACAGCGACAACTATCACCTGTCGGTATATGGCGGTAAGCGCTTCGAAGCCATTGCCCTGCGCCTGGGTGGCGCCACCACCTGGCACCGCCTGGACACTTCGCGGCGGGTGGCCTACGCCAATCAGTCGGACTACGCCAAGGCCGACTACAGCGCACGCACCGACCAAGTGTTCGCCGAGATCGGCTATACCCAATGGAACCTGCTCGAACCCTTCGCCAACCTCACGTACCTGAACTATCAAAGCGACTCGTTCAAGGAGAAAGGTGGCGCCGCTGCCTTGCACGCCAGTAAGCAAAGCCAGGACGCGACGCTGTCGACCCTGGGCCTGCGTGCGCATACGCAGTTGCCGATCAGCGCCACCTCGGCGGTGACCTTGCGCGGTGAGTTGGGTTGGGAGCATCAGTTCGGTGACACCGACCGCGAAGCCTCGCTGAAGTTTGCCGGCAGCGACACCGCCTTTGCCGTCAACAGCGTGCCCGTGGCCCGGGATGGCGCGGTGATCAAGGCCAGTGCGGAAATGGCCTTGACCAGGGACACCCTGGTTTCGTTGAACTACAGCGGCTTGCTGTCCAACCGCGGTAACAACAACGGGATCAATGCCGGGTTTACCTTCCGTTTCTAACCTTGGATGTTGTGATTAAAGGGGGGCGCTGCACCCCTTTATTTATGCAATAAACAGCCCTGCGCAAATTTGACCCACGGGTTTACAATTGCCGCTTCTGATCAGGAGTATCCCTGTGCTGACTCATCTCGATTCCCAAGGTCGCGCCCATATGGTCGACGTCACCGACAAAGTCGTGACATTCCGTGAAGCGGTGGCCGAAGCGCGGGTGCGAATGTTGCCCGAAACCCTGACAATGATTGTCGACGGCGCCCACCCCAAGGGCGACGTATTCGCCGTGGCCCGCATCGCCGGGATCCAGGCAGCGAAAAAAACCAGTGATTTGATCCCTTTGTGCCACCCGCTGATGCTTACCGGCGTCAAGGTCGAACTGCGCGCCGATGGCGTGGATGCCGTGCATATCCTGGCGCGCTGCAAGCTTTCCGGGCAGACCGGTGTAGAGATGGAAGCGCTGACGGCAGCCAGTGTCGCGGCGTTGACCATCTACGACATGTGCAAGGCCGTGGACCGTGGCATGACCATCGAAAGCATTCGCCTGCTGGAAAAGCTGGGCGGTAAGAGCGGGCACTTCAAGGCGGATCAGGTATGAGTATCAACGTGCTTTTTTTTGCCCGCTACAGCGAAGCGATTGGCCTGGATTCGCTGGAGATGGAAGGTGACTTCGCCACCGTCGACGCCGTACGCCAAGCATTGGCGGTCGATCCGGGCTTCGAAGTGCTCGACGAGACCAGCCTGATGTGCGCCCGCAACCAGGAGCTATGTGGCCTCGACGAGCCACTGCAAGCCGGCGATGAAGTCGCGTTTTTCCCACCCGTGACCGGAGGCTGACCATGGCCATTCGTGTGCAAGTCGAAGCCTTTGATCCCGGCGCTGAAGTCAACGCCATGCACGACGCCAATGTCGGCGTGGGCGCGGTGGTGAGTTTTGTCGGTTATGTGCGCGACTTCAATGACGGGCGCGAGGTGTCGGGGATGTTTCTTGAGCACTACTCCGGCATGACCGAAAAGGCTTTGACCAAGATCGCCGTCGAAGCTGAACAGCGTTGGCCGTTGCTCAAGCTGGAGGTGCTGCATCGCATCGGCGCGCTGGAGCCGGGCGAGCCGATTGTGTTTGTCGCGGCAGCCAGTGCTCATCGCCAGGCGGCGTTTGAGGCGTGTGCGTTTGTGATGGATTACTTGAAGACGCGGGCGCCGTTTTGGAAGAAGGAAAATACCCCGGACGGCGCACGGTGGGTGGAAGGGCGGGGTAGTGATCACGCTGCGGCAGAGCGTTGGAAGTCTTAAGGGGTCCATCCAGCATCTTTAAGTTACGAGTGATATTTCAAATACTTCTATAAAACTGTCAATTCTTACAGTTGTTTCGCGTCTCCCCAGCGGTTCTGATGAGGTCAAGGCACCGAGGGCGTGTTTCAGCGCCGTTCCGTTGCACCAGCGCTACTTATTGGAGACGTCGGGAAATGGCTACTCACGCAAGTACAAGCAACTGTCGTTTGTCGGGTTTAAGTATCAGGCGCCCCGCTGGGACGGAGGTGGCCAACGGACTCTATGCCAATGGCCGCCATCAATGTGAAGTCATTATTGATGTGGTTAAAGAAACATGCGGCCCTGATGGCGTTTGGGGTCGTTCGCTCTTGACGGATGAGGAGCGTGCCAGTGTCGCAGTGGTCAGTTGCTCAGAACACGACAATCAAACGCTAACAGCAGGGTGGAGTTGCGATAAGGAAAGAAATGAATTTGTTCTCGGACTTTGGATGGATAGTCCATCGGAGGAATTCGAGTATTGGCAGGTCGCTGGAGACGTTGGCGAGGCAAGCGGGGAAAGTATCAGCCGCTACTTGCGTTGTGATCCGAATGCGCCTGTTGGTGCGGAAGTTTTTATGGCGCGAGTGGTGATTGGCGGGGGTATTTATACTAGTGATGGCTTAAGCAAGGGAGTTGGCTCTACTGTCACTATCAGCGCCGTTGCACCATTTGAACTAAAAGCGTCCGACCTCGATCTTTACATGGATAACCAAGGCTACATAGCCGGCGCTACTTATCGAACGGAAGTACATATTTACTACTGGACGCCTCCTGGGAAAATGCAGTTCGTTAGAAACTTGGGATTTGAAAGGCCGCTGAATTTGCCCGGTGAGGGCGAGGATTTCAAGAGTACGCTGTTTTATCAAAATCCTCTTGAAAATCGTTGGTCAAACGTAGTGGGTACAGTTGTACACAAAGATAATCCTTCCGCAAGGCTTTATCTGGATGAGATACGCCCAGGTTTGCCAGCGCCTTCGGCGAACCCTCAATGCAGGTTTAATGAACGGCCGACTATTATGCGAGCCGTCAGATTGAAGTCGACCTTGACTGCTGAAAATAACGATACGAAAAGTTTTTGGAGGTTGTTGGATAACTATGGTACTGAACAAAAGTTTACATTGACCGTACCTAGTGTCGAAGTGCCAGGTCATCCTTACCTAATATTAGGCGGCGCCATTGCTCCTCCTCCTCGAAAGTTAGTGCATTTTGAAATTAAGCTACCCAATGGTCTGGAGTATACGAGAGAGTTATATCCGAATGATCGTCATCAATGCGTAGTTTTTGTTGAGATCATTGCTGAGCAATGGGATCCCGATAAGGGTTGGGAAGCCGTGAGATTGACGCAGGCTGAGCTCGACAGCTTTGCGATTACGCAATTTTCAGCAGATCCAGATGCGCCGCTTCCCGAAGGTTGGAGCTGTGACAAACAGAAAAATATATTCGATGCCGGGTTGAGATCTCAAAGTCGTGAAAAAGGCCGGCAAACTGGAGATTCAGAGTCTTCGAGAAGTAGTACCTCAATGGCAGTAGAAATTGTTTATCGATATATGCGTCGCAAGCCAAATTTAACTGTCATACCTGCTGTATTTATGGCGACTATCGAGGTGGGCGGAGTTAAGTATTCGACTAACTACCAGGTGGGTGATGTGAATTTTAATTCGCGAGTAATAATTCATCCTCAAGAATCCTATAGGTTGTTGGTCACTGATCTCGTCGAGTATGTCGATAATGATGCTTTTGCTGATGAACAGCATAATGTCAAGGCTTATTACTGGATGCCACCGCCAGGTTTGCGGTTTCTAGTCAATCGGGGGTTTGATAATCCAGTACCCGCATGGCGGGAAGGTGCCAGTTTTCGAACATCTTATCTTTATAGAAGGGATTTTCGATTCTATGCAAAAGGTGGGGTGGTGATTAATAAGGATGTTTTAAATCCCGTGGTTACACTGGAAGATATTGTCCTCGAGCAGGCCGATGGTCGTGAAAAGTATATCAGGTTAAATAAGTATCCTACGATAATGCGTGCTGTAGTTGCACTTGTGAGTGATGCTTCGAATCCGCACCTCGATACTAAAAGTAACTGGCGGTTATGGGATAATTTCGGGGTCGAACATGTATTTCGTCTTGAGCAATATCATTGGGGCGAACGTTTAAGGTTGGTTAAGGGCGATTGAGGTAAGGGGCGGCTATCAATTTCTTTGCAGGGCGCAAGTCTGATATGGATATTTACTCTCAAGCTTTCAATTTCAGTTCTTATTTTGGCGGTGCGGTAGATGCACGTACCGGTCAATACAGATACCAAGTTCACTTGGCAAATTTTTACCCGCAGGGCTCGCTTGAAGTGAGCAGAAGTATCGCGCTTTCGTTTTCCATGATGGATATGACATCTGGTGTTTACGGTCACGGTTGCAGGATCAGCAATACTGAATTTGATATTGCACGTTCTAGGCTCACATTGCTTACCGGTGAGCAATTTAAAACCCAGAGCCTGCCCCCGGTAGGCGCAACGCTGGTGATCAAGGATCGCAAGCTTAAGAATTGGATGGTCAAAAGGCCGGATGCCAATACGCTTCATGTAATTTACAAGGACGGCACCGTTGAAGTGTTGCGACGCACGGGTAGCACTACGCCCTATCGTATTGTTGCTATTGAGTTTGAAAGTGGCGAGCGCTTGACGTGGGAATATGCCCCGGGCGGATCGCTTGAGCGGATTCTGGATCATCGCCAGCAAGTATTGCTGTTGCTCACGTACACAGGCGGGCGCTTGGCGATGGCAGATACGCGGGTTGATGGCGACCGCTATGCACGTATCCGCTTTAGCTATTCCAATGGGCGGCTGACAGGTATTACCGTCCCGTATGATCGCAGTGGACCGGCAGCGACTGCAGGTTATGTGCTTGAGTACACAGCTCCCTTTCGAAACGGCATGATCGCTATCAATCGTGTGCGGCCGCCGATGGGAGGTGATGAGTTGATCCGCTATGCAGAAAACGGCCATCAGTATGCCAATGGGCAGCACATTCCGCGTGTCACCAGTTGGGTTCAGACACCCGCAGCCGGTCAACCAGGCATTTCCAGAACCTATGGCTACAGCCCCGGCTTGAACTTCACTGGCTATCCCTTCTCCGGTGGCTTTCGCGAGGGTGAGGACAATCTGTATCTGGTGGGTTCGCCCTATAACTACTGGACGGAGGAGAAGTGCATTGATACTGCTAATAACAACGTTGAGCTGAGCGCCACTAAAACAACCTACAACAAGTTTCATCTGTTGACCGAGGAGCAGGTCCGTCGCGAAGGCACCGTGACCACGACGACGATGGCCTACAATATCGAACCCGGCCTGTTTCCCGCGCAACCAGCCAACCTGCATCTACCTAAGACTATTACCAAGCGCTTTGAATTGCTGGCCGGTGGGGCGCCAAGGGAAGAGGTTCAGCAAATTGAAACTGATGAATATGGTAATGAACTCAGCCGTACCGCAGCCTCCGGAGTGCGCACCGAATACAGTTATTACCCGATACAGGGAGAGACAGGCAAGTGTCCGGCCGACCCCCACGGCCTGTTCAAGCGCTATGTGAAGCAGGAGCGGCTTATTCCAGCAGGAGGCACGCCTGCGCTGCCAATCACCGAGTACACCTACACAGGTATACAACGGGGCAGTGGTGATTATTCTGTCGTCCAGGAGTCGAGTACCCAGGCGGGTGTATCCAGCACTCGGCATACCCACTACCAAACCCCTGTCGAGCTGGCGGGCCGGTTGAAGAGTATTTCCACCACCATTGACGGACTCACTTCAGTCAGCGAAATCAGCTACGCCATTACCGGTGATAACCTGGTTGAAACCCGGCGTTTGAAAGGACGCGAGGGGCAGTGGCTTGAGTCAGTGCGCAGCCTCTCCCTGGTCAACCGTCGCCTGTTGTCCATGACCCGCGATGGTGGCAGCACGCTGACCATGGCGTTTGACGTCAATGGCCGAATGACAGCGGAAACGGTGTCAGCCGGTAAACCAGAACAGGCCTGGCGCCGTTATGCCTACCATTTTGCCACGCCCACCCGAGGGGCACATTTGATCACCATCGATGCCCAAGGCACCCAGGTCATCACCTACTATGATGGTCTCGGGCGCCAGGTCTCCGAAGTTCACTCGCTGGGCGTGCCGGAGCTTATCACTGGGACCTGGCGGTATGACGCCCTTGGGCAATGCGTCGAAGAGGTGCATACCGATTATCTGAGCGACGGGACTCGGACACTCGAGACTACCTACACCTATAATCGCTGGGGCAACCTCAGCCGTGTGAAGCGTCCTGATGGCAGTGTGTTGATCGATGAGTACGATCCCCTGCTGAACCTCAAGATCGAGGGGGTGGAAGGCGGTGAACGCCTGAAGACTTGGTTCAATGAGCATAACCAGCCGGCGAAGGTCGAGCGCCTCGACGTTAACGACAACAGCGTCGAAATTGAGTCGCGCACCTACGATGGGCTGGGCCGATGCCTTTCGGTGCTGGATGTGGGTAAAAATCTCACCGAATTCACCTACGATGCTTTCAATCGACAGGTAACCGTTTTGCAAAAACCTGCCGATGGCACTGCACAGCGCCTGCGTAAAATCGAATACGCACGCGGTACCAGTAGCGAATCAGCCACTGCACTCATGATCGACGGCAAACTTGTGGGGGCCCGTACGTATGACAGCCTGGGCCGCATGATCAGCCAGGTCCGCGGGAAAGGGCAGGCCATGATTTTGGAGTATGAGGCCGGATGGATGGAGCCTGCCTCCATTGTTTCCCCACTCGGTGTTCGTGAGAAACGTTTTTATAACAGAGAGCTGAACAGGCCCAGTCGTATTGAAATAGCAGGGCGCTCAGTCAACACCTACCGACATGACCTGATGTCCGGCGCTTTGACGCATTCGCAGACCGATGGCTCGATTCATGAGGTTGTTTACGACGTCAACGGCAATCCCGAAAAGGATGTTCAAACGGTCAGTGGTACGTCCGTTACCACACTGTATGACTATTCCCCCGGCGGGCGCTTGAAGTATCAAATCACAGCCGATGGCCAGCGAAGCCAGTTCGATTATGATGCACACGGGCGTTTCCTGCGGATGACCACCGGCTCAATGGTGATCGAGCAGGATTACGATATATTTGGTCGGCCTCAGACGCTGACCGCCGTTTACGAGAATACGCGAGTCGTCACCAGGATTACCTACGACTCACTGGGGCGAGAAGCCGAGCGCCGCTTTGAGCAAAACGGCGAGCTGTTGCAGGTGATGACCAGTGAGTATCACCCCAACAGTATGTTGGCGAAGCGGGTTTTTCGAGACGCGAAAGCACAGCTGGTCATCGGTGAGACCTTTAGCTACGACGCCTACTTGCGCTTGAAGACTTATCGCTGCGAAGGCCGCGAACACCCACAGGATCGCTTGGGGCGTAGCATCGTCGGTCAAGACTTCAGTTTTGACAGCCTCAATAACATTACCCATGTGGTCACCTCCTTTGTCGGTAATACGCAAGATGTTTGTGAACGGTTTTTCACCGGCACCGACCCCACCCAGCTGACGCGTTTGACTCACACGCTCCCGGTGCAGGATGTCACCCTGACCTATGATGCGGCGGGCAATTTATTGGTTGGGCCGTCAGGCCAGCTCTACACATACAACGAGTTTGATCAATTGACCGACATAAGGGCCGATGGCTTTCAATACAGCTACCGGTACGACGCAGAATCCCGTCAGGTACTCGCTTGGCGTGGAAATGAACAGCCCGTGATGCTGGCGTATGCAGGCGAGCACCTTGAATCCTTAGTTGAAGGCAGTAAAAAGATCCGCTATTTCAACGGCGATGACCAAGTAATGGCGCGTGGTGGTGGCGTGGACGGGCCGCAACTGCATACCAACGATGCCGCCGGCAGCGTGCGTGGCATATCGGCGCCGGGGCAGGCTCATGTGCGGCGACAATACACGCCTTACGGCTATACCAAAATTCCTCTGGATGATGGCAAGACCCGCACCATGGCAGACCTGCAACTACCAGCGTTCAATGGCCAGCGATTAGATGCGGCATCCAGGCTCTACTTCCTGGGCAACGGTCGTCGTGCCTACGATCCGGAGCTGATGGTGTTTTTGCAGGTCGACGAGCTGACCCCTTTTGGTAAGGGCGGGCTCAACGGCTATGCCTACTGTGCGTGTAACCCGAGCAACATGGTAGACCCTAGCGGTTTATGGCCTAGCTGGTTGAAGTGGGTATTGACCGGCGCGGCGTTGGCGCTCTCCATCGTTACGGTAGGGTTTGCAGCTCCAGCGCTCGCGGCGGCTGTGTCGGCAGGTGCGGCGGGGATGCTTATCGCTTCCAAGGCGGCAGTGTTGGTTGGTGCGGGGTTGGGGGTCGTCAGCGGAACACTGAGCACCGCAGCACTGGGCGTTGCCGAGGTCGATAAAGCAATGGGTTGGGACCGCTCGAACCACATCAATAACTTGGGATGGGCCGCGTTCGGGTTCTCCATAGCCTCATTGGCTGTGGGCGTGGGAGGGGCCTATACCTCGGCGCATATGGCCTACAAGGGAGCCGCAGCAAAATGGACCGGTGTGGGTAACCTGTCTGATACACCGATCGGCAGTGCTGTGTTGGCATCGCGAGACCGCATGTTGGGGTTGACCTATAAATTTACCGATAAAGCTGGAGTTACCCCGTACAGCCAGATGTTCGGTGGTACGCGAGCTATTTTGAGATTTACCAATCTTGGCCGATCAATCGAAAGTAGAAGTCAGACGAGGGAGAACGCCGTGCCTGAAGGCAATAAGGGTAGTTTTTCTGCTTCGACACAGCCTCAAACGCAACCCGCCCTCAGCAGCTTGAAAGATATGGTGAGCAGCAGCGTCGAATATTTCGATGCATTCAGGGACGAGGCCTGGCGTATTCGCCAGCCTATCCTGAGTGGGCTGATACAGGGGGGAGGTGACGCTTGATGCAAACGAATGTAGGAGGGGGGCGCGACGATTCGAGGTGCTCCCGATTGGGGTGGATTAATCGATATCTTTGTTGACTGACACACCGCAATCGGGAGCAAGCCCCTCCCACATTTTGAGCGTATTTCAGCTTAGGGGCGCTTGCGCTCCACTGCCCGCAATAGGTGCGTCGGCGGTGTCTCGCAACTGATCTTGCGCCCCAGCAGGGCTTCGATCGACGGCAATTGGTACGAGTCATCTTCCCCGGCAAAGCTGATCGACACACCCGCGGCCCCGGCCCGCCCGGTACGGCCGATGCGGTGCACGTAGTCGTCCGGCACTTCCGGCAGGGTGAAGTTGATCACGTGGCTGATGCCGTCGATGTGAATGCCGCGCCCGGCCACGTCGGTGGCCACCAGCACGCGGATCTTACCTTCGCGGAAACCCTCCAATGTCTTGATGCGCTTGTGCTGCGGCACATCGCCCGACAGTTGCGCAGCGTTGACGCCATCGCGTACCAGGCGCTCTTCGATGCGGCGCACTTCGTCCTTGCGGTTGGCGAACACCATCACGCGCTCCCAGCCGTTGTCATTGACCAGGTTGTAGAGCAGCTTGTACTTGTCGGCACCGGCCACGGCATAGATATGCTGCTCGACGTTTTCGCTGGCGACGTTCAGCGCCTCGATCTCGACGATGGATGGGTCGGTGGTCCACTGCTTGGCGAGGTTCATCACGTCTTCGGTGAAGGTCGCGGAAAACAGCAGGGTCTGGCGCTCGGCTTTGGGCGGGGTCTGGCGGATGATCTGGCGTACTTGCGGGATAAAGCCCATGTCGAGCATGCGGTCGGCTTCGTCCAGTACCATCACTTCGACCATGTCCAAGTGCACGTCGCCGCGCTGGTTGAAGTCCAGCAGGCGGCCCGGGGTGGCAACGAGGATGTCGCAGTGGCGGGCTTCGAGGTGCTTGAGCTGTTTGTCGAAGTCCATGCCGCCGACGAAGGTCATCACGTTGAGGCCGGTGTACTTGGTCAGGTCGGCGGCGTCCTTGGCGATCTGCACCACCAGCTCCCGGGTCGGGGCGATGATCAATGCGCGCGGTTCACCCATGTAGCGCTCTTTCGGCGGCGGCGTCTGCAGCAGCTGGGTGATGATCGAGATCAGGAATGCGGCGGTCTTTCCGGTACCGGTCTGGGCGCGGCCGATGGCGTCTTTGCCTGCCAGGGTGAAGCCCAGCACCTGCGCCTGGATCGGCGTGCAGTACGGGAAGCCCAGGTCCTGGATGGCGTGCATCAGTTCCGGGGCCAGCTTGAAGTCGTGGAAGCGGGTCTTGCCTTCCTGGGGCTCGACGACGAAGTCTTCGAGTTTCCATGGGGTTACCGGCGGCTTGGGCGCGCGTTCGCGACGTGGTTTGGCCGCAGGCGCCGTAGCGACCTCGGCAGGCTGGGCCTGTTCAGGCGGCGTCACCGAGGGTTGTTTCGGTGCGGCGGCGGGCGCGGTCCGGCCAGGCTGTTGACCGTCATTGCGGTTGCCGGGCTTGGGGGCAGGAGCACTGGGAACAGGCGCGAGCGGCTCAGCCGCGCTTTTGCCGAACATCTTCTTGAGTGCTTTGAGCACGGTCATCTCATTAATTGGTTAAGGAATATACGCCGGCCAGTGTAATGCAAGAATCGGGCGCGGCGTAGTGCGTCTGTCATACGGCTACATAAATGCAGGTTTCAGCGCAGGCGTTCAGCCAGCCAGGTGCCGATGTCGCGTATCTCTTCGGGTAACACTTCGTGGCCCATTGGGTATTCCTGCCATGTCACGGTGACACCACGGCCCTTCAAATGCTCATAGGCGCTGCGGCCCATGGCGTTCTGCACTACATCGTCGTACTGGCCATGCAGGCACAGCGTCGGAATGCGCTGCTGGCTGGCGGATAATTCCAGCTCATTGTCAAAGGTTGGCGCGTAGGTGGAGAGGGCGATAACGCCACCCAATGGCCCCTCCCAATTTAAGAATGCGGTGTGGAAAACCACGGCGCCGCCTTGGGAAAAACCCGCGAGGAAAATTCGCGAAGCGTCTATCCCGGTTCTCTTCTGAGCCTCGATCAAATCCGTGAGCATTTTCGCCGAGACTTCCAGTTCTTCCAGGCTGATCGAACGCGCCGGGCTCATGGCCTTGATGTCGTACCAGCTCGGCATCTCGTAGCCGCCGTTGATGGTCACCGGTCGCGTCGGCGCCTGAGGCAAAACGAAGCGCGTGGTCAGCAAGCTTTCCTGCAGCGCCTCGGCTACCGGCAGGAAGTCGTAGCGATCGGCACCCAGGCCATGCAACCAGATAACGCAGGCGTCTGCGGGCTTGGCGGGCTGAAGAATCAAGGGTTCGGTCATGTCTGCTCCATATATGTGCGTGCGCTCCGATTGGGGGCGTTGGAACGGTGCGCGACAGGTTGATCTATTAAGAGAATGTCGCAAGGGTGAATCTTTTGCCATTAACCCAGGGTTGCAACCCCTTGGCCGGCACTCTGGTACGCGCCTTGCTATGTGTAGGTCGATGTCAGAACTCTCCCGGGACGGTAACACTATCAGTGACCGCCGTTCAGGGGATAGCCGCTGGAATGATTGCGAAAACCTCATGCCGCTTGACCCCAAAAAAAGCCAACACGGGTCGATATCGCCTCATAAGGGTGCGCTGGGGTTGGAGCTTGGACACAACAAGAGCAACTGGAGGTTTGAATGAAGGTATTGAAATCCACCCTGGCCATCGTCACTGCGGCGGCTGTACTGGGTGTCAGCGGGTTTGCCCAGGCGGGCGCCACCCTGGATGCCGTGCAGAAGAAAGGCTTTGTGCAATGTGGCGTGAGTGATGGCTTGCCGGGTTTCTCGGTGCCGGATGCCAGTGGCAAGATCCTCGGCATCGACGCTGACTACTGCCGCGCCGTGGCCGCTGCGGTCTTCGGCGACGCCACCAAGGTCAAGTTCAGCCAGTTGAATGCCAAGGAGCGTTTCACCGCGCTGCAATCGGGCGAAGTCGACATCCTGTCGCGCAACACCACCATGACCAGCTCTCGCGATGCGGGCATGGGCTTGAAATTCCCAGGCTTCATTACCTACTACGACGGCATCGGTTTTTTGGTCAACAACAAGCTCGGCGTGAAAAGCGCCAAGGAACTGGACGGTGCAACCATCTGCATCCAGGCCGGTACCACCACGGAGCTGAACGTTTCCGACTACTTCCGCGCCAATAACCTCAAGTACACCCCGATCACCTTCGACACCTCCGACGAAAGCGCCAAGTCGCTGGAATCCGGGCGTTGCGACGTGCTGACGTCTGACAAGTCGCAACTGTTTGCCCAGCGCAGCAAGCTGGCCGCGCCGAAAGACTACGTGGTGCTGCCGGAAACCATTTCCAAGGAGCCTCTGGGCCCGGTCGTGCGTAACGGTGACGACGAGTGGCTGGCCATCGTGCGCTGGGTGGGCTACGCCATGCTCAACGCTGAAGAAGCCGGTGTGACCTCGAAAAACGTTGAAGCCGAAGCCAAGTCCACCAAGAACCCCGACGTCGCGCGTTTGCTCGGTGCCGACGGTGAATATGGCAAAGACTTGAAAGTGAAGAAGGACTGGGTCGTACAGATCGTCAAGCAGGTGGGCAACTACGGCGAAATGTTCGAGCGCAACCTGGGCAAGAGCACACCACTGGAAATTGACCGTGGCCTGAACGCGCTGTGGAACAACGGCGGCATCCAATACGCACCCCCTGTGCGCTGATCGCTGATGGTTCTATCACTCGGTGGGCCAACCGCCGGGTGATGTTCTGTTCCATTCTTTGCGGGGCACTTCATGCAAAATCAAATCGGCGCACCCAAGCAGAAGCTCAGCTTCAGCGATCCCAAAGTGCGCGCGTGGCTATTCCAGATCATCACCATCGTGGCGGTTGTCTCGCTGGGCTGGTACCTGTTCCATAACACCCAGACCAACCTGCAACACCGGGGCATCACCTCGGGTTTCGACTTTCTTGAGCGCAGTGCCGGCTTTGGCATCGCGCAGCATTTGATCGACTACACCGAATCGGACAGCTATGCCCGGGTGTTTGTGATCGGCTTGCTCAATACCTTGCTGGTGACCGTGATCGGCGTGGTGCTGGCAACCCTGCTGGGCTTTATCATCGGCGTGGCGCGGCTGTCGCCCAACTGGATGATCAGCAAGCTGGCGACGGTCTACGTAGAAGTCTTTCGCAATATCCCGCCTTTGCTGCAAATCCTGTTCTGGTATTTCGCGGTGTTCCTGACCATGCCGGGGCCGCGCAACAGCCATAACTTCGGTGATACCTTCTTCGTCAGCAGTCGTGGTCTGAACATGCCGGCAGCCCTGGCGGCCGACGGGTTCTGGCCATTTGTCGCCAGCCTGGTGATCGCCATTGTCGCCATCGTGCTGATGACCCGCTGGGCCAACAGGCGCTTTGAAGCCACTGGCGTACCCTTCCATAAATTCTGGGCCGGCCTGGCGCTGTTCATCGTGATCCCGGCGTTGTGTGCGTTGATCTTCGGCGCGCCGTTGCACTGGGAGATGCCCCGGCTTGCAGGCTTCAACTTCGTCGGTGGCTGGGTATTGATCCCTGAACTGCTGGCGCTGACTCTGGCATTGACGGTGTATACGGCGGCGTTTATCGCCGAGATCGTGCGCTCGGGGATCAAGTCCGTGAGCCACGGCCAGACCGAAGCCGCGCGTTCTCTGGGCCTGCGCCCGGGGCCAACGTTGCGCAAGGTCATCATCCCGCAGGCGCTGCGCGTGATCATTCCGCCGCTGACCAGCCAATACCTGAACCTGGCGAAAAACTCCTCGCTGGCCGCCGGTATCGGCTACCCGGAAATGGTTTCGCTGTTTGCCGGCACGGTGCTCAACCAGACCGGCCAAGCTATCGAGGTCATTGCCATCACCATGAGCGTGTACCTGGCGATCAGCATCAGCATTTCCCTGCTGATGAACTGGTACAACAAGCGCATTGCGCTGATCGAGCGGTGAGGAAACGCCCATGACGACGCATACGTTCAAACCTGATATGCCGCCACCGAGCAAAGTCTTCGGGCCGGTGGCGTGGATGCGCGCCAACTTGTTCTCAAGCTGGCTCAACACCCTGCTGACCCTGCTGGCGATTTACCTGGTGTACCTGGTGGTACCGCCGATCCTGCAGTGGGCCATTCTCGACGCAAACTGGGTCGGCACTACCCGCGCCGATTGCACGAAAGAGGGGGCTTGCTGGGTGTTCATCCAGCAACGCTTCGGGCAATTCATGTACGGCTACTATCCTGGCGAGCTGCGCTGGCGCGTGGACCTTACGGTGTGGCTGGCCATTGTCGGCGTGGCACCGTTGTTCATCTCGCGCTGGCAACGCAAGGCGATCTACGGCCTGGGCTTCCTGGTGCTGTACCCGATCATCGCCTACTTCCTGCTGCACGGTGGCGTCTTCGGCTTGAGCACCGTGGCGACCAGCCAATGGGGCGGCCTGATGCTGACCCTGGTGATCGCCACGGTCGGCATCGCCGGCGCCTTGCCGCTGGGGATTGTGCTGGCGCTGGGCCGGCGCTCGAACATGCCGGCGATCCGGGTGGTTTGCGTGACCTTCATCGAGTTCTGGCGCGGCGTGCCGTTGATCACCGTACTGTTCATGTCCTCGGTGATGTTGCCGTTGTTCCTGCCCGAAGGCATGAACTTCGACAAACTGCTGCGGGCGCTGATCGGTGTGATCCTGTTCCAGTCGGCCTATGTGGCCGAAGTGGTGCGCGGTGGTTTGCAGGCGATTCCGAAGGGGCAGTACGAAGCCGCCGCAGCTATGGGCCTGGGTTATTGGCGCAGCACGGGCCTGGTGATTCTGCCGCAAGCCCTGAAGATGGTGATCCCGGGGATCGTCAATACCTTCATCGCACTGTTCAAGGACACCAGCCTTGTGATCATCATCGGCCTGTTCGACCTGCTCAACAGCGTCAAGCAAGCCGCTGCCGACCCCAAATGGCTGGGCATGGCCACCGAAGGCTACGTGTTCGCCGCCCTGGTGTTCTGGATTTTCTGTTTTGGCATGTCGCGCTATTCCATGCACCTGGAACGCAAGCTCGACACCGGCCACAAGCGTTAGGAGTGGTTTTTATGAGCGAAGCAATCAAGCAGCCTGTGAGCCCTGAAGGCATTATCCAGATGCAGGGCGTCAACAAGTGGTACGGCCAGTTCCACGTGTTGAAAGACATCAACCTGAACGTCAAGCAAGGCGAGCGCATCGTGTTGTGTGGCCCGTCGGGTTCGGGCAAGTCCACCACCATCCGCTGCCTCAATCGCCTTGAAGAGCACCAGCAGGGCCGTATCGTGGTTGATGGCGTGGAGCTGACCAACGACCTCAAGCAGATCGAAGCGATCCGCCGTGAAGTCGGCATGGTGTTCCAGCACTTCAACCTGTTCCCGCACCTGACCATCCTGCAGAACTGCACGCTGGCGCCGATGTGGGTGCGCAAGATGCCCAAGCGCAAGGCCGAGGAAATCGCCATGCATTACCTGGAGCGCGTGCGCATCCCGGAACAGGCGCACAAGTTCCCTGGGCAACTGTCCGGCGGGCAGCAACAGCGTGTGGCGATTGCCCGTGCCTTGTGCATGAAACCGAAAATCATGCTGTTCGATGAACCGACTTCGGCGCTGGATCCGGAAATGGTCAAGGAAGTATTGGACACCATGATCGGCCTGGCCGAAGACGGCATGACCATGTTGTGCGTGACCCACGAAATGGGCTTCGCGCGCACCGTGGCCAACCGTGTGATCTTCATGGACAAGGGCGAGATCGTGGAACAGGCGGCGCCGAATGACTTTTTTGACAACCCGCAGAATGATCGGACCAAGTTGTTCTTGAGCCAGATTTTGCATTGATCGGTGTTTGAACAAATAAACCCGGCCTGGCCGGGTTTGTTTTGTCTGTTCAGGAGGCCTTGAGCGCCTCATCTTCAGTGTTCACGGTATGAGTGAACCCGCGCAGGTCAGCGCCTTCGGCCAACACCTTGGCGTCGGCGAGCAAATGAGGGTAACGGTCCAATAATCGCATCAACAGGACCAGTGGCTTCGGCGGCAGAAGCTCGCCGCGTTCATAACGTGAAAAAGCGTTGTGACCGCCACCGGATAGCAGTTGTACGGTTTCTTTTTGCGTAAGGTGCAGCTTGCGACGGATACGTTTCATCTCCGAGCCAATCATTTTTTTCCCTGCGTGGACGAGTTCATCACCTGCCTTGGCGTGACGCTCTGAGCTGTCCGGGTCATACATACCGTCGCTGCAGGCGTGGCATTCCCAGCCAGAAAGATCATCGACACGACGTTCCATATCTTTGACGCGAAGGGTTTCGCTGCGGCCCTCGAATCGGGTCATGCCGTCGGGCACACCGCAGATAAAACATTGTTGAGTTTTCATGAGTTGCACTCCTTGAAGGAAATTACCGGTGGGATACCGTCTGAGCGATAGGTCACCTTTATGTAAATCTCCATATCGCGTGAACTGATGTGGTACACGTCCTGCCAGATCCGATGATCTGCATAGGTAGTCATTGATTTGTACAACATCCTGGTTTGCAATTGAAAAATGACCTCTTGCATCTCGTGGATCTCAAAGCCGAGCGCCCTCCCTGTGTTCTTTGCAGTGGACGTAAATGCCTTTTCTCGAAGCCGTCTGACATCTGCCTTTATTACCGCCAAATCGTAATGAGGTGTGTACTTTTCCATAAGACACCTGAGTCCAATAATTACCCTCTGAGGGTAATTTTACCAATCGAAAATACTGCTCCTTTTGCTGCCTAAGAACCCTAGTGCGTTGCCTTTGTAGGCAACTCCTAATAGCCTGTAGGAAAATTCATCCTATGATTGGACGAAAGCGCAAACCCCATGACAGACATCGCCCCACTGATCAAACGCTCCCTGGTCGACCAGGCCCTGGAGCAGTTGCGCCTGCGCATTGCCCAAGGCGTGTGGGCCATCGGCGAACGCCTGCCTACCGAGCCGGAGCTGTCTGCCGAGCTGGGCATCAGCCGCAATACCGTGCGCGAGGCCATGCGTGTATTGGCATTCTCTGGCTTGATCGAAATCCGCCAGGGTGACGGCAGCTATTTGCGCTCGATGACCGACCCGCTGGGCACAATGCGTGCGCTGTCCCATTGCTCCCTGGAGCAGGCGCAGGAGACGCGGCAGATCCTGGAGGTGGAGGCTATCGGCCTCGCCGCAGTGCGTCGCACCGATGAAGACCTAGACGCGTTGCGCCAGGCGCTCCAGGCCAGTGCCAAGTTGTATCACGGTGACCTGGAGGCTTACATCAACGCTGATCTGGTGTTCCACCGTCGGCTGGTAGACGCCGCACATAACCCGGCGTTGAGCGAGCTGTACCACTACTTTTCCGCCATCGTCGGCGCGCAGTTGCGCCAGACCTTGAACATCTCACCACGTCGTCAGCCCGTGCTCGACCTGCACAGCGCCTTGCTCGACGCGGTGGAACACCAAGACCCCGAACGCGCCAAATCCCTCTGCCGGCAGTTGATCAATGAACCCTGAAACCCAACGCAAGACTGAACTTGAAGAACTGTTGATCGACGCCGAAGCCGATGACGAGGTGGTGCAACACACGTCGCCGCTCGTCGCCCGCCCATGGCTGTTGCTGCTGGGGCTGATTCTGGTGGCGCTGAACCTGCGCCCGGCGCTGTCGAGCATGGCGCCGCTGCTCAGCGAGGTGTCCGCGAGCCTGGGGTTGTCGGCGGCCAAGGCCGGGTTGCTGACCACGTTGCCGGTGCTGTGCCTGGGCCTGTTCGCACCGCTGGCGCCGGTGCTGGCGCGGCGCTTTGGTGCTGAGCGGGTGGTGCTGGGAATTTTGCTGACGCTGGCCGCCGGCATCATTCTGCGCAGCTCCTTGGGTGAGGTTGGCCTGTTTGCCGGCAGCCTGATCGCCGGTGCGAGTATCGGCATCATCGGCGTGTTGTTGCCGGGCATCGTCAAGCGTGACTTTGCCAGGCACGCCGGCACCATGACTGGCGTGTACACCATGGCCCTGTGCCTGGGCGCCGCACTGGCGGCGGGGGCTACGGTGCCGTTGAGTCATTACTACGGCGGCAGCTGGAACATCGGCCTGGGGTTCTGGATTCTGCCGGCGCTGCTGGCGGCGTTGTTCTGGTTGCCCCAGGTTGGGCCGAAACACGGTGCCCATCAGGTTGCCTATCGCGTAAGAGGTTTGCTGCGCGACCCGCTGGCCTGGCAGGTCACCTTGTACATGGGCCTGCAATCTTCCCTGGCCTACATCGTGTTTGGCTGGCTGCCGTCGATCCTGATCGGGCGCGGCTTGAGTGCTACTGAGGCCGGGTTGGCGCTGTCCGGCTCGATCATTGTGCAATTGTTCAGTTCGCTCGCCGCGCCCTGGTTGGCCACCCGTGGCCAAGACCAGCGCCTGGCCATTGTGGTGGTGATGCTGCTGACCCTCGGCGGCCTGTTTGGTTGTCTCTATGCGCCCTTGGATGGCCTGTGGGGCTGGGCGATTCTGCTTGGCCTGGGGCAGGGCGGCACCTTCAGCCTGGCGCTGACCTTGATCGTGCTGCGCTCGCGCGATTCCCACGTCGCCGCCAACCTGTCGAGCATGGCCCAGGGCTTCGGCTACACCCTGGCCTCCATGGGCCCGTTCGCTGTCGGCCCGGTGCATGACTGGACCGGTGGCTGGGACGCTACCGGCTGGATCTTCGCAGTGATCGGCCTGGGCGCGATCGTGGCGGGCCTGGGTGCCGGGCGGGCGCGCTATGTGCAAGTCACCAGCGAGAAGGTCTAGAGGTAAACCACTTCCAGCGTGGCGGAGCCATCCAGGGGCGTGTCGACGCTCAGGTCGAGGTTGCGCCGGGCGCTGATCACGGTGTGGATACTCACGGTGCCGGTCAGCGTGCCAATCGCCGAGGGGCCAGCGACGCTGCCTTCGATGTCGGTAAAGCCCAGGTAGCTGTTGGCGCCTATGTCGATAGGGTTGAGGTTGGCGGTGCGCCAGGCCACGCCGCCGGTGGTCGACTCGGTGCCGTAGATCGACGCGCTGTTGTCCGCCTGGGTTTGCCGTGGGTCAAAGCTCATGGAGTAAAGGCCGATTCGGTTGCCGCTGCGGTCGAAACCCAGCCCGTAGTAAATCTCACTGTTGACCGTGGCCGAGCCGTCGCGGTTGTCGCGCATGCGCAGGGCATAGCGACTGGGCGCATTGCAATCGATGCTGATCTGCAGGGTCTTGACGGGCAGGCGCGTGCCTTGCTCGAGGTTCAGGTCCTGGTGGGAAATCTTGC